>CACMQL010000040.1 GCA_902615835.1 uncultured Verrucomicrobiota bacterium
GGAATTCTTCCAGGCCGGAGTTGCTATGAATTGTGGAAACGAATCCACCTGCTTGAAGTGAGCCATATTTTTGGGCATGGACGGCCAGGATTCCCAAAATTTTATCACCGTCAATTTTGAACCCATTTTTATCTACGAAAATGATACGGTCCCCATCTCCGTCGTGAGCAAGACCCATATCAGCATTTTCCTCGATAACCCTCTTGGATAATCCCTCGGTAAATTCCGAACCCGCTTGGTCATTAATCAAACCATTTCCCTGATTCATACATATTACTTCGGCTCCAAAAGACTCGAGGGCCAAAGGAGAGGTAATCACAGTAGCACCATTAGCCAAATCAATGACGATTTTCTGGCCGGCTAAAAAATTGGGAGCAAACCAATCAGTTAGGTTTTGGATGTAGGCATCTATGTATGATGAAGTGGTTTCAATTGTTTGGGCCGAAAGATCTTCAGGAAAAGCTTGTTGTTTCGAAATGTAATTCTCGATGCTTCTTTCTTCATTCACCGTCAGTTTTCCTCCCTCATGGGAAATAATCTTAAGACCATTATCGCTGTGCGGATTATGAGATGCAGTCACCATTATCCCGCCCAATGCATGCTGACTAGTTATCGAAAAAGCAAGGGCAGGGGTGGGTAAAACGCCTAGATTCAATGCCGTAAAATTTTTCTCCTTTAATCCGTGTAAGCAACTTGCGAGAAGTTTTTCTCCTGAAGGTCTAGTGTCTCGTGCAAGCAGAATTGGTTTCGATTTATCACAATTTTTGTCTTCGAGGAACTGTGCAAAAGCAATGCCTAGGGAGTGGTAGAACTCTTCATTAATTATTTCCCCACCATATGGCCCCCGAATTCCGTCCGTACCAAAGTATTTGAGGGGTTTGGTCATTACCTGAAAAAATTACTCACTTCTTCCAACCACAGCTTGACGGTTCCGTTCACTAGAAGGGATTCCGCTAGTTCCATTCCTTCACCCAAGGAGGAGCATCTGCCTTGAATCCAGAAAGCGGTAGCGGCGTTGACGAGTACAGTAGTTCGTAAGGTATATGGAGCACTTCCGTCGAGGAGGCTTTTCATAATTTTAAGATTCTCTGCAAGATCACCTCCGCGTAAGTCAGCATAATTCCCAGTTTTAACCTTCCATTTTTCGGGTTGCCATTGTTCAGTTTTCTCCATGGCAAGCTCACCAATTCCAAAAACCTGATTTGCTCCGCAAGAGGTCAATTCATCCATACCCATCACTTGAGAATGCCTGACCTCTCCATGAACAACCAAGCCAGACTTTACCTCGTTTGAAGTTAGGGCTTTTCCAATTTTGGATAAATAAATTGGGTCGAATACTCCAAGAAGTTGATTAGCAGGCCTTGCGGGGTTAATGGTAGGGCCGAGAAGATTGAATATGGTAATAATCCCGGTTTCGGCCAGCGTTTTTCTGATTGGAGCAATGTGTTTGAAAGCAGGATGAAAATGGGGAGCAAATAGAAAAGTGAAGTTTAAGGATTTCAAACATTCACGAATCTTATCGATTGGTGGATTGAGAGGAATTCCAATGGCTTCGATCAGGTCGGCACTTCCACACTTGGAGGATATCGAGCGATTCCCGTGCTTGATCACAGGAACTCCCGCACTTGCGACAACAAAGGAGACAAAACTGGAGATGTTGAAAGTTTGGGCTTTGTCCCCTCCGGTTCCGCAAAGATCAATCGAATAAGGAGCAAACTCATGCAGTTGCGGATCAACCGACATTTTTCGAAATTCCCTGATAAAAATGGAAAATTCTTCGTAAGTTTCCCCTTTCTGTGCCAGTGCTTTAAGAAAATCCTGCTTATGCTGAGGAGAGACCGATTCCCGGGTTAACTCCTTAATGCATGAAGAGAGTTCATCTTCAGGGAGATCGTGGCCCGTTTTGAGATTTTCGGTGGAGACAGAAAGTTGATCCTTATCATTCATTGACTAAGCAATGGATTGTGGAATAATGGATATTTCATTTTATTTCTTTTAGAAGTATTCATGCCTATTCGCCAAACCTTTTTCTTTGTTTTTCTGTTTTCTTCCATTCTTTTTTCAGAGCAAGTTGGTTTTTCTCAGGAAATTAAAAAAGAAAGACTTAGCCCATCAATGGGCTATCTGGATGCAACCATTTATGGGATTATCGAAGGAGTGACTGAGTTTTTACCCATCTCTTCCACAGGACATCTTATAATTGCAAGTGAGATTTTGGAAAATGAAGCTAATTCAGAGTTGAAAAAAGAAGCTGTCAATGCCTACCTCATTGTTATTCAGGGGGGAGCAATTTTGGCTGTGGCCTTAATCTATAGAATTCGGGTATGGTCCATGGTACTTGGGATTTTAGGATTGAATCCTTCAGGTCTAAAACTCTCCATTAATCTGTTTTTAGCTTTCTTACCTGCTGCATTTATAGGCCTTCTGCTCGATGATTTGATTGAAAGTTATCTGTTCGGACTCCTGCCCGTTGCCTTGGCTTTATTTGTAGGAGGTCTTTTCATGGCTTGGGCAGAAAAGCGGAAAAAATCGCAGGAATTAGCCTCATCTCGTGTTACCGAAAAATCTCTAGAGGATTTAAATCTCAGCTCATCTTTGCTAATTGGTTTTTTACAATGCTTTGCAATGTGGCCCGGAACCAGTCGCTCAATGATGACAATTGTAGGTGGGTATATTGTTGGTTTGAGCCGGGTGCATGCAGCAGAATTCAGTTTTCTTTTGGGCCTAATCACTTTGACAGCAGCTGCGGGATACAAATGCTTTACGAAATGGGAAGCTATGAACCAGTATCTCCAACTGGGACCAGTCATTTTTGGTTGTTTGGTTGCAGGGGTGTTTGCGGCCTTGTCAGTTTTCTGGCTAGTCGGATATTTATCCCGAAGAGGTTTGGGTGTGTTCGTGGTCTATCGGATTACACTTTCCATAATTGTTTTTGGAATCTTTCTCAGTCGATAGATTCTCTTCTCTGATCTTGACGCAAAAGGCACTGTAGTTATTATCCGAAAAATGGGACAGCCTAAAAGAAAGCAATCAAAACAGAGAAGTCGCAAACGCAGAGGTGCAAACCGCTTTGAAGCCCCGCTGCTTGTCAAAGAACCTGACGGAACTTTTTCAAGGTCTCATCGAGTCAATCCTGAAACTGGTCAGTATCGGGGTAAGCAAGTCCTTGATCTAGAAGTTTAAGACCCCTGAGTGGCTTCGGCATGGAAGGTACCGAGGCGAAAGTAACTTTGGCGATTGATGTGATGGGGAGCGACCGTGGACCCTATGAAGTGATTGCCGGCATATCTCAATCCCTAGAATCTTCACCGCGGGGGACCCGATTTCTTCTCTTTGGTAAAGAGGATATAATTGAAAGTCATGCGAATGATTTTGAGAACTTGGATTCCGATCATGTGGAGATCAGGCACGCACCTGAAGTTGTGGAAATGGATGAAAAACCCATTGCGGGAATCAAGGGAAAGAAAAATTCCTCCATGGCTATGGCTTTGAATTGTATAAAAGAGCAAGAGGCACAAGCTCTTTTAAGTTGTGGGAATACGGGCTGTCTGATGGCAGGGAGTACAATTCGGTTGCGTACCCTGGAAGGAGTCGAAAGGCCGGCGTTATGCACCATATGGCCAGGTCGGGAAAGATATTTTACCCTTCTGGATGCGGGAGCCAACCCGCATGCAAAACCGTTCCATATTGCCCAAAACGCAATCCTAGGATCAAACTACGCTCGGGTTGCCTTAGGGCTGGTTAGGCCCAAAGTCGGATTGCTGTCCATCGGTACAGAAGAGGGTAAAGGAAATGAAATGATCAATGAGACTCATGAGATGCTTAAAGATATTAATGGTGCCATTATCAATTACAGTGGTTTAATCGAAGGGTTTCAGATATTTGAGAATGCAGTTGATGTTGTGGTTTGTGACGGGTTTGTGGGCAATATCGTCCTTAAGGCTTGCGAGTCACTCAGTAAACTAATTAGCACCTTTTTGGATGAAGAACTTAGGCGAAATGCCCTGCGGAAGACAGGGGCGCTTCTCTCGAAAGGGGCATTTATAAGTCTCAAGCAAAGAATTAATCCTGAACAATTTGGAGGAGCCCCTTTGCTCGGTCTCACCCAAAATGTGATCAAAGCTCATGGGTCATCTAACCGGAATCATGTGAGTGGAGCGGTTAAAATAGCTCTTGATTTAGTACAGCACGATATGCTTGCTCAAATGGCTCTTGATGTTAAGGAAGCCAATGAGATTTTCCGACCCGAACCCTTTGTTGGTGCTTAAAGAATTGGAAGTGAATTCAGTTTTACCACATCCGTGAAGAGTGTTCTTAGAGGAATCGGCTCTTATGTGCCTGATAAGATTTTGGACAACCACGAACTTAGCCTCAGGGTTGATACTTCCGATGAATGGATTCGTACCAGGACTGGGATTATCGAACGAAGAATCGCCGCACCTGAGCAATCCACCAGTGAGCTTGCTCGCATCGCCGCCCAGAAAGCCATCAATTCAGCCAAAATTAAACCGGAACAAATTGATCTGGTCATTGTGGCCACAATCACGCCGGATATGGCTTTTCCTTCCACCGCCTGCATCCTCCAGCACCAATTAGGTTTGGGTAAAGTGGCTTGCTTCGATTTGGAGGCCGCATGTTCTGGTTTTCTTTATTCCCTCGATGTTGCCGATGGGATGCTTGCTTCCGGAAGGTATAAATGTGCCCTCGTGATTGGAGCAGAGAAGATGTCATCCATTTTGGACTGGGAAGACCGTAAAACCTGTGTGCTCTTTGGAGACGGGGCAGGGGCGGCAATTGTTATGACAGACGGTGAAGGTCCACATCTAATGGGGTTTCGTTCAGGAGCTGACGGGTCAAATCCGAGTCTGCTTCATCAACCTGCCGGAGGATCGAAAATGCCTGCTTCGATTTCATCTGTTGAGAACCGTGAGCACTTTCTTAAAATGAATGGCAAAGAAATTTTTAAGTCGGCCGTACGGGTTATGGAAAAGGCGACTAGAGAATTACTGGAAGCCAATGGGCTGAGGACTAAGCAAGTGGACCATGTAATTCCGCATCAGGCAAATTTTCGTATCGTGGAAAGCATGGCCCAAAGATTAGAAATTCCAATTGAAAAATTTTTCTGCAATCTTGAACTCCATGGCAATACTTCCGCAGCCTCTATTCCGATTGCGTTCGATGAAGCTTGCCAAAAAGGAATTTTTCGCAAAGGAGAAATGGGTGTGCTGGTCGCTTTTGGTGCAGGCTTGACATGGTCAGCAACCCTTGTTCGATTTTAGTAATTATAATGATTTCCAAACTTTATTTCCCATCCCTGTTCTTTTTCTTTTCTGTAATCTTTTCCGAGGCACAGAACAGGAATTCCGCCAGCAGTTCCAATAGTGTTGAAAATGAATACCTATTCCCTGGAACTGGTTTCTTCATCAAAAATCGTAAACCATATGATAAGATCGAGGCAAAAGTCTGGTTTAAAGAAGCCTATGATTTAGAAAAAGAGCAAAAGGAATCGAAATCGCTTAAGCTTTACGAAAAATTTTCCAAGAGAAGATCTGATGTAGAGGTAAGTATTGATGGTCGGACTTATCAAATTGGACCCGAGTCTCTCTTTCGGGCCGCTAAGATTCGCGAGTCAAAAGGAGATTGGAGTAAATCCTTTGAGCATTTGAGACTCATTGCCGAAGCCTACACTAGCTATAATTTTGAAGTTGTCGCAGAATCTTTGATGAGAGTAGCGGAACGGCTCGCACAAGAAAAACTTCCCCGAAAGTGGGGGGTCATTCCCAGATTCAGATCCGGGATACAGGACCGATCGCGGCTCAATGAAATAGCAGGGCTTGCTCGAGGCCCAAGATTTGCCCCTCGTGCACTTATGGCCTTGGCTGAAATTTCGATTAAAGATGAAAAAAATGAAGAAGCTGTGGATGCTCTCGACAGGTTGGTTAATCTATACCCTGAAAATTATCTCGGAGAAAAAGCCTACTTTCTTCTAGCCATGATCTACAAGAATAAAGTTGCTGGTCCTTCGTACGACCAAGGGGCGACCCTCAAAGCCCTGAACTTTTTTGAAGACTATCTAATTTTATACGCAGAAGCTCCCCTTCAAAGTCCCCATGAGAATGGGGCTGATTATCAGAAAAGGCTTGATGAAACAAAAGAAAGAAAGGCCAATGCGGAAAAAGGAAGAAAGGAAATGAGGGAAGTACTCGCTGCGAGTAAAGTTGAATTGGGTGCATATGTTGAGAAGTTTGGAAAATATTACCTTACCCGCTGGCGTGAATTGGGAAATGGTCCCTCTATCCACTTTTACAATGAGGCAATAACCACAGCACCGGAGTCGACTGCAGCAAGAGAAGCAGAACAAAAGATTGCAAATTTGCGTGCTGCGGATGAATAATCTTCGAAAGATTACTTTCATCTGGAGTTTCTTGGTATTCTTTACAGGATGTAATTACCAAGCTGGATTTTCTGAAGAATCCAAAGAATTTAGTCTCTCTTTGCATTTTAAAAATAATTCCAAAGCTTTCCAATTTACTCCCCTTGCTAAAAGAATTGTGAAAGAAGAATTCTTTAGAATACCAGAAGCTAATGTCTTCAGTCAAAAAGGGAGCGAGCCAAAAGATTATGTGGTAAAAATTACCTTTAGCGATTATCGCGTAGGTTCGGATTCTTTTCGCCCAAGTGACACAATTGTGGCACAAACTTTCAGATCAAGAATGATGGCCCGGATGCAAGTGATTGAGCAAAAAAGTGGCAATCAACTTTTGGACCGAAATTATTCCTTTATTGCTGCAAGTCAGTCGGGTTCTGATTTTGAACATCAGGGAGACAGGCAATTGCAGGTTTCCCTGGCAAGAGATATGGGGCAAAGGATGAGTCGGGATGTCCTTGAAAATATTCGGTAAAGTAAATCACGATGCGAAGAGAAAAATTTCTAGCTCCTTCAATTCTGGCCGGGAATCATGCCAAGCTGCATGATTCACTCATGCTTGCCGATCAAGATGGAAGAAAATGGATTCATCTAGACATCATGGATGGACATTTCGTGCCTAATCTGAGTTTTGGCCCTCAAACGGTATCCGATCTTAGGAAGTCTTCCTCTCTATTTTTTGATGTTCATTTGATGCTGCAACAACCGGATCGCTATATCGAGCCTTTTATCGAAGCAGGTGCTGATCTCATAAGCATTCATTTGGAGCCGGAATACGACCATTCAAGAGCCTTAGCCAAAATTAGTGCGGCTGGAATTCAAAACGGAATTGTGATAAACCCAGATACCCCAGCTCATAGCCTTTTACCCTATTTGGAACAGGTTGATCTAATTTTGTTCATGACCGTGAACCCTGGATTTGGTGGTCAGAAATTTATTTACGAAGTTCTTTCCAAGGCCAAAGAAATTGATGAAATCAGAAAAAAAGAAAACTTAAATTTCTTGATTGAAGTCGACGGAGGCGTGAACCCAGAACATGTTAAATCATGCCTGAACGCAGGAGTGGATATACTGGTTGCTGGAACGGCTTATTACAAACTCGACAAACTTGGGCGTAAACATTTTGCCGATCTATTTGAGAATGCTTATTTGAAAGATTTTCTTTGATTCAAAGGAATGGTGCGAGAACCAAGGCAACCACCGACATTAATTTTAGCAAAATATTCAAGGACGGTCCGGAGGTATCCTTCAGGGGGTCTCCAACGGTGTCTCCTACAACGGTAGCTTTGTGTATGTCTGAACCCTTTCCGTGCGTGACTCCGTCAATTTCATATCCCTCTTCGACCATTTTCTTGGCGTTGTCCCAGGCACCTCCTGCATTTGATTGAAAAAGTGCCAGTAAAACCCCCGAAGCGGTGACCCCAGCTAGCACACCACCGAGCATCGTGGAACCTCCACCAAATCCAACTGCAATGGGTGTCAGGATAGCCACCATCCCTGGAGCGACCATTTCTCTGATCGCAGATTGAGTGGATATTTCTACGCATTTTCCATATTCTGCCGCATCGATCGCTTCGTCAAAACTTTCCCTCTCATCATCCGTCCATTCGCTGGTGGATTTACCCTCATTGCGTTTCATGATCGCAAGGGCATTTTCAAGCGCAGGTATATTGTGAAACTGACGCCTGACCTCTTGAATCATGGACATGGCCGCCCTGCCAACCGCACCCATCGCCAGGGCACTGAAAAGAAAAGGCAGCATGGCACCGATAAATAATCCTGCCATGACTTTGGGAGCCGAAACATCGATTACATCGATCCCCGCAGTCTCTTTGAACGCGGCGAATAAAGCAAGAGCAGTTAGGGCTGCTGAACCGATTGCAAAGCCTTTACCAATGGCTGCCGTTGTGTTACCGACGGCGTCCAGTTTGTCGGTTCTTTTCCTAACTTCTGGAGGAAGTTCAGCCATCTCGGCTATTCCACCCGCGTTGTCAGAAATTGGACCATAAGCATCAACAGCCAATTGAATTCCGGTGTTGGAAAGCATCCCAACCGCTGCGATTGCAATGCCATAGAGTCCTGCTAATTCGTAGGCACCCACGACTGCAGCGGCCAGTATCAAAATAGGGAAAGTGGTCGAGATCATACCAACCCCCAGTCCGGAGATAATATTAGTGGCATAACCTGTGATGGATTGATCAACGATTGCCTGGACTGGTTTTTTATCTGTACCAGTGTAGTGCTCAGTGATAATCCCGATGGCAAGCCCGGAGATCAGGCCAATGATGGTTGCCCAGAATACCCCCATTGCAGTGTAAGTTATTTCATTGTAAATCCAGGTTTCTGGCAGGAATTTATTGATGATGAAATAGGAAGCAATGATCATAATCGCGGAGGAAGTGAATTCTCCCGCATTAAGAGCTTTTTGCGGATCCCCTCCATCTTTGACCTTTACGAGGAAGGTTCCAAAAATCGAAGTGACAATTCCAACCGCACCTAAAATAAGAGGAAGAATAATCGGGGAGAGTCCACCCAGAAAATCGGTAAAGGAACTTGCCCCTGCAACCATGGCTGCACCCAACACCATGGTGCCAATAATTGATCCCACATAGGATTCAAATAAATCAGCTCCCATTCCGGCCACATCGCCAACATTGTCACCGACATTATCCGCAATCGTAGCAGGATTGAGGGGATGATCCTCCGGAATGCCTGCCTCTACTTTTCCGACCAGATCCGCTCCCACATCCGCCGCTTTGGTGTAAATTCCGCCCCCAACTCTTGCAAAAAGTGCAATGGAGGAAGCCCCGAATGAAAAGCCGGTTAACACAGAGAGAGTAACTCCCAGAGAAGCTTGTGGCTCAAATGCTCCAAAGTGATTTCCAAAAAGATAGAAGAGACTACCCAATCCGAGAATACCCAGCCCGACTACCCCAAGCCCCATCACTGCACCTCCAGAAAACGCCACTTCAAGTGCTTTGCCTAAGCTATCCTTTGCTGCGTTTGCCGTTCTGACATTGGCCTTGGTCGCAACTTTCATCCCCAGGTATCCAGCCAAGGCTGAGCAAAAAGCACCCACTGCGAAAGAAACCGCCACCAGAGCATGGCTGTTTTCATTGTTGGAACCGCTCCAATAAAGCAACACAGCGACGCACGCTACAAAAAGGAATAATATCCGATATTCAGCCTTAAGAAATGCCATCGCCCCTTCCTGAATGCTCGCAGCAATTTTTGCCATGCGTTCAGAACCTTCTGGGGTAGCGTTAATTTCTTGTGTTTTCCACCAAGTGAAGAAGAGGGCAAGAAGGCCGAAGGCTGGGATGAGCAAGAGGAGTGTTTCAAGATTCATACTTCCAGGCTATGCTAATTTTTTAAAGTAATCGACCACTTATGATCGGAGAAGATTGAATATGATCGTTTATGCTCAGCTTCAGCAGATCATAATCCTCAATCAAAGCCGATCACTTAACCTAAAACGAGCTTCTTTCTTGCCAATAAAAAACAAATATTCTAAATGCATATCCATGAAACTTTACTGTTCAGCTTCCCTAAGTATTCTCGTATTGTTACTCATCACATCTTGCGAAAACCGTTATCGTAAAAATGTAGCTGTTCATTCAGCCAAAAATGAAACTCCTAGCGATACTGCAATTGGGAAGCAGAAAATGGATATTTCAAAGGATGCCTATCAGGTTAGTTCGGATGAATATGATGAATTTTTTGCAACCCGCTATGGTCTTCTTTATCAAAAATTTTCTGAAATTCCTTTTACAGGTCAGATTGTTACCATTGAAAATGGATCGAAAGGTAAATTCGTAATCGCGGATGAAAGTTGGAGAAATGGAAAGAAAGACGGTGCTAGTACCCGTTGGTTCTCAAATGGAGTTAAAATGTATGAGAGAAACTACAGCGACGGCAAATGGAATGGAACTGTTACAAGATGGTGGCCGAATGGGCAAAAAATGTATGTTCGTGCTTACTCGGATGGAGTAAGACACGGAGAAGAGGCTACCTGGCGTTCCGATGGCACTCCAATCAAGACTGCTGCCAATCTGACTGAGGTTGCACCCAGCACCGAAATCGAAAATGATGATGAGGAAAAAACTGATTCTGATGCAGTCACAGCACCCCTTGAATTTGAAGAACCTGCCAATGAAATGACTGACTCACTACCGGTTGTATCACCGGATCCAAGTCCGGTTGTCGAGATGGTTATTGAGGAACCAGTACAACCTCAGGAGCAACCTTTTTCAGTTGAATCTTTTCCTTCTGATTTACCCGAAATTTCGGAACAGGATGCACTTCCGGAGCCTGAAGTTTCTCCACAATTACCCGGTTTACCGATAAGAGAATTTGAAGCCGATGCTCCTATGCCCTCTCAAACTGAGGCCGGTCTCCCTTTCCCTGCATTGCCTGAATCACCTTCACCCGCAGCAGCGGCTTCAGACCTTCCTGCATTGCCAGGGATTGAATCACAACCAATGGACAGTTCTGAGCTTCCTGCCTTACCAGGTTTTCCTGCTGACAACGGGGACCTTCCCCCAATGCCTGTTGAGGATAATGCTCTCCCCGGTCTTCCGCCTTTGCCAGAACCCAATGAAGGTTCTGCGAATGAGCTTCCTCCTCTTCCCCCTCTTCCCTAATATATTTTCTATTGATTAAGTAAGGCTTGCGAGCCTCGAAATTTCGCTTTTAACTTTCTGAAAAAATAAGTCTAAATTTTTCTATTTCTAGCTGTAAACTGATTATTAAATAGTCTAGTGAAGAAATTATTAAATGAACTTATATGTCTCAAGAAACGGACAAACATTTGGGCCTTACACGATAGATCAAGCGAATAGTTTCTTAGCATCGAAGCAACTTTTGGCAACGGATTTTGCGTTAGTCGAGGGTACTGCTGAGTGGAAGGCATTACCTGATGTTTTAGCGACAATAGGAAATGAAAGTTTAAAATCTATTTCTGCGAACCCCCCTCCTGTAATTCAGGTAGAGAGGCAACCAACAAATTCCAGCCCATCTAGACAGAAAGCCAAATTGGCCACTGACCGTAGCAAAAAAAAAGTAGACAAAAAAAAAGGATCGAAGGTTCAGAAGATCCAAAGAGCAAAAGGTGGTCAGATTATTATGGTAGCACAGGAAAAGAGCTTTTTGTCTAAAATTTTTTCCACCATTTTTGTTTTTACTTTTTTACTTCTTCTCGCCGCAGGTGGAATCGTGGGAGCATATTTTGCGATGCCAACTAAAATGGGTCCGATCTTAGAACGTTTTGGAATAAACATGGAAGAAATCACTGGAAATGTCGCAAGTGTAGAAAGTTCCATTGAGACAAAAAGCCCGGATGAAATTATGCTCAGTGAGGACGCTTGGAATACTCTAAGGTCTTCAGGAATTCGTATCCTACCTATGGTTGGAGCCAAAGGACTCCAAGTCATTTCATCGGTTGATCCAGAACTCGCGATGAAAGATGAAGATCTTGAAAAATTAATGATGATTGCTCCGCATATTATTTCTCTTGATCTGACCGATTCAAAAGTCACCAATGCAGGAATTGGATTTATCGCCAAGATGCCAAATTTAAAAAAGCTTTTCCTTGAGGGAGTCGAAGGAGTTGATGCTTCGGGAATAAGCAAATTAAATGAATTACGGAATTTAGAATATTTGAATTTGATCCGGGTAAAGCTTGATGCATCCGCAGTTAACTTCTTAATTTCACTTGAATCCTTACGTGAAGTTTATCTTTTTGAGACCGGACTGGATGAATCTGCAATTGGCAGACTCAAAACTGCAAAACCTCAGGTTTTTGTGAACTCGGGTTAAGACCGTTGGGTAAAGATTTTTTTCCTCCTCTTTGGAAAGCAAGTTTTACAAATTTCACAACTCAATCCATGACATCTATGTGCAGGGCAATATTCACGAGCGTAATAAATGATTTGGAGATGCAACTGATTCCAACGGTTTTGGGGAAAGTGTCTCTTTAGATCCTTTTCTGTCTGGGTGACACTTCTCCCATTGGAAAGCTTCCATCGTTGAGCCAATCGGTGAATATGAGTGTCTACTGGGAAGGATGGATACCCGAAGGCTTGGGCCATCACTACCGAAGCGGTCTTGTGCCCTACGCCGGGGAGTTCTTCCAGTGCGACAAAGCAGTTGGGCACCGAAGCGTCATGTTTCTGGAGTAATATTTTGGAAAGTCCTAAAATGGCCTTGGCTTTTTTTGGGGCCAACCCACAGGGCCTGACAATTGAATTAATCTTATCAATCGATTGCTCTGCCATGGCTTGCGGGGAGTTCGCCAAGTCAAAAAGAGCCGGTGTAACCCGGTTGCCCCGAGCATCCGTACATTGAGCGGATAGAAGTACTGCAATCAACAAAGTGTAAGGATCCGAATGATCAAGGGGGATCGGTGGATCTGGATATAATTCATTGAGTTTTTTGTCAATGTATTCAATCCGTTCCTTCAGCTTCATTTCCTAATAAAGACTAAAAACCATGGCCTATGAGAGCAATCGATTCCGCTTTTGCGGCTAAGCCTACCTCTAAAATTTGGCAGCTTCCTCCGGGCCGAAGATTGATATTCCTTTGGAATAAATTGCCCTCCCTTGCCACCAAGTTTCCCATTGATTCCAATTAGATGAAGCTCATGGATGGGGAACCACCAAAGTTGGACTGAAGAATTTTACGCACTCCGGCCGTGTAATGGGCATGGGGGAAAAGTGAAGTGCCTGAAGTGTGGCGATCTGCCTGACACTCAATCCCATCTTTTTCGAAAGTTACCAAATGAGTATGGCCTTTTTCTTCAAGGAATTATGGCAAACCATGCTCGCTTGGAACGCATACCAATAATTCACCTGGAGTTAAATCAATGCCATTGGGTGAGGGGAAAGAATTACCATCCGGGTATCTGTTCAAGCTTGGATTTTTATTCTTCGCGTATTGTACTGGCATACTGCTTTTGAGATTATTGTAGAATTCCCTCATCATTCCTTTATAATTTTGGTTTCTCAAAAGATGCTAAACCTTTTAAGAGAAGTCGAATTTTAAGGACAAAATCTTTTTCGAATCATAGATATTCGCGTGTGAAAAGAAATAATTGTAGGACAAACATGTAAATCTATTTTTATTCTTTTCACATTTATGTCCGTAAGAGAATGGGAATCTGAGTGGAGAAGAATCAGCCCTGAGTTTGCGCCAATTTGACTCAATCGAGCCTTTCTGCCCTATAAAATGTCCCTCAATGCCTGATGATTTTTTCGAGTCATTGTATACAAGGCAACAAAAAGAGGGAGTTATATCGTTTTATTTCGGTATGAAATATGCAAGTAGAAACCTATGAATATCGAACCTGAAAAGTTTACCGAGCTCGGAATCGCGGCAATCAAGGAAATGTCAGAAATTGCCAGTCGTAATGGACAGCAGGAAGTGGAGGTATGGCACTTGATTTCAGCCCTTATGTCGCAAGAAAACGGAATTGTGCCAGCAATTATGGAAGAGATGGGAATTGGTGTTGCCCCGATACAGCTTTCCTTGCAAAGGGAACTCAAAAATTTACCCAAGATTGCAGGAAATGTAAACACTGCCCGTTCCTATGCATCGGCCGCTCTTACTGAATCAGTAGAAAAAGGGCAACAGCTTTCGGTGAAGATGCAGGATGATTATGTCAGCACCGAACACCTCCTGCTCGGGTTGGCTAATGTAAAAAAACCGGCTGCATTTAAACAATTTCTTAAAAACTTTGAAATTTCAGAAAAAAAAGTTTTCGATACCCTCAAAAGCCTTCGAGGAGGTCAAAAGGT
>CACMQL010000041.1 GCA_902615835.1 uncultured Verrucomicrobiota bacterium
GAGATAGATTCGGCGTACAAATTGTTCATCCGTAATCGTGGGGTTGGGTTGCAAATTTTCTTTTTCAAGGCGGTCAAAAAGAAATTCGTCGATTTTTTGGGCTGCTGGCCTAGGGTCCAAATTGCCTAATTTTGAGCCTGTTAGATGAACAAATTCCGTCTTTCCTGAGGATGGATCCTGGCTTAGGCTCCCAAAAAAATAAAAACCGAGACCCAGAGCCGTAATCACAAATGAAGGAACACCAGCAAATAGGAGGATTTTCCATGGTATTTTTTTATCCTTCGACTTGGGTGTTGCATTCTTCTCTATTTCCGCAATTTGTGGTTTTTTAGGGAGTAAAGGCTTTTCGAGTGAAACAGGTTTTGTGGCTGGATTAAAAATACCAGGCACTTCGGATAGTTTGATCCATTCCTTTCCGTCGTGGCAGGCTAAATCCGACCTCAATACCTTACCTTCCTGAAGATATTGATTGAGTAGATTAATCGAATAGGGGCCGAAAGTTTTGCCGCTTCGATAAATAAACACTTTCATGGATTACGGAGAATTTAAGATTTTTTTTAGTTTTGTTATTCTTTTATCTTTTTTGTGGAGATAATCAAGACTTGCAGCGTGAGCGGCTCGTCGATCTTTCACAAGCTTCTGGAAGAGCGGATCTTCCCTCAGTAATTTCTCTCGCAAATCTTGCCTCTGTTGACTCAATTCCATGCTTGAAGAAAAAACTTCCGGGAATCGTTTTATTTTCTCATTATCCAGTAGATCCACTTGTTCGACCAATGCCCGATAAGCCGGGTCAGTCATGTGTAATTTTGCATGAAGATTCTGTTTAAGAATTCTATATTCTTCTTTTGGCGTTTTTTGGAGAGGAAACTTTCCGATGCAAGATAGTATTTGAGACAGGTTTTCATCCTTTTTGGGGTGCCTTCCCACTTGAAAAACCTGTACATTATCAAAAGAGGCACCCGCTTGATCCACTTGAAAGGCAAAGTAAGTTCTTTCTTGCCGGATAATCGGATGTTTTGCGAATGCGATGTGATGGTGATCAAGATGAGCGATAACTTGATCATCCAAGAACTCAAGGGTCATGACATACCATTTACCGTCCTTAAAATCATAAGCACATTCGCCGTGTCTCAGGGGATAAGGGGGGCCTGCCTGATCATGAGTAGTCTTAATAAAAAAGTGATCTTTACGAATATGAATCACGGTGTTGTATCCTCCATCGGGTCCCGTAAGCAAACGAATTTCGTTTGCCCCCTCAAAGCGAAACTCAAACCGAACCAGGGCATCCTTGAAATTCGGATTCGTATAAATAAGTCGAGCGTTTTCTAACATTACTTGGTTTCTTCGAAGAATTCCATGCTTCACATCCCATTCTTTTTGAAAAGACCAATGGGGACTTATTTGCCCCTCTGAAAAATGTTCTCCCCAAACAAGGTTCCTGATTTCGCTAAGCATGGGTCGTGACGGGATCTTTGCTCCAATGTGGTTACGCCATCCGGTAAGTGTGTCATACAAATCTTTAACAATGTTCTTACGGGCATCCGCTAGGTTCTTTTTTTCGGATGGATCCTTCTCCAAATTGAAGAGTTCGAATTGATTGGGGCTCTTGGGATTGAAATATTCGATTAATTTCCAGTCGCCTTTACGAATTGCCCCAGCTGAAACTCCCCCGAGGAAGTGAGGTCTGTCCAAAGGGTAATGCCAATAGAGGGAATCACGGTTTGGCTGGGTGGAAGGGTTTTGCCAGGTGGCTAAAGTCGACACACCATCGAACTTTTGTGCTGGGTTTGGCTTTATTCCGGCTGCATCTAACAAGGTGGGGTAGAAGTCGTGGTTGACCACAGGTTGCGAACAAATTTTGCCTGATGGAACCAAACCTGCGGGCCAGCGAATGATCAGGGGGACCCGGATTCCACCCTCGTATAACTGACTTTTTCCTCCTCTCAGCGGTTCGTTGCTCGTGACATTCGTTTCTCCCCCATTATCACTTGAAAAAATAAAAATGGTATTTTCAAGAAGACCGAGTGAATCGAGCTTTTTCATCAACAGTCCAACTCCATCGTCGATACTTTCAAGCATGGCAGCAAGATGAGGGTTATGATCCTGAGCCCAATATTCACAGTTTTCTCCACTTACACCGGCATCATCGCATAGATAGCATTTCGTCCTGCTAGCCTTGCCGGGAGGGTGTTTTTTGCGATACTTCTCAACTAGGTCAGGTCGACCATTCAGTATGGTATGAGGAGCATAATGGCTTAGGTATAAGAAGAAAGGCGTACCCTGATTCCTTTCAACGAAATCAACGGCTTCCAAATTCAAACGGTCGGTTAAGTATTCTTTTTCCCCCAATCTGTTTTTTGGAAGATCGATCCACGAGATCGGTTGAGTACGAAATACATAAGGCCAAAAATTGGCTCCATTCCCAACCCCTTTGATTTCGCTCCCGATATTCCAATCGAAACCATGATCACTGGGTCTTACCTCAAATTGAGCATCCTGGTATTTGTACCCGGTCAGGTGCCACTTTCCGACCATACCGGTCGCATATCCATTTTCTCGAAGAATTTTCGGAAGGGTGAGCTGGCTTACCGGCAGTGCATTGGAAGAGTTGGGCCGGAGGTAGTCCAAAATCCCAATGCGGGCAGGGTGTTGACCAGTTAACAAAGCAGCCCGGTAGGGGGAACAAACGGGAGCGGCGGCGTAGGCATTGCTAAAGCGGAGGCCTTCCTTGGCCATTCGATTAAGGTGGGGTGTTTCGTTGAAGGTATTCCCGTAACAGCCCAGCTCAGCCCAGCCAAGATCATCGGCGAGAATAAAGATAATATTAGGCTTTTTTCCCTTGGTTGAAATTTGAAAAAGACAAACGGAAAGAACAAAGAATAGAAGATGGAATTTCATTCTAAGGGAATGGAAACAGAGCATGAACGAGAAGTGCCCGCAGAGGAAAACCGGAGAGAGTTGGGCCGATTGGAGTCAACCTGGACAAACTTGGCTCCTTGAAAAGAAGGGCTACCGGAAGTATTTTTTTGGTCAAGCCAAACCTCAATGCTGACAGGCATGGGGCTTCCCTTCACTGATATGTTCTTACGCATACCTCCAAAGAGATCTTTTGTTCGTTCCATTTTTATGCTGGTCCATCCCGGATGTTCAGCCACGGGAACTTCCACTTCCATCCAGTCCCAACTAAGGGGTAGAGAATCCTGAACGGTGAAAATATTTTCAGGCACGGAGTAAGAAAGTCCAGCCAATCCTTCCAGAAAAAGAAGAATTTTTCCAGCATTGAAATTTGAATACTGGTCGCCAAAAAGCTGAAGGTCCCTGCGATATGCTTCAGGGGCGACGGGGATTCCCCAAGCTTCGTGAAAGTTGTAATTTTCAAGGTGATTTAGGGTTAACTCGGATGCAATTTTAGGAAAGCCTTGTTTGAACATTCCGTCCAAAGTAAAATAAGCGGTGTCCGGGGTGTAGCCAAAAGCCAGGTCATCAGGTGATGTAAATTTTTTCATAGATTGCTTTGCCATGGCTAAGGGAAAAAACTCCCCGTAAAAACCTCGAGTTCTGTTCAAGGCCCATGCATGAATCATGCTGTCAGCATAATGACGTGGAAAGCATTGAGAACGCATGGCCCAAAAAGCATTGGTGTGAAGCTTTCCGTCTTTGGGACCCGCGAAAAAATTTTCGTGCCCATGGGTCTCCCATCTTTCGGCGAATGTGAATCGGATATGATCGGGGTCCTGCCTGACCAAATTTTTCCAGTGGTTAACATCATCGGGAAATCCAGTCATTTTTGCCATTTTTTGCAGCACGGAAACTACCTCGAAATCGTTCATCGAAAATCCGAGAAAGCTTTTCCAAAAAACTTTTCGGAAATAACCATCGTAGCAATCCCGTAGAAATTTCAAATCATTAGTGTGTTCATAAATTTGCCAAGCTCCTAATACATGCTCGGCAAGTTCTCCACCATAAGAACCTGAGTGCCAGGTGGTGCCCTTGTTGTCCGAAAGCAAGATAAGACCGTTTGGTAACTGGCGGTAGCGATTATTCCTGACGAGATGTTTCCAGGTGAGAACATTACCATAAGCGAAACGAGCTTTGTCTCGGGTCCAGGCACCCACTTTAATTTGAAAACAGGAATCATACCTGTGAATGCCCAGGAAGTTGTTCACTGCGGTTTGGGTATGATTTTCCATTTCCCAGCCTTTTTGCACATCAATGTAATACATCAAGTAGAGGGACCAGAGATAGTAATAAATCTCTTCAAATTTTGGGTCACTGCAACGAAACTGTGGGATGCCGTTACGTAAGAGCTGGTTCATCTCCTTTGTTTTGGATTCAAGTGATTGCTCAGCTTGCAAAACAATTTGCCTGGTCTTGGTCAGAGCCGTTTGTCGGTCATCATCCATTGCCCAGGAGACGGTAACACCATTTTTATCGCAGGGAATTTCAAATTCGTATTTTTGCTCACCATGCTGGCCAATTTGCGAGCTAAAGGTTTCCGAAAAGTCTTCGGAGGCAGAAAGTGCGGTAGTCATTCCTTCATAAACGCACGGACCGGTCCTCACCGGACCATCCGGATCTGG
The DNA here is from genome assembly GCA_902615835.1 of uncultured Verrucomicrobiota bacterium. Lineage (GTDB taxonomy): Bacteria > Verrucomicrobiota > Verrucomicrobiia > Opitutales > Seribacteraceae > Seribacter. The sequence continues at coordinate 4,581 of CACMQL010000041.1, forward strand.
CTTGGTTCTTACGCTGCCACCTTCATGAATAAGGATGGTGTTGGTCTCTTCCTGATAGGATATTTTGGCGGTCGAAGAAACGCTATGGCGAACAAAGAAACTGTGTCCCTCGAAGCGTAGGGTTACAGGTTTGGATGAAGTGATAATGGATGCGGCGGCATCATTCTTACCGATGAATTTTTCCTCCCTAACCAGAACATCATCCAGTTCGTATTCGCAAATCATCTTATCAGGTCGCCAAATCATTCGGGATGGAACCGGGTGTTTGAATTCTCTATCTCCAACAAACACGCTTCCATAAAGCACCCGTGTATCCTTGTAAAATTCCCAACCCATATAATCGTTGCCCACGCCCGTGTTTTCAATACCTGAAACCTCGCTTCCAAGGAGTCCTGCCCCTCGACTTCGAAGGTCGTGAAAGAAAGGGTGGGTTAAGCCTATGGTTTCATCCTCGACAGGTTCCCAACAGGCATGAAAGCCACCAACATAATAGGCAAGATTACCTGCCAAAAATCCATGCTTTTTACCCTGAATCGACTGTTCCAGTCTTTGGCAAAAGTCCTCCGACTTTGAGGATAATTTCGGAGAAAATAAAATAAAATTTATTCCAGCAAGAACGAGGCATACCAGATTTCCTTTGATCACCGTCTGTTCATGAAACTTAATTTTCAAATGCCACCTTAACCTCCAAAATGCCAACAGCAGAATTTTCTTTGGGGATCATATTTATTCGAATGGCGTCGCAGGTAAGAGGCGAAGCTGGATGTACCACATTATACTGATTGGCCCGGTTGTCGTATCGATCGGTAACATAAAGTTCAAAGGGCTTCCATTGGCCATCGTTCCTGACTTCAAGCGACCATTCCTCAGGAAATTTTACATCCTGTTGGTCTTGCATCCAATAAACTCCGATGTCACGCACTTTTTTGGGTTCGGTAAATGACGCTTCAACCCACTGGCGTGTTCCCAGTTGAGGACGACTCGTCCAGCGGGGCACATCCTTTCCACTGGACCATCTTGGCTCCTTTCCATCACCAATAGCTGATTCGGTGTCGAGATCGGAAGTATGAGATGCTTTTATGTTAGAAAATATGCTTTCTTTGGGAAGTTTGTGGGGATCAAATACAGCAAGTTTGGAATTGCTTGGAAACCAGATGGTCATGGAACCGGGTTTACGGTTGTTCCAAGCATAATAAGGAATAAGGGAAAGATTTCTTTTTTCAGAATTTCCATCTTCAGTAAGGGCATTCGTCTGGGTTGTGGTTTTGAGAAAAGAGCCGGCAGGCAGGGTTACTTTGGAAAAACTGGCTTTTTTTATCGAAGGTTTTGAATCAAGATAAAATCGCTGGGTGGCCCCATCGTTATCGATTGATTCAGCACAGAGTACAAAGGGGCCCCTAGTGAATGCCAAACGGTTATGGTTTTCCTCCACTCTTGGATCACACTGGTTCAGCCTCAAAGGCATGGGTAATTCCAGCAGGACCTGGTCGCCTTTTTTCCACTTTCGCTCGATGGTCGCAAAACCAAATTCGGTGTTGGTTGAAATGCTTTTTCCATTTACTGAAAGTTTCCAAGTATCTTGAGACTTGGTAAGGTATTGATAAAGTTTGCCGGGAACGAACTGATTACCTGCCCAAGTGGGGATTCGTAGATGAAGCTTAAAGGAGGCGGGCTTCTGTGGATTGAGGAAAACTTCTATTCTCCCGTCGTTGGGATATTCAGTGGTTTGGGAAATTTCCAATGGAGTGCCTGCGATTTCAAGCTTGGTGGAAGTTTCGGCATACATGGCGAGGTAGAGATTTTTTTCGTCATGAGCATAGGTCATACCCTGAACTTGCGGCAGAAGCCGTGCCATGTTGCTTGGACAACAGGCGGTCCCAAACCATGGAGCCCGGCCCGCAGTTCCGTGATTAAAAGGATATTTACCATCGGCTTCCAATGGATTGACATAAAAGAAACGATTGCCTTCCAAATTGACGGCGGCCAAAACATTATTTAGGAGGGAAACCTCGGCCACATCGAGATACTTTGCGTCTTTGTGGGCAAGGAACATTCTAAAGTTAAAGAGCACATTTCCCACTGCGGCACAGGTTTCATTAAAAGCGTCAGCGTTGGGAAGAAGATATTTGGGACCGAACCCCTCAATGCCGTGGACGGCACCAAGACCACCGGTTATATGCATACGGGTATCAGTAATGTTGGCCCAAATTCGCTGAAGAGCCGCGGTGTAGGATTTTTTTTGTTTTAAACCGGCAATATCTGCCATGGCCGAGTAGAGGTAAGTTGCACGCACAGCGTGTCCAACGGCTTCGGATTGATCTTCGACCGGCGCATGTTGCTGAGCGTATGTAGGTGACATCACGCCCTCCCCATCAGGTACATAAGTCTTTCCGCGAACCTCGAGAAATTTTTCTGCCATATTAAGATATAATTCCTTACCAGTAATTTGATAAAGCTTGACTAAGGCTAACTCCATCTCCTGATGACCGGGTGCCTGACGGATCGGTTTGCCGTTGTTGTACTTGGGGTCACCTTCAAAGAAAACTTTGTTCACATGCTGGGCGTTTTTTTCAGCGACTTTGAGTAGTTTATCTTTGCCTGTTGCAAGGTAGTAGGCAATGGCTGCCTCGTAAAGGTGACCCATATTATACAGTTCATGGCTGTGCACCACGAAAGTGTAGGGCTGGTTGCCCATCATATTTTTGTCGGAGCCAACTTTAGTGGTATGAGAAGGATAGAGGTATCCGTCTGTCTCCTGGGCCGAGGCGATTACATCCACAATTTGGTCAAATTGTGCCTCAAGTTCCGGATCATCCTGTAATTGAGCCAGATAGGCCGCTCCCTCCATCACCTTGTATAAATCAGAATCGATAAATCGATGGGGGCGATGATCCGGAACTTCTTTGCCGTTTAAGTAATCAGCAGCAGCTTGTAAGTGGTCTACCCCCGGCTTAGTTTTTTCAAAGGCAAAGGGAACTAGCACTTTTCTTTGGGTGACTAGACGCGGCCGCCAAAAATCACTTGTCATTTCTACTTTGTGAAAAGGTACTGCCCTTATCTTTGCTTCAACATGATTAATGCAAGCAGAAGCTAAAATAAACAGAATAATTAAAGGGAAAATTTTCATAATTGGATGAGTAATGGCTAAAATTTTATATATCATCTATTTTGGATATATAAAATAATTTTAAGATAAAGACTTATTGAAATCGTAAAGTTGGACCAACCGGTAGTCTGTGAAGTGTATAATCAGGGTGAAGATCGGCAAAGGAAGGTATCGGGAAAATCTGAGAGGGGTTATCTTTTTTTATAAGCACGCTTCTCACTATTGTGACGAGGGGATTTACCAGGGGAGATAATCCATCGAATGCCACATCGTCATGGAAGTGATCACCATCTTCAGTACGAGTTGTCATTGTAATCATGTAGAGATGATTATTGAAAAGTTGGACAGGTTTTTTTAATTCGAAATAGCGGAATTCATGGTCAAGCAGTCCAGGTTTTTCTGGGGTAAGCACGACCGAGGAAAGCTCTTCAGTAAAATTATGGTTGATTTTCCAAAGAGTGATTTCATGGTCATTCTCAAGGGATCTAGGTCTGGCTCCCGTTCGACTGGGCTGGTCGGAGATGAGTTCTGTGGGAAGTCCGCGTGCATCTCGGACAGGCAGTTCACGGTCGTGATCATCCCACATGCCGAGATGGCTTACTATTTGGTCAATTTTGAGCTTAAACTGAAAGCCAATCAAGCCTGTGACATCATTTCTCAAATTATGCCAACCATCATCAACAATTAAGTTCTTGCTTTGAGAGTCATTTAAATCACGAGAGTATCCTTGGTTGTGGATTTTAATTAGTTTGGTAACCATTCGCTGGGTTTCATCATCTATTTTGGAAAAGTCTGCATTTTCATATGGATCTTGATTAAGATCATAACAAGCAACGGAGGTTGCAGTGCCTTGCGTACCCTTTGGGGTCCAAGCTTGAGCAAGACCACCTTGCACAATTACCTTTTTAGATTTCTGTCTGATGGCAATTGCATCATTTTCATAGGGTGGACCCAAATGACAAAAGAAGTATCGCGGGCGTGGGTCTTCCAGTTTGGGGTCAATCCAGTAAGGGAGAGATTGCAAACTATCCAGGGCTTCAGAGGGCCCTAAGTCATCGCCTATGATTTTAGCCAAGGTGGCGAAAAGATCGGTAAGAGAAAAAAGATTTCGGTTGGTAAGGCCCTGATCAAACCTGTTTTTCCAGGAGAGAATGAAGGGAACTCGATGCCCACCTTCCCAAATTTTGGCTTTTTTACCTCTTAGTCCGCCGCTCTCTTCATTTGTTCCAGAGTTGTCACCCACATTGGGACCGTTATCGCTTGTGAAAATGATCAGGGTGTTATCGATGAGTGGGTGACCGGGATTTCTCGGATCGTCAGTCTTTTGAAGCATTCTTAATAGTGCACCGAAAGCGATATCATTTTCAAGAATCATGTCTCCTCTCTCGCCCCCTTCTGCACCATCCGTAAAACGACTTGCTCCCTTAACAGCCTTACCATCTATGGTTTGGGGCACGGCATAATCTCCATCCACATTTCTCTGATAATGATTGGCCGCGGGTACATAATATAAAAAGAATGGAGATTTCTTAGCCGCGGCTTTACGGATAAATTGAAGTCCATTTTTTAGAAACTCCGGACCAATTTCACTTAAATTCCAATCAGGTCCTTTTAAAACCTGGCCTTCTCGGTGCATTATTCCGCCCCAATGCATTTTCGAACGGTCCGCAAAAGTCCATTTATCTTCCCGAATGAAAATTCTTGGTTCCGTATCAAGTGAATCCTCGGTGTTACCCGGAACACCGAAAAACTCCATAAATCCATGATGGGTAGGCCCGTCTAAAATAGGCCTGGTGAAATCGACATCTTTGTAATCAAATTCATCCGCAGGTTTTCCGTGCCCATCATCGAAGTCCATGCCGACATGATATTTACCCACGGCTCCGGTGTAATAGCCATTACGTTGAAGCATTTCAGGCAAGGTAATCAACGATTTATGAATCATGGGTCTGTTTGGCCCGTGCGGAAGCCAACCTTGTTTTTTGAGATAAGATCGGTGAGCAAGTCGACCTGTCAGAAGAGAATATCGGGTGGAACTGCACATGGATGCGGGTGCATGGGCATCTGTAAAAATCATTCCTCGTTTTGAAAACTTTTCTATATTTGGGGTCTTTAGAGTTTTTGAAATGGGTGCTGAGTTCTTGAGCAATGAAAAGCCCAGGTATGCACTGGTGTCTCCAATGCCCATGTCGTCGGCCATAAAGAATAAGATATTTGGTTTGGGCGATTCCGCCAAAATGGCAAAACTAGAAGCGAAAAAAAAGCAGGCCCAGTAGGCATAAGATTTCATCAAAAAAATACATGACCTGTAGCCGATGCGTTTGCTTGGGTTTCTCAACATAAATTAGACGAACAAGAGATACTATTATCTAAGTCAATTTGATATATCAACTTGAATTCATATATCAAAATTCTGATATTAGGACACTTTTATTTTTTGGAAATCGAATAAAGCCAATTCCATAGCTTATCCGAACTCCAGCAATCTAGCCATGAATTATGTCCCCGATCCTTGATTTCAGAATATTTTGGTGTGCCCCCTGCCTTTTTTATGGCATTAATCATCTCACGAGATCTAGATGGCTTGATCACCTTGTCTTGATCTCCATGCCATGCCCAAATGGGAATTTTCGTAAGTTTATGGGCCAGCGAAACATCACCTCCGCCACAGATGGGAACAGCGGCGGCAAAGAAATTGGGTTTTCTTTGAATGGCGTCCCAGGTTCCATAGCCGCCCATGGAAAGGCCCATCACATAAATTCGATTACGGTCGACCTGATTTTTCTGATCATTGATGTAAGTATCAACCATCTGTAAAGCCATGCTCATAGAATCCGAGATTTTGGGCATACTATGGCCGAGGAGCGACCAGTGGACATTAACCCATCTTTCACCCTTTGGCACCTGCCCTGCAAATAAATGGGATTTAAATTTTGTTCGCACGCCTGCTTTTTCAAAAGCCGCCAACCCACCTGCATCGAGAAGTTGATCCTTGTTGTTATTGCCACGACCCCCTGCTCCATGAAAAAAAACGAGAAGAGGGTATTTTTTGCCTTTTTCCATTTTTTCCGGGGTAGCTGTTCGGTATAGAAAAGTTTTTTCTTCATCTTTTTCAAATAGATGTGGGATGTAGAAGTTGAGCATTGTATCGATTGATTTCGAAGAAGCTGATTGAAAAAAAGCAAAGCAGAAGCTGAAAAACCAAATATTAATGTTCATTTTTATGGTGCTAGCCTGTGCAAAGATTTGCATCAACAAGAAAAGATGATTGCGGTAGTTGCTTTCTATTTATTTGATCGGAGAAGTTTCATCAAATTAAGAGTCAAATGTCAGATCCAATCACAAAAGCGATTTCTGTTCTTCGAGAAAAGGGTTTACGGATTACCGAGCAAAGAAAAGCCATTCTGGAGGTATTGTCCAAAGCTGATTCTCCTATTTCTGCTGAAGAAAACCATGCAATGTTGGTAGCCAGTCAGTGTGACCTTGTAACGGTTTATCGCTCCTTGGAGCAATTTGTCAAAGCAGGTGTGGTGGAACTTGGAGTAAGGGAAAATGGGACTAAGGTATATTGTTTCGGTCACGGTCATGGACATCACCATCATTTAACCTGTAGGATGTGCGGTGATTCAGAACGGGTTGATGTGTGTATGAAAAATGAACTAGAAGAAATTGCACGAGGGTACGGCTATCAGGAAGTAACTCATGTGATGGAAGTTTTTGGAGTCTGCCCATCATGTAGCTGAAGTGGTGAAGACAGTGTAACTTATTTCTAAAATTCCTTGGACATAGACATCGTTCTTGCAAGATTTGATTCTTCCTGTCGGTCAAACAACTCCTTTGAAAAAATTCCACCTTAATAATTACCCCATTTATTATGGTTTTACTTTTGAAGATTAAAGAACCTGCCACTGTAATTTTGGCCAAAATAAATTCTCATGGTGGACTCTCTTTATGTTGCAACATTTTCTCCTCGGAATAATATTAAAATACTTAATGTTGATAGTCCTTCGGCAGAACTTCCCCTTACAAAACAAACCCTTATACTCTAATTAAGTAACATCAAAAAAATATGAACGAAAAAGATATCGTAACCCGCAGAAAATTTATCGGAACTTCGGCTCTTGCCGGAGCAGCCGCGAGTTTCCCTTACGTTGCTCGTGGAGAAGACCTCAAGAGCGACACGATCCGTGTTGCTGCCATCGGTCTTGGAGGAAGGGGCTCGGGTGCTGTGTCTCAGATTTTAGACGCACCTAAGGACCTTGAAAAAGAGAAAGGAATTCGTTGCAACACCAAGTTGGTTGCGGTTGCGGATGCGTTTCCTGATAAAGCCACCCGAAAGATCGATGGTTTTAAAAAGAAATACGGTGAGGAACGCATCGATGTTGAAGGCAAAATCTTTGGGGGGATTGATGGCTACAAACAAGCAATCAATGAAGATGTAGATATGGTGGTGATTGCCACTCCTCCAGGATTTAAGCCCCAGCAGTTTGAATATGCGATCAATCAGGGCAAAAAAGTTTTTATGGAGAAACCGGTTGCCAGTGATGTGGCGGGCGTGCGCCGAGTTCTTGAAGCCTCGAAGATGGCAAAAGAAAAGGGATTGAATGTTGGTATTGGATTACAGAGAAGGCACGAGGAAAGATATATCAATACGGTTAAGCAACTACAGGATGGTGCGATTGGGGACATCAACCTCCTTCGCGTTTATTGGAATGGGGGCGGAATTTGGCATCGTGCCAAACAGGAAGGCATGACCGAGATGGAATATCAGGTAAATAACTGGTATCACTTCACCTGGGCATCTGGTGATCAAATTTGTGAGCAACACATTCATAACCTTGACATTGGTTGTTGGATAAAAGGAATGTATCCAATCAAAGCCAACGGGATGGGTGGTAGCGAGATGCGTATGGGTGGGGATCGAAAGCTTTCCCAAATCTTTGACCATACTTTTGTGGAATACACCTTTGAGGATGACACCAAAATGTACAGCCAAGGTAGACACTTAAAAGGGGGATGGTCGAAGGTATCAGAGTCTGCTCATGGTTCCAAGGGCACCTGTGATGTAGCCCGTGCGATTTTTCCATTTGAAGGAGATCCAACCCGTATTACCGGTGCAGCGGGCGGTCATTACCAAGAGCAAAAAAACTTAATTGAAGCAATGCACAAGGGACAGTACTACAATGAAGCAGATTACGGGGCGATGAGTACCTTTACCGCTGTTCTAGGGAGAGAAGCTTGTTATTCCGGAAAGGAAATCACTGCGGACGAACTTATGAAAAAAGGGAGGGACTACGCTCCGGGTATTGATGATTACACTTTTAATACCACGCCACCAGTGGTTCCAGATGAAAACGGTGAATATCCAGTGCCTGCTCCAGGGATATACAGACCGTTTGCCTAAAACTAGATAACTTCAGGGTTTATCAAAAAGCCTCCTTTCTGGAAGGGAGGCTTTTTATTTTTCACGCATCCGTTAAAAGGGAAATTGCAATCCAGTCTTGGGAATTTTAAATCTTTGATTTTATGATTCTATCCGACCGATCTATATTGGAAGCTATCAGCACTCATGACATTGTGATTGATCCTTTTGAACGGGATTGTCTAGGAACCAATAGTTATGATGTGCATTTGTCAAAATTTTTGGCTTGTTATGTCGACGAGATTATTGATGCCAAAAAACACAATCAGGTGGAGCACTTTGAGCTACCCGGGGAAGGCATGATTTTATATCCGGGGAAGACATACCTGGGATCGACTGAGGAATACACTGAGACCCGAAAGTATGTACCTTTTCTTGAAGGCAAATCCAGCGTCGGAAGGCTAGGTATCGATATTCACGCGACGGCAGGAAAAGGGGATGTTGGGTTTTGTAATCACTGGACTCTTGAGATTTCCGTTTCTCAACCGGTACGGGTGTACGCAGGCATGCCCATTGGTCAATTGATTTATTTCAGGGTGGATGGTGAGGTGGAGGTTGATTACGCCATGAAGTCATCCGCTAAATATAATCAACGGACTCCAAAGCCAGTTGAATCCATGATGTGGAAAAACATCTTCTGAGTGGCGGAAGACACTTTACATCGCGAGATTCTCGAAGAGCATGCGAGAAATCCACAATTTGATGATTTGATCACCAAACCTACCCACATAGCTGATTTTCATAGTAACAAAACTGGCAATAT
>CACMQL010000042.1 GCA_902615835.1 uncultured Verrucomicrobiota bacterium
CTTCCTCCTCATTTACCCAGAGACGAACCTCCCCATTGATTGCCCGAAAATAGTAGTGATTCCACTCGCCATGCGGTCGAGTCAACCGCTTGGTCGGAAAGGAACGGGCACTGGTTGGCTTACCCACCGTCCAAGTTTCCCCGTTTTCTGTGTAGGTCAGTTCAGGATTGATCGCCTTCATTCTACCCACACCGACCGGGAAGACATCTCCATGACTGGTAAACCAATTTGATCTTTTCTTTTTATTCTTCAGGAAATTCTCTTCATATCCGAGATCAAGAATTTGAATCTCTATTCCCTGTGGCAATTTCCCTCTTGGCAAAGTATCGAGCACTTTTCGTGGACACCAGATAAAGATCCCCGCATTTCCTGCGTATTTATTGTGTCTCCATTGCAAAACCATTTCAAAATTCTTGTATATTTTTACCGATCGTAATCCACCAAACGGATTACCCGTACAATGCATCGTGCCCGGTTCCTTCCCAAATTGAAAAGTACTGGGATCACAATTGACCTGTGCAAAATCCTTTTCCGTCAGGGTGGTCCATCCCGACCCTGAAAACCCATCAACAAAGTCCTTCGGTTTTTCTTCCGCAAATACTGAAAGAGAAAATAGAGATAGAAGGGCTGGTAGGACTCTCATCCATAAAATTGGATGGCAGAGTGAAATCCTCCGCAAGCCGAATTTTACTTTCAGGCAAGTTTTTTACAAGCAAAGCCCTATTTCCAGCAAAAAAATCTTTGAGAAAAATCCTGCCTAGTTGTCAACCTAAGGCTCTCCTGAGTTGTTGATCCAACTTCTTGAGCTCCGGCATCTCCACTCCCTTGGCTTCTCCACGCCGGAGGGCTTCGCCCCAGATCGCATCAATCTCCACTGGTTTACCATCGAGAAAATCAATCAGGCTGGAGGGTTTGTAGGGTCCCATTGGTTGGGTGAGTTCGAATTGTCGGTCCAGAAATGAATCCTCGATCTCGATATGATAAGCCTTAGCCCCTGCCTGGACTTCGAGCATGAGATCACGAGCCCGTTGGGCAAGGACTGGATCGGCAAGGATCAGATCGGTGGTGATCCCCCCACCAGCAATGGCCAGTCCATTGAAAGGGATATTCCAGCAGAGCTTTCGCCAGAGAGCTTCATCCAAGGATTCCGATTCTCTCACCCGTACACCTGCGGATTGAAAAGCCTGGACCATCGCCCTGCCCTCCTCTGAAATAGACTTACCCAACTCCCCAAACTGAACATACCCGGGTAGTAGGCTCTCGATCACATGAGGGGATGTCCGGTTAATACAGGTGAAGCAGAGTCCGGCAAGAATGGTACGGTCATCCCCAAAGAAATCCGCCAGGTTTTCAGCATTGCCCATGCCGTTCTGCAAAGTGAGGAGGCGGGTATGATTACCAACCAGTGGACAAATCAAATCGGGCAGAGTGGAATTAGCGGTTGCTTTGCTCGCGAGGATGATCCAGTCGCATATCCCAATGGATTCGGTGCTGGCATGGGCATGTAAACCGTCTACTGGTTCACGTCGGCCACCCTCGCCATGATGAACCAGCCAGAGCCCATTTTCCTGAACGGAATCATACGAACTTCGAAAATGAAAATGGATATCCTGCCCGGACAGGGCAAGCAGGCCTCCGTAATACCCACCGACTGCACCGGGGCCGACCAATCCAATTTTGCCAACCGTCCGGCTTTTCATTCAACTAGCGGCGAAGAGGGGCAACCAGGGTATTGACCGCTTCTTCCGCGAGATCGGGATAATCGAGGGTGTAGTGAAGACCGCGGCTTTCCTGCCGTTTGAGGGCGGAACGGACAATCAATTCAGCCACGCAGACTAGGTTGCGAACTTCAAGCAGGGAAAGATCGACCTTCGCATTCCAATAATATTCATTGATCTCACGCTCCAAATTACGCAGGCGGGAACGGGCCCGTTCCAGGCGTTTGGTCGAGCGGACAATGCCCACATAATCCCACATGGTACGTTTCAATTCATCCAGGTTATGGGATAGAACCACCCGTTCATCGGAAGCCGGTACATCCCCGTCTACCCATTGAGGCAGGGAAACTTTGGTTTTCTTTCGGGATGCAAGAAAGGCACAGACGGCTTCCGCTCCGCGATGAGCCATGACCACGGCTTCGAGCAGGGAATTACTGGCCAAACGGTTCGCTCCATGAAGCCCGGTGCAAGCAACTTCCCCACAAGCATACAAGCCCTTGAGTTTGGTTGAACAGTCAAGTTCGGTGGGTATTCCTCCACAAGAATAATGAGCTGCGGGAACCACCGGAATTGGCTGATTGACCGCGTCTACTCCTCTCTTCAGGCAATTCTCGTAAATGTTGGGAAAACGGTCAGGGAAATCCCCTTTCATATTTGGAGTATCCAACCGCACAAAGGCTGAACCTGATTTTTTCATTTCCCGGTCGATCGCCCGGGCCACCACATCCCGTGGAGCCAGATCGGCCAGCGGGTGGTATTTTTTGAGAAAGGGTTTACCCTGGGAGTCAATCAATTTCACCCCTTCGCCTCGAACTGCCTCGGTGATAAGGAAACGATCCCCATTGTTGGAACGTAAAGTCGTAGGATGAAATTGCATGAATTCCAGATTCATCGCTGAAAGCCCGACCCGTGAAGCCATGGCCACCCCATCGCCAGTGGCAATGGATGGGTTGGTGGTATAAAGATAAGTCTGTCCGGCTCCTCCGGTCGCAAGCAGAACAACGGGTGCGGATACCGTGATCACCCGGTCCCGGTTGGCATCGAAGAAATAAATCCCAAGAATACGGTCACCATTCCCCTCCACTTTGACCCCGAGTTTGCGGACTTTTTTGGCCGTGATCAAATCAATAGCAAAATAGTGCTCGAAAAGTGTGACTCCCTGTTTGGCAATATTGGCAAGCAGGGCATCCTCGATTGCTTTTCCAGTGACATCCTTAACATGTAAAACCCTGCGTTTACTGTGCCCACCTTCTTTTCCAAGAGAGATCCGTCCATCATTCAGGCTGGAAAAAGAAACCCCCATTTCCGCAAGATCCTGAATACGGGCGGGTCCATCCCGTAAAATTTCGCGTACAATTTCCGGATCGCAGAGGCCGTCACCCGCTTCCAGGGTGTCCTCCACATGTTTATCCAAGTCATCCTTGGCGGAAGTGACTGCAGCAATTCCTCCCTGGGCATAATTGGTATTGGATTCTGCTTTGTCCTTTTTGGTAAAGATGGCCACCCGATATCCCGCTTCGGCTACCTTGAGGGCGAAACTGAGCCCGGCAATCCCACTCCCCACGATTACCAGATCATATTCCGCTTTGACTCGTTTACTCATCCTAAGGGGATATTATCAATCAGACGGATTTTGTCCACCCAGACAGCAATCACCAGCATCGAACGGCCCAATTCAATTTCCTTCTCCGGCTTCATATTCTCCCGGTCGACCACCTCGGCGTAATTTACCCGAATCAAACTACCAGACCGTAATATCGTCATCAGTTCAGCTCTTACACGGTCAACATTACGGATTCCTTTTTCATCCACCAACTGCTTCCCGGCCAGTAGGGACCGATAAATCAGGAGAGCATCTTGTCTTTGCCGATCATTGAGATAGGAATTACGGGAACTCATGGCCAGACCGTCTTGTTCCCGTATGGTGGGACCCGTAACCACTTCGATCGGGAAATGCAAATCAAGGATCATCCGCTTGAGCACCACCACCTGCTGGGCATCCTTTTGGCCTAGGGCCACATAGGACGGGCGGACAAGATTAAAGAGCTTGGCACAAATTGTGGCAACCCCCTTGAAATGGGTGGGACGTGCCTCTCCGCACAATCCCCGACTTACTCCTTCTTCCGAGACATAGGTACTGGCTTCCAGGGGATAAATTTCATCGGTTTGCGGGGCAAAAATATAATCGACCTTTTTTTGCCCGCATAGTTCCAGATCCCGTTCCATATTGCGGGGATATTTTTCCAGATCCTCCCCAACCCCAAATTGAGCCGGATTGACAAAAATCGAAAGGATCAGGATGTCGGAGCGTTCACGAATCAAATCGATCAAGGAAAGATGTCCGTCGTGCAGACATCCCATAGTGGGAACAAAACCGATCTTTTTCCCTTCCTTTTCTAATCGCAGTGCGAGTTGCTGAATTTCTTTGATGGGGATGATGACTTCCATGGGGCAGGTCGGGCTCTGCTAATTAGTAAGATTTAGCCAGGACGACCCGGCCGGGGCTTCGGTTGCCGCTGAAAATACAGGTTCCTGATTTATCGGTCTCTTCCGGAATGCAACGGACTGTCACTTTGAGATCATTTTTCAATTGTTCTTCCCACTGAGGATCACGATCCCAATGAGCCAGGGCGAACCCACCATGAATTTCCGGTTTCGATTTATTCTCGGGGGTAAAGTATGCATAAAGATCTTCCTTACTATCGATGGTCACTGTGTTTTCTTCACGAAAAGCAAGGGCCCGGGCAAAAAGGTTAGCTTGCACCTCTTCAAGAATATTGGGTACTTGCTCAACGAATGATTGACGCTCCATTCCTTCGCGTTGGGCTCCGTGATCACGACGGCCCACAAAAACAGTTCCTTTTTCAAGATCACGGGGACCGATTTCAATGGTCAGAGGGATTCCCTTTTTTACCCAGCTCCAATATTTTTCACCTCCGCGTAGATCCCGGTCATCCACATCCACACGAAGCGAACCACCTGAAAAGCTTTGAGCCCGTAATTCCTTGGCTATTTCTTCACACGCTTCTAGTACCTGAGCACGGGTTTCCTCTTTGGGTGTTACCGGAAGGATTACCACATGGGTGGGGGCCACTTTGGGGGGAACCACGAGACCATCATCATCGGCATGGGTCATGATCATTCCCCCGATCAGGCGAGTGGATACCCCCCAGGAGGTGGTCCAGCCAAACTCCTCTTTTCCTACGACGCTTTGAAATTTGATACCACAAGCTTTGGAAAAGTTCTGTCCGAGAAAATGGGATGTTCCGGTTTGCAGGGCTTTCCGGTCCTGCATCATCGCCTCGATGCAAAGAGTACACTCCGCACCAGGGAAACGCTCAGACTCAGTCTTTTCACCACAAATCACGGGCATCGCCAGCCAATTCTCCGCAAAATCAGCGTATGTCCTGAGCATTAGACGGGTCTCCTCCATTGCTTCCTCCGCAGAAGAATGAACGGTATGTCCCTCCTGCCAGAGAAATTCCGCGGTGCGGAGAAACAAGCGGGGACGCATTTCCCAGCGAACCACGTTGGCCCATTGATTGATCAACAAAGGAAGATCCCGGTATGACTGAACCCAACGGGCGAATAATTCCCCGATAATGGTTTCCGAGGTGGGGCGGACAATCAGCGGTTCGTCCAATTGACCCGCTGGTTGAAGAATCCCGTCCGCATCGGCTTCGAGACGGGAATGGGTGACCACTGCACATTCTTTGGCGAATCCATCGATATGTTCGGCTTCCCTTTGCAGGAAACTTTTGGGAATAAAAAGGGGGAAGTACGCATTCTTATGCCCGGTCGCTTTGAACATTTTATCGAGGGCATCACGGATATTTTCCCAGATGCCATAACCCCACGGCTTGATCACCATGCACCCGCGAACGGGAGTATTCTCGGCCAAATCGGCAGCTTTAACAACTTGTTGGTACCACTCAGGATAATCTTCCTTGCGAGTGGGTGAAATGGCATTGCGTGGTTTTCCCATGATTTAAAATTGGTAATCTTTATAGCTCCCTCTCTTGAAAATTGCGAGAATCAAGCGTTCCTTGCGGCTTCAGATTAATGCGAAGACTTTTGACAAAATCGGCGGCACTCTCATGATATCAGATCTTTCCAACTCATAAGAGCACCCAACCCCTATCTGCACCTAAGTAACATGACGCACATCATTGAAGTACACGGACGAGAAATTATCGATTCACGCGGCAACCCAACAGTTGAAGTTGAGGTCGAACTCAGTAGCGGAGCATTTGGCAGAGCCGCCGTTCCCTCTGGAGCAAGCACCGGCGAACATGAAGCCATTGAATTAAGAGACGGAGATGCATCCCGCTATGTCGGGAAGGGCGTCTCCCAGGCAGTTGAGAATGTGAACACCAAGATTGCGGAAACTTTGGTGGGCTTGGATGCCACCGACCAGGCAGGTGTTGACCAGGCGATGCTTGATCTGGACGGCACACCAAACAAGTCAGTCCTGGGTGCCAATGCGATTTTGGGAGCCTCCATGGCCACCGCTCATGCCGCCGCTTCCGCATGCGGACTTCCCCTTTTTAAATATTTGGGCGGACCGAATTCAAAGGTGTTACCCGTTCCAATGATGAATGTTTTAAACGGTGGTTCCCATTCCGATGCCCCCATTGATGTGCAGGAATTCATGATTATGCCGATCGGCGCCCCTTCCTTCCGGGAAGCACTTCGTATGGGCTGTGAAATCTTTCATTCCTTGAAAAAAGTTCTCAAGGACCAGGGACTTTCCACTGCGGTTGGCGATGAGGGTGGATTCGCCCCCAATCTTGCAAGTAATGTAGCTGCTCTTGAATCTCTTTCCGTTGGGGTTGAAAAAGCTGGTTACAAATTGGGTGAGGAGATTGTTTTTGCTCTGGATGTGGCTTCATCCGAATTCTTTGACAAAGAAAAAGCAAAGTATGTATTCGGAAAAAGTGATGGTTCCGAACGCGACTCCGACGAGATGGTTGCTTTCTACGAGGAGTTGGTGAACAAGTTCCCCATTAAATCGATCGAGGACGGATGTGACGAGAATGACTGGACGGGTTGGAAAAAACTTACCGATGCGATCGGTGACCGTGTCCAACTGGTTGGAGATGATCTTTTTGTGACCAATGTTGACTTCCTGAAGAAGGGAATTGATCAGGGCGTTGGTAACTCAATACTGGTTAAAGTAAACCAGATTGGATCGCTCACCGAGACTTTTGACGCCGTGGAAATGGCCAAGGAAGCTCAGTATACATCCGTGATCTCGCACCGTTCAGGTGAGACTGAAGATGTCACCATCGCTGATATCTCCGTGGCCACCAACGCCGGACAAATCAAGACTGGTTCTCTTTCCCGTACTGATCGTATCTGTAAATATAACCAACTGCTTCGTATTGAAGAGCAATTGGGCGATCAGGCCGTCTACGGCGGAAAGATCTAAAAGCTTTCACTTCATGTCCATTCAGGAGAACCGACCCTGAATGGTTTGGCTCCCATTTTCTTACCTGATTTGAATTCCTAGGTATGCACCCGACTGCCCTCATTCCATCCTTCCCGAATGCTCTAGAGGACTGGTGGTGGATGCAGGCATGTCAGAAATGGCCAGAATTAAGTGAGGATAAATTACTCCATCTTATCCGGAAGGAAATTGTCCAGCAGAGTGACCGCTTTACTAAATTCCGCGATTTCGATGAGGAAGCATATGGGAAACGCGATCTTTCGATTTTAGCCTACGGAAATTTCTATTTTCCCCGAACCTGGACTGCAATGTCATTTGCCTTGGCCGAGGCTTTCCATGTCCGGGGGTGGAATCCGCCTCAGAAAGGCCCGGTCAAAATTTTAGACTTGGGCTCGGGCACGGGAGCGAGTGGTCTGTCCTGCCTGCACTATCTTCATGGTCAGGGCATTGAGAACCACTTGCAATTGGAAGCCCTTGATTATTCAAGCAAGAGCCTTGTATTTGTAAAGAAACTGCATTCGGCCAATCATGGGCTTTGGCCGGACAGTCGAATTAGAACGACCCGTATGGATTTGAATTTTGCATTCGATGAAAAAAACCGGAAAAGATACGATCTGATCCTGCTTGGGTACTCCCTGAATGAATTACTGGATGAGGAAGGTGATAATTCAAATTACAGACAACTGCTATTCTGCCTACCCTCTTTGCTCAATAAGAAAGGTTTGGTGATTATTACCGAACCCGCTCAGGCTGAAATTTGCCATGCCCTCCATCAAAACTGCGCCAAGCTAACGAAAGAAGATCCAATTGTCTCTCTCCATGCCCCTTATTTCAATGGCATGACTTGTCCTTTGGCGGAGAAACAATCGAAATATTTCAGTCATGAAGTCAGGAAAATGAACCCACCGTTGATAATGGATAAAATTAACCGCCCGCTCAACCTCGAGGTTAGCGAAATCAAATTTGCTTTATCCATCCTTGGTACCAATAAGCCAATGGATTTGGGCCATGGTCAACAAGTCTGCCGAATCATCAGTCCAGTCAAAAAACGCAAAGGAACGGTTTCATTTATCGGTATGGCGGGTAATGGAGAGGAATACACTTATGAATTTCAAAGGCGTAACCTGCAAAAAGAGGAATTAAAGGATCTCTTATGCCTCAATCGTGGCGATATTCTAAAGCTTTCAGACATTCAGATAAATCCCGACCGATCGAATAGGATCCGTTTGCAAAAGATGGAACAAATTTCTCCCCTTTTTATGCCCCGATTTGAAGTATAAAGTTATAAACGGAAAAAAAGGAGAGCACTGGCAGGCTTTTTTTACTTCTCCTCAATCACCTTTATCTCAAAGTCCCGGGTACCCTTGACATCCCCAACCACCGTGCGAAAACGTTGTTTGGTACGCAGGGCCTGTAACATAGCCTGCTGATTAAGCTTTTTCATGAAAGAAGGTGGACGGGGAAAAGCAGTGATTAATTCAGACGTGACAATTAAGGTACTCAGTTCCACGCTCATGGTACGACTGAAACCCTCCTGCAGGGCAAAACAAAGTTGCCCGGGAATTAAGCGATTGGTTTCACTTTCCATCATGCAGGTAATATCTCCGAGTAATCCAATAATTTTCAATCCTCCATTGGTGGTCACCCCAGCCATGAAGACAAACGGATCCTTGGAAGAAAGTTCACACTCAGTGAGCGGGGATTTTAATTGGATCGAACCTTTCCTCCTCGTTTGATGAAACAAATAAGAGCCTGAATTGAGATGGATAAAATTTGGTCCGGCAAGTTCAAAACTGGAAGCATTCAAGGAGCGGAACATGATTGGCTCTTTGTATCCAATTACCTCGATTCCCCCTTTGGGCAAAACAGTCAGCCTCCGACCTATACCGATAGGATCATTGTCGGAAAGTTGATCCCGCTCGGTCCAGGTATTTTTGGAAATGATGCGCCCAAACACTTGGGAAACCGAAAAATCCTTCGGTTCATCCTCGAGAGGTAAAAATCCCGAAGGATCCGCAACCGGTTGCAGTTTGCTCCGGGTATATTTGGCTACAATGGATCTTCCCTTAGCGATTCGTAATTGTTTTTCCACTTGTATCCGAAGGGGTTGATTGCGTGAGGTTTCCTTTAAAATTCCCATTGCCTTATTCAAGGTGGCGATGGCGGCACGGAAATCTTCTCGTTCGATCTGCTTCTCGCTTAATTTAAGAAGCTCAAGAGCAGTTGAATGGAATGATGTTGATTGAGAAAAGACGGATGCGAAAGGTACAAGTGCCAACCATAAGCAGATTAGAAAATATTGAAAAAAAATCTGCTTAGAAGGCATAATTTATGCCGAAAGCCACCCCACCGAGAAAATTCTTGTAGTTTACAATATCCTCAGATTTTCCGATATCATTGGTCTTCTTAACAGTGTAGTTTGAAAGGGCTGTAAGATTTAACCATTCTCTTAGGGAATAAGAAAAGTTTAAACCAAAACTGGTATTAATGTCTTCTCTACCAGTATATCTACCCTCGTTGTAAACAGATTTGGAGAAAATGAAATTCGGCATCGCTAAAAGCTTTTCTGATAGTGGATGCATGTAAGTAAGACCAATTTGATGATTCCATGAATCTTGCACATTGGTTGGCCGGGTTGTTGCTGGATCTTGTCCCTGTAAAACAAGATTGGCATATAAAAGTTGTGCAGTCGCATCAGAAACACCTGCAGACCTTAGCGATGCAAGATATTCACTTCCTTCGGAAATAGACAACCCTGCACCTACAGAAGTTGTAAGTGTAGATCCATTAGAAAAAGAAAATTGCTTTTCGAAAGAAAACGAAGGCGAATTAATATAAATATCGGTCTTGTCGTTCCTAAAATCGATGGGACGAAAGTAAGTATGAGAAAATCTCAGAACAAAATCATTGGGTAAAACAAAGGGAAAGGACAAAGAGGCGATCTGCGAATCTGCATCCAAATACTCCAATTCGGATCCTAGGTCTTTAACAATGTCATAATAAGTTCTACTATGACTGAGGTATAAGGAGGGTGTAAATAACACCTCATCGCCAAGTGCGTATTCACCCAAACCAAGATTAAATCCTAAAGTAAATGAGGTTAAAAAACCATCCTCCCAAACTTTAGCATCGTTGGCTGAAGCAAGCGGATTGGAACTATAATTATAATTTGTAGAAAATCCCAAGCTAGGAGAAAAAATCGATTCTCGTTTGTCAACAATTCGCTGTGTACCCAAAGGGTTACCTGTGTCAGCTTGCTCCAACACACCATCGAAGAGACTTGAATTAAAAAGACTCGCATCTATCCCCTCAGGAGTCTCTGCAACTTTAGAAGAGCCGGTATCTTGACCGACAACGAAAACAAATGAAAAAATGAATGCAAGACATAAGAAAAACTTCATGAAATTTTAGATTTATCTAAATTTTTTATCTTCGAAGAACGCCAATACTTATATTTTGCCCATGTGAATCGAAGGTAGCTTTGGAATCAATCACAATTGAATTATACTTGACATTTTTGATGAAATTTACCCTACCAGTAGTGACAGAACCGAAATTAGGATAAATACCGTCAATTCCTCCGTAAGCTGAATTTAGGTTAACCTTAGATCCATTGGGGAAATTCAAATTACTAAGGTTTATAGTCATAGCCTCCATCGTAATGTTTCTTATTTGTTCTGAAAATTCTAGTTTATCAACACTAAGATTTGCGGCTGCAATTAAATGAATCAAATCTGCACCACTACCCCTTGTCGCAAATTTGGAATTGTTTATTACTATTGAATCTAAAGACCTTAAACCAATATCACCTTCTGCATGAAGACTAACATTTATGACATTCATAGAATCGAAGGAGCCAAAACCTAAAGAATCCCCGCTGAAGTCTATTACAGTGCCTGGGGAAAAACCTAAGTTACCAGCTGAAGTGAAAACAAGATCATTTGTAGATGTAGTGCTTAAGAAGGAAATAGACCCGGAAAAATTTAAAGATTCACTGGAAGCAAAAAGAAATGAAGCATAGCCAAGGCCAGATAAATCATATTTTCCAGGATTGAATGTTAAGGATGTTCCCCCGATCAATCCATTGGTTACATTGGCAGGGCTTGAGGAACCTGTGCTACCTGAAGATTGGGACACTTCTAAGGCATCTAAGGCATCAAAAACATCAAGGGTCTCCTGAAAAAGATTACTGGCCCGTACCTGTGTTTCAGAAAGCACAAGGTTAGCAGGAATCTGACCGTTGAAATTATGCGACTCCAAGATAGTAACCGCAGCAAATTCAGCACTTAAACCTTGTTCACTAGGTGGTTTGTCAGTGGGACCTGATGAAAGAGGGCCTTTGGTTAAATCATCGAGAACTGCAGTCAATTCACTTCGACTTAAGTCAAGCACAACCAACTCGTATGCTAATGTTGAGGGTACTTTAGACAGATCACCAGTTAATTCATGAAGACGTACGAAAAAACGTGGGTGCTCAACAGCAAGAAGATAATAGCCCGGGTCACTTTTGAATGCATTTAAGTTCGAAAAAAGAGCATCCTGACCCCCAGGAATGTTTTGTTTAGTGAGACTATCAGAAATACTCTTAATATCCGTAATCCTAGTTAGGTTACCAAACAAGGATTCGAGCTTTTTTGCGTCTTGCTTTGTTCTGAAGACCAAAACTTCAATTATTTCAAATTTATCAAGGTTTGAGAGGATAGCACTAGCATATTTGGTACCTGTAAGCGAGATCAGTCCATTAATTTCTCCTGCTATATCTTTATTTTTTTGAATGGTATCTGTAAAATCAGGATATAGCTTTAGAAGGGAAGTGAGACCTTCATTGGAAAGAGTGGATCTTAAGTTTTCGTCGGAGGAAAGCATGGAAGGTGTTAGTCCGAAGTCTAATTGATAATCTAATATCGAAGGAGCCATATCTGCGTTACTCATAATAACTGCCAAACGACTAGGATATATACTAAACTCAGCTACCAATCGATCAAGGGAAGAAGCTACATCCAAATTATTGTAGACTATCGCTAAATTAGCGGGTTCTGTTTCAAAACGATTGCTAAGTCTCATTATAGACGAAATCTTATCCAAATTTGCGAAAAGGGCTGATTCTTGGGGAGAGTTGGGTTGGACAAATGAAAGTGCAAAATTGATATCTTGAGCTTTATCAGTGTTCAGGTTGATTACTTCAAGAATTTCAGCGTTGTTAGCATAGTCTCTTCTTAATTTTTCCAAAACAGAATTACCCACTACATCCGTAAATTTCCCCCCCGTTCCAACTGAACCCGCTATAGATGATACGTCAATATCTCCGTCCTCAAAAGCTTTTTCTAATTGTAAGGCTTGATCGAGTCCTTCACCCACAAATGCCTTCAGAGCATCCCCACTACCTTCAAATTTTTCAGCTACTTTATTAATTGCTTTCAGCTCGGAAACATCCTTTTGAGCAAATGTAAGTAGGTCGGCAGAATTGCTTGCACCGCCGTTATCTTGAACAAGCTTAATGGCTTTTTTGACTTCACCAGCCTCTTTTGCGTTTCCAAGAATATTTTTGGCAAAAGTCTGGTCTACATTCCCATCACCGGCAACTGCCTCGAAAACATCTGCGACACTTTCGATTTGTTCAAAGACATCCAAAGCCCCGCCCTCCAATCCAACACTGTCTAACTGATCAGT
>CACMQL010000043.1 GCA_902615835.1 uncultured Verrucomicrobiota bacterium
ACTTCCTCAATTCCCAGGATTTGGTTCCAATCGAGGGTGAGAACGCGGGTGTATTGGCTCATTTCTTCAATGAAGCTCTCATAACCATGATGAAGCTTTTGCATGTAGTCGAGCGTGATGCCTGCTTCCGCTTTTCGTCCCCTTTCGGCAATTCTTTGCAGGCTGGTTTCCGGATTGACCCTAAGGTAAAGAAGCAAATCCGGATAAACGAGGTAGCGCTTCATCAGGTTGAAGTGACCGAGGTAGGTGTCATAGTCCCGTTGGTCGATGAAACCCGCATTGTGAAGCATGCGGGCGAAAATGGTATCTTCATAAATGGTGCGATCCTGTACCGCACCCTTATTTGAGTTCCAGACGATTTGCTGGTGTTGTTCGAACCTTCGGAAAAGCAGATGGATTTGCATCATCGCCCCCCAGCGGTTCATATCGGCATAAAAGTCCTGTAAATATGGATTGTCCCTGACTGGTTCGTTGTACGCCTCGTATCCTAGGTGTTGGGCAATTTTTTGAGTCAGGGTGGATTTTCCTGCCCCGATGATTCCTGATATCCCTATGAACATGATAATAAAATCCTATGTTGAGGGAGCAGTCGGTCAAGCTTCCGAAAATACATTCAGGTACCACAGAAGGTCCGATAGACTTTTTCCGTCGGTTCCGGAGTGGATTGATAAGAGATGAGATGATCTCCTTCCTGATAGGAGTTCTCGAGTGCCTTTACTAGATCATGTAAAGGTTTGAGATCGCCTTCTTCGCCTGCTTGCAAGGCCTCCTCCACTTTATGATTGCGGGGAATGACAGCGGGGTTGACCGAGGCCATGAGGGTGACAGAGGAGTCCCAACCTTGCTCTTCTCCTCCCAGTCGGTTTTGCCAACGGGTGTGCCAGGCTTGGAAGCTTTCGGTGGCGTAAGGTGCTTCTTGGGGAAGCTCCGGTTTGGCCAAATTGCGAAAGGTGTTGGTGTAATCAGCTCTGTTTTGATGCATCCAATCGAGTAGGTCGGTGACCAATTTTTCATCCTCCTTGCGGGTCACCGTAAGTCCGAGTTTGGACCGCATCATGGACAGCCATTTGCTTTTGTAAATATCCTCAAATGCATTCAAGGCCTCTTCGGCCATTTCGATTGCGTTTTCCCTGTCATCGTCCATCAGGGGCAGGAGGCTTTCGGCCAAGCGGGCAAGGTTCCATTGGGCAATGTAGGGCTGATTGGCGTAGGCGTAGCGTCCCTGGTGATCGATGGAGCTGAAGACGGTGTCGGGTGCGAAAATATCCATGAAGGCACAGGGGCCGTAATCGATGGTTTCTCCGGAAAGAGCCATATTGTCTGTGTTCATCACTCCATGAATAAAGCCCACCCTCATCCAATGAGTGATCAGATCGGCCTGTTGCTCGATGACCGCTTTCAGCAAAGCGAGGGGTTGGTTTTCCTTTTCTTTCAAGGATGGAAAGTGCCGGTCGATCAGGTGGTCGAGGAGGGCTTGTGTAATGGTCTTGTCCTCATGGAGCGAGGCAAATTCAAAGGTTCCCACACGGATGTGGGAGCCGGCGATACGGGTCAGGATCGCTCCGGATAACTCATTTTCGCGTTGTACGGTTTCCCCGGTCGCAACCACGGCCAAACTACGGGTTGTCGGAATACCCAGGCCATACATGGCTTCACTGATGAGGTATTCCCTGAGCATCGGTCCAAGGGCGGCCCGTCCATCGCCACCCCTTGAATAAGGAGTTCTCCCTGAGCCTTTATATTGAATATCAAGGCGTTGCCCTGATGGAGTCAGGTGTTCACCCAGGACGATGGCGCGTCCATCACCCAGCATCGTGAAATTTCCAAATTGATGTCCGGCATAGGCCTGAGCGAAGGGGGTACACCCATCTGGAATGAGGTTTCCTGCCAGAAATTCGGCCTTTTGTTTTTCACTGAATTGACTCAGGTCGATACCCATTTCTTTGGCTAATGCGTGATTGAAAATTACAACTTCTGGCTTTTGAACTGGAATTGGCGAAGTCTTGCTAAAAAAGATATGAGGCAAATTCGTGTAGGTACTTTCAAGCCTAAGACATGACTCGCTCATTGCATAGATTGATTTGGGCTCATGATCTTTAGTTGAGTTTTAAATATTCCACGATGTCACGTAGTTGCTGGGCGTCGAGTCCCAGTTGGGATGCCGGTGCCATCAAAGAGGAACCCATCTTTTTGCGGGATTTGACATTCTTGGCCGCGATGACCATATCCTCACCGCCGAATACCCGGATGATCAGAGGATCGCCCTCTGCCTGAACGAATCCCTGAATTCGTTTTCCTCCTTTCACCAGCAATTCCGTACCTTCATATCCGTGTGCCAAGTCGGCGGATGGATCAAGGATTGCCTTAAGGATGGTCTCACGGTCCTGTCCGCTGCCCCAACCCGCAAGGGTGGGGCCGAATTCCACACCTACGGAGCCAACCTTATGGCAAATGTAGCAGCGTCCAACCTGTTTCTTACCGTTTTGGACATCTCCCTTGAGGGCTAGAATTTCCGCTGGATTTGGAAGCTTGGTTTCCGCACCGAAGGAGGTGGGAGCGAGCCGGTCGACATAGCCGGTTTCATTCGCTTTCTTCCCATTCAGTATGTCCTTGGCTTTATAGATGCTCCAAATTCCCTGATCCCGTTTGTCGATGAACACCCTGGCGAGGGAGGCGGTTTGATCGGCGCCCGAACGGGCGACTTCGACCATGGCTTGTGCCGCCTGAGGAGCATCGATCAGGCTGAGGGCAAAAAGCATAGAGCGACGGATGGAATCTTCGAGTTGGTCATCCAGCACCCATTCCTTGAGTTCGCGGATCGAGGAAGCGGGGTGCAGTCGCCAGACAAGCCCACTGTAGACTGGGTCATAGCCCAAGCTTTGGCGTCGTTGTTTCAGGGCTTGATAGGTCTTGGCTTCCTTGTCGGTGCATCCGATCCCGAAGGCTTCGAGGTAATAGCGGTCTTTACCATCGTAGCGATCGGCGATTTTAAGAAGTATATCCCGGGAGGTTTCGAAAGGAAGGTAACGCATCGCCAAGGCAACCTCGCGACGCACGAAGGGAGATGGGTCCGAGGCCAGTTTATGGGCGTGTTCGAGCATCCGATGTTCCTCATGCCGGAGTGCACGGAAGGCACAGATTCGGATTTGTGGATTTGGGTCAGTCAGTTGTCTCTCCACGATCCTAAGACCTTTGGGCCCTAATTTGGCAAGAACCCAAATGGCCCGTCCCCGGATGAAGCGGTTGGGATGCTGAAGAAGATTTTTCATAGCCGGTATTACTTTCTCTCCGGAGACCACCAGACGGGAACGTCCCAATTCCCGGACATTGGGGGAGGGGTTCTTCAGGGCCTTGATTTGACCTTCGATGGTGGAGAGGTCGAAGATGGGAATGGAAAGCTTGGCACCTTTCGGAGCAATCCGGTAAATCGCTCCGGTCTGCCCGACATCCCGGGTTCCGTGTCCGCCCACACGGGCATCGAACCAATCGGCTACATAAATGGCACCGTCCGGCCCGATGGTTACATCACTGGGCCGAAACAAATTCATCCGACCGTTGATCGAGCTTCCCCGGGCGAAGTCGGCCCCCGCAAAGTTCTTCGTCGGGTTACTGGTCAGAAAGGTATCTCTTTGAGGAAGGGCCCAACCTGCACCCTCGGCCTGGGGATGGTATCCAAAAAGAACATTCCGGGCTGGTTCGCAACTGATGACATATCCCCCGAACCGCTCTTCCATGATACCGTTTTCATAAAAGGCGATGCCAGTGGGCGAGCCGCCTCCGTAGACATCACCGGCTGGAATCACCCCGGGATCCTCCTGTCTCCATTCGGCGACCGCGGTGGTCTGATCGGGCATTTGATCCACCCGCCAATTTCGCAACCCGTTTTTGGAGGTGTAACCGAGGTTCCCGTGTTCCATCAGCCAGGTCGTCCGGCAAGCCTGAGGGTCATCATTATCGTTTTGAAAGACATCTCCGAGGGAACTGATTACCTGTTCGTAGGAATTTCTGAAATTGTGTCCGATGGGGCGCATGCCCGTTCCATCGGGGTTGACCCGCAGAGCCACGCCTCCCGTGTAGGTCTGTCCGTCTGAACTGGGTTTTCCGGAAACCTGTTTCATCCCGTAAAAACTACCGGCATTCAGTCGCCACCCCTCCTTATCCGTGACTTGAGAGCCTTTATTGCCGTGATTGAAATAATATTGTCCATTGGGTCCGACAGTTACGGAATGCAGACTATGGTCGTGGTTGGCTCCACTGAATCCGGTGAGCAAAACTTCTCTTCGGTCAATCTCTTCCTCAAAACGGGCATTACGGTTAACATCGGTGTAGACAAGGAGATCGGGCGGTTGGGATACAATGATTTTGTTATCGACCACCGCTATGCCGAGCGGAGACAAGAAGGTTTTCTCCTGAACAAAGACATGCGAACTTTCAGCGAGTCCGTCTCCATTCTTGTCCTCCACCACCACAATCCGGTCCCCGTCCGGTTGGGTACGGTTTCTTCGGTAGTTCCTACCTTCCGCGACCCAGATGCGTCCCTTGTAGTCGATGTCCATGTTGGTGGGGTTGTAAAAAAGAGGAGACTTGGCCCAAAGCTTGACTTCCAATCCTTCCGGAAGCACGAATTCATTGGCTGGATAATGGTCGACATCCGGTAAGTTTTGCTGGGCTTTGGCAAGTTTTGGGATGTCGATTGGTCGATCGGATACGATGAAGACCATGCTGCTGGCTTTTCCTGCTTTTTGGTCGCTTCCTCCCTTGTCAATTCCCGCGAGAGTCCGGAATTCGATGAATTGATGATCTTTTGGTAGTTCGTAGTGAATCACACTGTTCGCATGCGTTCCAATCCCATAGTGGATAGCCTTATCGTTTATTGTTAACGAGCCACCGCCGCAATTTTTATGGAGATTCACCTTGCCCCAAGCGGTTTTGGCAGATTTCCATTTCAAATCCGTCAATTTAGTTTCCTCGCCGTTGACCTCAATTAATCGGGGGTAAGCCCAGTCGGCCCAGTCGCATGTATGGGAGTCTCCCGCATCCGAAACAGTCAGGTAGAGATTTTGTACATCCTTGATCTTTGCTTTGACTTCCACCGCATGGCCTTTGGTTTGGGTGGTAATGAGCTTGCTTTGAAAAAGGGGCTTCGCGTTGGCTGGTGAGATTGCCAATAGGAAATAGCAAAGGAACCAAAAGCTAATTCCGTTAAATTTAGAATATTCAGGCATGCCTGCTTTTATTAATTTCAATAACCTATGGAACAATCGAAAAAGCATTCTTTCCTTTGATTTTTTTAAAGAAGATAAGATCATGGGTTCAAAAGTTTACTCAAACATTAGGTTTGTAACTTTGGGGTAAGGACGATTTTCTGCCAGATTATGCAGTCGGTCCTCGAGTTTGAATCCTTTCTTGTTCGTTTCATTTCGGAACAATTTGGTTTGGCGGAAGATTATTCGGAATACATTTATGTCTTTTTCGCCCTCATTCTGATTTCTGTGGCAGCCTTGCTGGGGAACCTCGTGGTAAAAAAATTTATCCTTGAGGTTTTGCGTTCCCTGGCCAGCAAAACCAAAACAAAAGTTGCCGAATATTTATTGGAAGAAAGTTTTTTCCTGAGGTTATCGCATTTGGCTCCCGCTTTTATCATCAGTTCCATCAGCCAGGTAGTATTTTCAGGGTATCCGATTTTGAACGATTTGATTGAAGTTCTGATTAATTTGTATCTGGTTGCCATTGGACTGTGGGTCTTTGATTCTTTGATCGATACCTTCTATAAAGTCTACGAAGAGAGCAGGTTCTCAACTAAACTGCCTCTTAAAGGTATTTGTCAGGCAATTAAAATAGTGGTCAATGGAACCGGGATTATTTTCATTCTTTCCATCCTCCTGGATAAATCACCCCTCTATTTCTTTTCCGGTCTGGGAGCACTGACTGCGGTGTTACTTTTGGTCTTCAAGGATGTGATTTTGGGTTTGGTGGCAGGCATCCAGTTGACCGCCAATAATATGGTTCGCAAGGGTGATTGGGTGGAAATGCCCAAGTATGGGGCGGACGGAGATGTGATCGATGTTGCTTTGACCACAGTTAAAATTCAGAATTGGGACAAGACCATTACCACCATACCTGCGCACGCCTTGGTCAGTGACGCTTTTAAAAATTGGCGGGGCATGTCGGACTCGGGTGGAAGAAGGATCAAGAGGAGTATATATTTGGATCTTTCAAGTGTCAGGTTTCTGAAAGAAAGTGAAATCGAGGAATTGGAAAAAATTGATCTGCTCAGGGATTATTTTTCTGGGAAACGGAAAGAAATTGGGGAGCATGGATTTAAGGTGGAGCAACATGGAGTGGCCGCCCCATTGCTCAATGGAAGAAACCTTACTAATTCCGGAACTTTCCGTGCTTATTGTTTGAAATACCTCCGCAATCATTCTTCGATTCATCAGCAGGGAATGACTTTTTTGGTTCGTCAACTTGCTCCAACAGAGAAAGGACTTCCCCTTGAAATCTATGTTTTCGCAAATGATGTAAGATGGGTTCATTATGAAGCTATACAGTCTGATATTTTTGATCATTTGCTCGCTTCGCTCCCCATCTTTGGCTTACGGGCTTTTCAGTTTCCATCGGACATGAGCTTGCTTGATTTGAAGTCCAAGTCCTCATTTTTGGAATGAAGAGAAGACTGACTGGGTTTCTTCCCAATACAATTTTTTTGGCTACAAGAACCAAGATTTAATTCAGTTATCCGACTTCATCAGGGATCAATGTAGTCTGTTTATCGACGATACTAATTAAAATTGTTAAATTTGGTAGGATTGAGACAGTGAACTTGACATTAGCCTATTGGCAAGCGGAACAAAAAAGCATTGATCAGACCTTACTTTTTACAAAACAAATATTTAAAATCTTGCAGAAATAAGCAATCTGGAGGGTGGAATGCATTACCTTCCAATTAACTATTGATGAGAATATCGTTGGCTACTGGGCAGAGTTGGTAAACAATTTTCTTTTGAGCAAATGGATGGCTCCGAGTAAGCTTGCGACACATTCTCTTTTAAAACCAAATTAATCCCTAACCCGGTTATTTTCCTGATACTCTATTAATTTGGTTGATTCTAGATTGGGTAAAATTTCTCTTTGAGGGTTGATTTATCTGTTTTAAATCGTAGGAAAATTAATTGTGATATATGAAGTACAAACTTTCGAGCCTGGCGAATTAATTCTGAAGGAAGGAGAGATTGGCAAAGGCTTTTGTATTTTGGAAGAAGGTGAGCTCCAAGTCGTACGCGGAGATAAGATCCTAAATGAGATTACCTCCCGTGGTTCCATGTTTGGAGAGTTGAGCGAACTGCTGATGTACAAAAGGGATGCTTCGATTCGTGCGAAAACCAAAGCCTCAGTCAAATTTTTTAATATCAGCCTGCCGGAATTCGTGGAACAAAATCCCAAATTTGCGGTTAAAATAATTCGAAATCTTGGACGTAGACTAATTCGCATGAATGAAATAGCGATGGAGGGAGATGCACGGAATAACATCCTTAAATCTGTCGCTGATTCCGGAGAATCCTCGGTTAAAGATCAGGTCACTCGCTTACTGATAGTGGAAGAAAAGCGGGCAATTTTTGAGCAACTAAGGGAGAGTCTGTCCAAGACGGGTTGGGTTCTTGATTGGGTTTCTTCGGAAGATGAGGCGGTCACAATCTGTGATAAGGAGTACTTTTCTGCAATTATTGTAAGTTGTTCCCTTCCCGATAATGGAGCGATTGATTTGAAGAGGAAACTAAAAACAAATCCCATGTCTGCCAAAACTCCGGTTGCTGGCCTTTTGACCAAAGGGGATGATCGAGCCAAGAATGACGCAACCGAGGTTGGATACTCCGCTTTCATCTCCAAGCCAATTGAGAAAAATAAAGCACTTAACACATTATATGAGATGCTTAACTTGGATTTCTCTGATCAATATTTTAATCTCCTCGAAGGTGCCCTTTACTTTAGGGTTCCAGCCACCTTGAATGAAGAGCTTTTAGCCCAGATTAATCGCAGTTTTTCAAGAAGAATAAGTGCGGCGATTAACGATGGTGTCGATAAGATGGTAGTCGATGTATCCCAACTATCCGAGGTTTGGGCAGAGTCCATTCAATTGGTAACAGATCTGGCCGAGCATTTGGAACAAATTGAAAATCCTTTCAAAACCGCGTTTGTGGCCGAGGGGGAAGACTCCTCTAACTGGAACAAATTGGATGGTTGTGAGGATTGGGCAGTTTGTGAATCGGTAAAGTCAGCAGTCGAAAATTTAACTAAGTCTGAATTAGCCTAAATATCTTTTTTGGTAATATGTTTTGAATCGACTTTTGGTTTCAGAACAGATCAGCTCAATATCTACAATTATTTAATTTATGATATTCGAAACACTACATTACAATCCCGGTGATTTTATTCTTCGAGAGGGAGATATTGGCAAAGGATTTTATATTTTGGAACAGGGAGAATTGGAAGTTACTCGGGAAGAAAGAGTGATTAATGAGATCAATTTACCGGGAGCCATGTTTGGGGAGTTGAGTGAGTTGCTTTGTCATAAAAGGGATGCTTCAATCCGGGTAAAGACAGCTGCGGTGGTAAAATACTTTGATATGGAGCTTAGTCAGTTTGTTGAGGAAAATCCAAAGTTTGCAGTTAAGATAATTCGAAATTTAGGCCGGCGTTTGTGCCGCATGAATGCGGTCGCGATTCAGGGTAATACCCGAAATGATTTTCTGAAGAGCATCGAAACTTCCAGTGAATTGGAAGAGGGTGAGAATGAGATTCGGGTTTTAGTCGTGGATGATAAGCCGATGATCATTGAGCAGATCAAAGATTTCGCGAAAGATCCAGGCTGGATCATCGAAGGTGCGGCTGATATTGATTCAGCCATTTCTCTTTCCGAGTCCTATGAATTTAACACTTACATCATTAGTTGTTCTTTGCCTGATGATGGTGCTGTGGAGTTAAGAAGGAAGCTTAAGACCAACCCGAAGTCATCAACGGCTCCAGTTGTGGGGATGCTGGTTAAAGGAGATGACTTAGCAATGAGAAAAGCCACTGAAGCCGGGTTTTCTCATTTTATTTCAAAACCTTTTGAAAGGAACAAAGTAACATCCACGATGTATGAAGTCCTTAATCTCGATGCTTCCGATCAATATTTTGATCTCGAGGAAAATATCCTCTTTTTTCGAGTTCCTAAAATTATCACTCCGGAACTTTTTGAGGATATAAAGAGTAGTTACTCCTCCCGTATTCGCACCACCATTAATGATGGGATTGAAAACGTGGTGATGGATCTATCAGCAATTGAAGAAGTCGGCGAGGATTCGGTTGAATTGGTCGGTGAGTTTGCTGAGTTAATTGAGGAAATGGGAAGTCCCTTCAAGTTGGGATTTGTGATAACGGGCGAAGATTCAGAAATGTGGCGTAACCTTGACGGCTGTGAAGAGGCAGAGATTTTCGAAACTATTGCGGAAGCTCAGCAAAAGCTATCCTAGTTTTAATGCTCATTGGACCTATTCAGTTCGGTCTTGATTCTCAGTCCATCATTTTCAAAAGTAACTCCAAGATCTATCGATTCCCACTTTCCCAACAAACTTAATTTGGCTGGGGTTTTAGGCTCTGCGGGATGACCAAAGGCTGAAGATTCATAAGTTTGGAATTTTTGATTCCATTCATATTCGCCTCCACCCGGGCAAAGTAGTTCGGTTTGCCAGACTCTTTCATGATAGGCGAGGGGATTTTGCTTTTTTAAATTAATTCTCCATTCGTTAAGTGCATGTATATTTTTCCATGATTTTCGTTGTAAACCATTCATTACATTTCCACTAATGGTAAAATCGAAAATTGAAATAATCTTATTTGTAGCCATAAATGCAGAACTTAAATCTCCCCAATTCGCTTTTGGAAGAGTTGCAGTTTTGTCTCTACGAATGAGGTTACGTTCTATCGCTCGCTTAATATTTTGCTCACTCAAACTTACGGTAAGAAGCTTGGGTGAAGGCACATAATACAAGGCAATGGCAGACGATCCCTCCTTAATTAAGTCACTTTCAAGCCCCTGACCCGGAGCAATCTTAACATAGCCCTGTCCTTTATGGGAATGATTACTCCACACCGTCATACCGGGTGCAGTCCGTTCGATCCATGCACGCAGTTTCCCTAAAAAAGCTGTTAGTTTGAAAGGATTTCGAACTTCGACATTGAATCCGATCGGGATCCGCCCCAAATTTTTTTCTGTAAAATTTTCCAATCCCTTCATGCCACCATGATGAAAAGCTGTTTGCATATCTTTGAAAAAAGGCGAGTCGTCCATGTAGACTGAGATTGAATCACCGACCCAACCGAATGCACCAGCACCTAAAGAAGGAGCCATAAAAGTGGCAAAATTACTGGCCTGCTTGAAACGGGGTGAATCCATGTCGAGTGCACTTACCCAATGAAATACGGTTTCAGCATGAGGGTCTCCTGATCCAGGTTTCAATTTCACTTCTCCAACCATTTGAATCATTTGTCTGTAGTCTGTGCCCCCTATCAAGGGCAGGATGGATAAATCGGCCTTAATGATACCATTTTCAATGCTTAGCTGTGCAGAAATGGGGTCAAAGTATTTAGACCAATGACTTTGGTAGCGATCCCGAAACAACTCATAGGCTTTTTTTTCAGCAGGAGTAACTTTTTTTATATTAAGTTCATTGACGGATTTAAGAAAGGCGAGATTTCCGAAATTTGAGCTTTGGACGAGTCCATTAATCACTGATATTTTACCCAGTTCAGGGAATTGCTTGGTATTTAGTGGATTTCCGCTTTCTTTTCTCGCTTGTAATTCAGAGATTGCCGATGCTGCCCGAGTCCGCCTGGAAGCTCCAATTCGCCATTCCGGACCGCACCACCTGCGGATGGTGGCATCAGTAATCATAAGGAATGCATCTTCCTTGGTAGTGGGATTTATGGGATATCGTTGACGAAAAAAATGGTACTCCTCCAGCGAAGCTAAATTGGTTTCTTTTTTATCAAAAACCCGGGCTAGGCGGGTAAGTTGTTCTAATGAATTGGTTACGACAATAAAGTTTTCAAATGAACAAACAAAACTTTGGATTGAACAATCTTCAGTCTTGATTCCTTTATATTTATACTTCTGAACTCCAGGAATCGTTCCGGCAACAGCCTGTGCTTTCGGGAATTTTGTTTGTATTTCCATTCTTTGTAAAGCGAGGGCAGCGAGCAGAGCCTGCTTTTGCTTGGCTTCAAAAACAAGGGTTAGGGAAGTGCCGGTTCGAAAAAATGGATCACTGCCTGTGATCGCGACGGATGAAATCAATTTAGGTCCAAGGATGCGTGATAGATCATCGATCGGAAGGCAAAGTTGTTGAGAATATTTTTCTTTTGAACGGGCACTTTCTGATCGGTCTTCGCTTAAGCGTAGTAATGGAGTCCCTCGAGCGGTTGCTTCGTCCATAACTTCGAGCATGCTCGAATAAGATGAGAAAATGATGGCGTGTTGGTCGTGAGGGAGGATGGAAGCAATCGGATCCAGTTTTGGTTTTTCAGCTTTCATCCATTGCTTCCAGGGAATTTCATCCATGGTAATTCCGCTAACAGAGGATAGTGGAATGGTTCGTTTTTGCTCATCGCTGGAAAGGTGTAACTCACGGTCGAGTTGAAGATTTTCACTGATGGCTCGTCCTCCGGAAAATAAATCCGTTATAGCTTCCAGTCCCACCTTTCGGCTTGGACGGGTTGCATTCGATCCCAGACTGTTTGATTTTAAAATGACTTCACCTTGTAGGATAGCTAACTTCGATTGGTCTATGCTTAGTTGATGCCTGAACCAAGCTGTACCTGGAACCTGCAAATCCTGAAGCCATTGATAGCGAGTGATCCGATGTTTGAGATATTCTTCCTCGCTTCTTTGCTCGGTTAACAGGTTGTTTATGTTTTGGAGTTCAAATGTGAATGGGAATGGTTTCCAACCGTCTTGTTTGTCGTATAAAATAAGCGATCCTTGAATCTTTGACTTAGGTTCGCGAAAACACAGAATGAGGTCATCGCAAGAAAAACCAGGGTGCTTTCGGGAGGAAATGATTTCTTTTCGAAAGGAAAGAAAAGCTTCGGAAGCGTCCTTGGTTCTCAGGTAAGGTAGATTGCTTGGGAGATATATTCGCAGGTTTCGAGAAAACTGCAAAGCATAAGGCTGGCTGGAATCGATCCGTTTGGATGGAGTTTTCCCATCTTCGAACGATAAGTTCGAAACCTGGAGGGATAGAAAAT
>CACMQL010000044.1 GCA_902615835.1 uncultured Verrucomicrobiota bacterium
TCAACCACTCCCCGGCATCAAGTTTTGATTTAGGTTCAAGCGAGACACCATTCTTGCGAAAGGTTTTACCCGCTTCAATGGAACGCTTAATTAAAGAACGGCTCGTTTCCGGAAAAGCTTCCGCGAGAATCTTATCAGCACGACCCTCGGCACCAACTGGTACTTTAAATTCAACGGCCTTCTCCATTCCCTTTGTATTCAGCCCAGGCTTGATCGATCGATTTGATAAAAAAATTCTTTTGTTTGTGAGGTAGGTCGGAGACCAGGAATCCATTCTTCGCAATTTCGGGTAATAGCTTTGGGGGTAAATTGAGTTTATCAATACAAGCTTGGTATTCTTTCTCCAAATTATTATCGAAGGAAAAAGGATCATCAGTACTAATAGTGCACCTGATGCCTTTCTTAAGAAATAAGCCCAGGGGATGGTCCTGCCAAGTTTCCACGACCCTAAGCTTATAATTGCTAATTGGACACATGTCGAGACAAACGCCCATTTCGATAAGCTGCATCATCAAATTTTCTGACTCGCGGGCGGCCACTCCATGCTGTATTCGTTTTACCCCAAGCTCATTGACTGCATGAGCAATATTTGAAGGTGGGCCAAATTCCCCAGCATGGGCTTTTAGGACTAGACCACGGTCAGCGGCTCTTTTCCATATGGGCGGAGTCCATGCCTCCAATGGAAGATCTTCAGGTCCATGAAGATCAATCCCGGACAAACCGTCCCAGTAATCGATTGCATTTTCAAGAATAGGTCCAAGATATGGGGTATAAGCGTTTCTACTCATACCCAGAAACACTCGGAGCTCTAAATCCGGGGGGGCTGCCGATTTGATTGCTTCGAGGATCTCCTTGCCTGGTATCTTTAGAAACTCAATCATTCCTGCATGAAAACTGGTTTCCAAATAGCAAATATTTTGTCGCCTTGCTTCTTTAAAAACACTTGATGCAACTTGATGATAATCATCTGCTGATTTAAAAATTTCCAAAGCATGCTCAATGAGAATAGATTCAAACTGAGTAAAATTCTCATACCTAAAATCCGGGCTTCTGAAAAAAGGAACGCCCGGGTATTTTGCAGGATTTAAATTTATAAGAAAGTTCCAAGGCAAGGCACCTTCGATATGAAGATGTGTCTCCGTTTTGGGTATTTTATGAATGAATTGACGGAGGTCCAAAACTCACGGAATAGAAAGCATAATCAATTTGCCAATAAGTAGTCAGGATTAAGCGTATTAAGGTCTGCAGGCACAAACAATCCATCCTTGCGAATGAGTTCCTCACCGAACCAAATCTCTCCTCCACCCCAATCCTTACGCTGAATACTGACCATATCCCAATGTACCTGAGATTCGTTGCCATTGTTCGCCTCCTCATATGCCTGACCAGGCGTAAGATGAAAAGAGCCGGATATTTTTTCATCAAACAAAATATCAAGCATAGGCTCCCGAATCATGGGGTTGAAAGCGATGGCAAACTCACCAATAAAGCGGGCCCCGGCATCTGAATCTAAAATTTCGTTAAGTTTGTCTTCATTGGAGGAAGATGAAGCCTTCACTATTCTGCCATTCTCGAAAGTAAGGCAAATATCAGAAAAAGAAGTCCCTTGGTAAATAGTGTCGGTATTGAAAGTGATGATACCCTTCACGCTGTCCTTTACCGGGCAGGAGAAAACCTCTCCATCCGGAATATTGTGAGTCCCTCCACATGCCACCGCATTGATTCCTTTTAACGAAAAAGTAAGTGCCGTGCCGGGGCCCGTAATTTTCACCTCGTCGGCATTCCTCATTCTTTCCTCCAGGACTGCCATGCCACCGATCATTCTTCCGTAGTTCATGCAACAGGCATCGAAGAAAAAGTCCTCAAAGGCTTCCGAGCTCATCCTAGCTTGTTGGGCCATGGAAGGGGAAGGCCATCGAAGAATGCACCATTTTGTTTTTTTTACGCGCCAGTCCAGGACCGGTTTCATCGCCTTCATGGCACGCTTCATATGTTCAGGTGGAAGATCTGAGTTCTCAAAAACATTATTGGAGCCACGGATGGCAATGTACGCATCCATTTTTTGAATGCGTTCCATTTCCCATTGTGACGAACACTCAAATTGCTCCATTGTCCCATCAAGAATACATTCCCGGTCAAGAAGAGCAGATTGAACCTGAACAAACGGAACTGCCTTTCGTTCTCTCACCGCCCGAATCAAGGCCAGGGTCATTTTTTCGGGAGTATCGAAAGAATGAAGCAAAACTTTTTCACCGGGTTGCAAATTAGTTGAGTGGCTAGCTAGGTTTCGGGCTAGTGCTACATATCGAGGATCCATTGTAGAAGAAAATTTATCCCCGCCTGATTTTTGAACCGGAAAAATTGATTCTCACCCGGTAGACTTTTTTAACCCGGTTAATAATTTCATAACTCTTAGGGTCAATGCGGGAGGGAACTTCCATCCTGCGAATATCAACCACTGCCGTAAATCCACGTTCGGTGAAAACATCAATGAGAATGGCAATTGCCAGCGGATCGTCAAAAACAGAATCTTCGGAATTGATATAGGCAAGACCGGAAATCGAATGCTTCTCTACGATGGGAATGAATTTCGATTTGATTAACCGGACAACGCGTTCAAATAACTCAGAATGAAATTTTTCATAGGAATCCAATCGATGTACAAGGAGTTGCCGAGCATGCAGAGAAAGTTTATCAGCCAAAGGTATGGAAGAAATCCGGTCGTAGGTCGCTTCATCCAATTCCAGCGAACTTTGATACTTTAATTCCTGTATGATTCGCTGCTGAACCTCAATAACAGTACCATGGGCGTTGATGAAATGATAATGGAATAGCTCTCGTAAAGTGGTGAGGGAATCGTAGGTTGATTCCTTAAAAGTTTTATAACGCAAATGAGCTGCGTCCTCTTCCAGGTCAGTTTTGCGGACCTCCCATTTTTCCCCGACCCCAGATGCTTCCACCTCTGCGTTATGTGCGATGGACCTTTGACCGCGAAGCAATTGCCGGCGCACGCTCTCCTCCTCATCAATGAAAAGCATGATTATATGGAATCTTGGTTTGGGAAACTGAGTTTCCTGCAAAGTACCCAGATATTTGCTTCTCAGTTCACTCAAACGGTTGTGAAAAAACTTTAGACATTCTACTTGGGTCTTGGTTCGGGGATACCCGTCGACAATCGCTCCACTCTCGTATTCAGGGGAAAGAAGATTACTTAAAACTAATTTGGTTACTTCACGGTCACCGGCAAGGAGACCCGCATCAATTTTTTTTCTAGCTTCAGGTGACTTAAGTAACTCACTGACGATGATGGGTTTCTCAGTCAAATCACGAAATTGCATAATGAACTCGGTTTGCGTGCCTTTACCCGCACCGGGAGCTCCATTGAGCCAGAAAATCTCGGCCGGGAATTTAAGGTTTTCTGAACCCAATTCCTGTTCCAATTCATGCCAGACTGTCTGAAAAATAAGTTGAGCGTCTTTTACCTCGAGATCCTCGACTTTCTTGGCTCCAGCCTTCTTGTTTTGTAGTGACGGGTTCCCAACTTCCTCTACAGCAGTAAGATGTGTTTGCTGTTTAGGAGTTAATTTCGTAGCCGTATTAGACATATCGAAATAGTTTAGCGTAAGACGCTCCGAGGGTCAATAGAACGAAATAGAAGCATCCCCTAAATGCCTCCCCCTGCCTCATATTCCTTCATGCTGTTTAGCGTGTGATTCATCTGTAGGGAAGGTGTGCTTTCCCCTGTAATTTCTCCAAGCACCCGGGATGGAACGCCAGCTACCGAAACGTTGGGGGGTACATCCGATAGAACCACACTGCTGGCCCCTACCCTAGCTCCATGACCCACCTCCACATTACCGAGAATTTTGGCACCGGCTCCAATTAAGACTCCGGATCGAATCTTGGGATGCCGATCCCCGCCTTCTTTACCGGTGCCGCCAAGAGTAACCTCGTGTAAAATGGAAACATTGTCCTCTATCACCGTGGTTTCCCCCGCCACAAAACCAGTGGCATGATCGAGTAATATTCCACTGCCAATGGTAGCTGCGGGATGAATGTCCACTGAGTATACAATCGAAATAAGGCTTTGGAGGTAGAGAGCAATATCTTGGCGATTATTATTCCAGAGATAATGGGATGCACGGTAAGCACAAAGAGCTTGGAAACCCTTGAAATAGAGGAAGGGACTTATGAAGTCGTGACAGGCTGGATCTCGCTCCTGAAACGCAATCAAATCGGCCTTCACATGCTCAAGGATCGAAGGAGAATCCTTAAAACTGGAAAACAGAAGCTCGTTTAAATCATTGGCTGGAACTGAACCCTTGGCCAACCTTTCGGAAAGTCGCAAGCTCAAAGCATCGGCAAGGGAACTCCTTTCCAGAACATACTCGGTAAGAATCTTGGAAAGAATCCGTTCCTTTGTAGCTACAATCTCGGCTTCCTCCCTTAGCTTATTCCATATTTCGCTCATATTATATAGATTCATAAAAGGCTGAAATTAGGAAGAATAATATTTTTTCCCGATTTCAATCTTCTTACGCCCCTGAGATGAGCGCCATTTGTTGGTATCACGCAAGGAATAGACACATCCGCAATATTCCTGCTGGTAAAAATTTTCTCTTTTGGAAATTTCAATCATTCTTTGCGACCCTCCGACTTTTCTCCAATTATATGTCCAATAGGTTAGATTTTCATAACGGGCAGCAGCCCTCTCTCCACAACCATTAATTTGCATCATGTTTTTCCATCTCGAAATACCTAGACTACTGGAAATGACTTTAAAATTATTTTCGTGAGCATACAGTGCAGTCCTTTCAAACCTCATATCAAAACATTGAGTGCACCGGGCTCCTCTTTCGGGTTCCCATTCAAGTCCTTTGATGCGTTCAAACCAATTTATGGGATCATAATCTACATCGATATGATCTATGTTCATTTTCTCGCAAAATTTTTTATCTTCCTGCTTACGGATTTCATATTCTCTTTTGGGATGGATGTTAGGATTGTAAAAAAAGACGGTTGGTTGAATTTCGGAATGCAAAAGCGTCTCGAGAACCTCGCCCTCACAGGGAGCACAACAGGAATGCAGAAGTAGCTTCCTTTCTCCCATGGGTGCTTCTAATTTAGGTCTATCGGCAGTGTTCACTAGATTTTTATAATGAAATGAAGATCATGAGCAAATTGATATGAGATTTATCTCTCTTGCTTAAGTTTACGATCCATTAAATCCTCGAGTGCCTGTTCTGGTTGCTTGCCTTGGTGGAGGATTTGAAAGATTTCATTAAGGATTGGCATTTCAATCTTTAAGTCCTGGCACTTTTCCTGAAAACATTTCGCGGCACTGAATCCTTCAACTACTGTTATTTGCGAGGCATTGGCATCTTGGGGAGACTCCCCTGAAGCCACTTTCAGGCCAAATTTACGATTGCGGCTCCATTCGCCCATGCAGGTAGCGACCAAGTCGCCAAATCCACTTAATCCGAAAAAGGTTTCCTGTCGTCCGCCAAGTTTACATCCCAATGAAATCATCTCATTCATACTTCTGGTCAAAAGAGCAGCTCTCGCATTATCTCCGTAACCCAAGCCGTCTGAAATACCAGTTGCAATGGCATATACATTCTTTATACAACTGCCGAGGGCTACGCCAACCAAATCATTTGTGCTATAAATGCGCATGGAGGAAGAGCTGATTACATCCCTCAACTTATTAAGCTCTTCATTCTGCAGATTCAGAGCCAGTGACATAGCCCCAGGTTTGCCGATCGCGATATCATGAGCATGACTCGGGCCGGTGAGGTACCCTGTGGCAACAGGCTCTCCCATTTCCTCATGCATGACTTCATGGGCAAAGAGATTACTTCCCGGTTCCAGTCCTTTGCAGAGGGCAATTGAACCTTTGAGCTGCCAAGATGACTGATTCCATAATGCACCAGCACGACAAGTTTGTCTTAATGCGTGGGACGGGCAGGCAAAAAAAATGTAATCGCACTCCATTAAAGCTGGTTTCAAATTGCATCCAACCTGAAGATCTTCAGGAAAATTAATGCCCGGAAGATAATCTTCGTTTGTTCTTACCGTTGATAATTCAAGCGCATGTTCATATCGACGAGGAATCAGCGTAGTCGAATAACCGTTCCTCGCCAGATGGATCGCGATCGCAGTTCCCCATGCACCAGCCCCTGCTACACAAAAATTCATTAATTATTTTGTAAAATCTCCACCGGACCTGACATCCTGAACATATTTCCCCAATGCGTCTGCGACCACTTGATTAAGATTTGCATAGGATTTGACAAAATTAGGGACGGTTCCCATCGACCAGCCGAGCAAATCAGTTGTTACAAGGATTTGTCCGTCGCAACCCTCTCCACTACCAATCCCAATTAATGGAGGCAAGATTTGCCCGGATAATTCAGTGGCAATCCTTTCATCGAGCATTTCCGCAACAATTGCAAAACAACCAGCTTCTTCCAGTGTGATCGCATCCGTGTAAATACTTTCCGCCTCATCTTTAGTTACTCCAAATTTACGGTATCCTCCGATCGCTTTTACAGTCTGGGGTAAGAGTCCAATGTGACCGAGAACAGGAATTCCAGTAGCAACCAATTTTTCAATATCATCTGCGATTTCTTTGCCCCCTTCAATTTTAACCGCATCCGCTCCTCCCAGCTGCATCAGTCTGCGGGATGATTCCAGGAGACGGTCAAACGAAAGACTTGCCTCCCCGAATGGTAAATCAGCGACCAGAAGGCACTGGGGGTTTGACCGGCGGACGGCTGCCGTGTGCCTAACCATGTCTTCCATGGTGACCGGAATGGTGGTATCATAACCGAGAAGTGTGGTCCCGAGAGAATCACCCACTAAAATAAAATCGACATTGGCTGCGGATACGGCAGCTCCCAAAATCGTATCATAGGCGGTTAAACCAACGATTGGGCGTTTGCCCTTTAAGCTCTTCACAAAAGAGGTGGTGGGCTCAACCAGAAGGGCTTTTTCCGGTATTTTTTCATTCACTGAAGACACTGCTGAGGACTTGAATTTATTTTTTTGTCGGGAACGGGAGGGACGGCCAGGCTTTGGCTTGACAGAACCGGCTTTAGGTTTTTTTTCCGTAGTCACTTTCTCCAAGGGGCTTTCGGAGCCCTTAGGTTTTTCTTGATCAGGCATAGCTCACACAGAGTATCTTGAAAGAGCCCTCTCGACAAGAGTTTCCTCCTCTTCACGCAAGGGGCGATCAGCGACTTGGCTAATTTCAGAAATCTGCCCTTTTTTCCTAGCCCCAACGATTGCAGATGAGATCTCCGGTCTTCTCAAAACCCACGCAGTTGCCAATTCCCCAACGGTTCGACCGAACTGCCTGGCAACTGCATCCAATTCAGACTGAAAAGTCAGGAAGTTCGAAAAACCTTGCTCAGTCTGCAAGGGACTTACCACGGGATGGTCCACCTTATGCTTTCTCCAGTCGTTTTTGGCCAACCCAGCAAACCATTCACGGGAAACCTTGCCAGTAAGCAAGCCGGAGTGCATTGGACTGTATGCCAAAAGACCAACACAATTCTCCTTGGACCAACGCATGACTTCACTTTCAATCCTGCGTTCGAGCAGATTATACATCGGCTGATTTGAAATAATCTCTTCTGAATTACCTAAGAGCCGCAATTCATCCATGTGGCAGTTACAGACTCCTATATGAACTACTTTCCCCTGCTCTTTCAGGTGGATCAGGGCTTGCCAAGAGTCCTCGAGGTTGGCGACCGGGACAGGCCAATGAATTTGGTACAAGTCGATGGCTTCAACATTTAACCGATCCAGAGAGCCTTCCACTTCTTCAAAAATACTTTGCGGTGAAATAAATCTTTTCGGTGAACCGTCCTGCATCGGCAAAACCCCACATTTTGTGGCAACAAAAACTTCATCACTCCATTCCGATAATGCCTCTGCCACTACTCTCTCCGCCACCCCAAATCCGTAAGCATGAGCTGTATCAATCCAATTGATCCCACATTCAAGAGCTTCCAGGATTGCATCGATTGAATCTTCCTTTGATTGATCACCCCAACCCATACCCCAGTCACCTCCCCCGATTGCCCAGGTTCCCAAGCCAATCTCACTTAGTTTCTGACCAGAATTACCTAACTCACGATATCTCATTTTTTGATCAAACAAGATTTGACCCTGCCTTTAAAGAGAAAACCTTGAATAGCTTGTGAAACCAAAGCGGGTAAATTATAAGATTTCAATGAAAAGAATTTTGATCACAGGTGCTTCCCGAGGGATTGGTTACGAGTTGTGCAAACAACTGCTTAAGGAGGAGCACCAAGTAGTAGCCACCTACCGTTCAGAAAAGACGGCAGGGCCTTTATTTGAACTTGAAGATCGGTCCAAAAACCTCCTCTGTCTCAGCATGGATGTCAATTCTTCCACTTCCGTACAATCGGCAGCCGAAGAAATTTCGGAAAAATTCCCTTTTCTCGACCAAGTCTTTAATAATGCCGGAATCCTAGACTGGAGTCCGCTTGGTCAGGTAAGTGCGGAGTCGTTTCTTTCAATCTACGAAACCAATGTCGTAGGCGTATTCCGGGTCAGTGTGGCAGTTTTGCCTTTATTACAGAAAGGACATGAACCACTGATCATTAATTTATCATCAAGACTTGGGTCCATTGAATTAAGGGGAAATTCGCATCTCGGCGGTGCCATTGCCTATCAATGCTCCAAGGCAGCTCTGAATATGCTCACGAGACAAATGTCTATTGATTTCGCAAAAGAAGGAATTCGGGCCATAGCGATTAGTCCCGGTTGGGTAAGAACGGACATGGGAGGCAGGGAAGCCAAGTATGAAGTATCAGAATCAGTAAAGCTTTTTCTTTCGCAAATTGCTCAGTTGCCTTCTTCCGCCAATGGAATCTTTATGGGCGAAGATGGGGAAATTATTCCATGGTAAAAGAAGGGAAGTTCTTCCTCGTTGATTAATATCTTATTATTCAAAACTTCATTGAAAATGAGAAAATTAACATTTCTATTCTCATTGTGTTTAGCTAATTTTGACCTTTCTGCCCTTGCTATTTTTCCTGATGCACAGTCTTTTTCGCCTTCGGATCAAAATCGAAAAAAGTGTCAATCCACCGATTTTTTAAACAACAAGATTATTCTTATTTGCTTATATCTAGTTGCATCACTTGGGTGTTACACTAAACAGGCATACGGATACCGGGATGATCTGGATGAATGGAAATTCAGCGAATTTGAAATCGTGGGAATCAGTGAGGATCTGCCTGAGAATTTAAGTCTCCTTCAAAAAGCGGAAGACCTGAAATTTAGTTTATTATCGGATGTGGACGGGAAAGACTGCCCAAGCCTTTGGGGTCCCGACTGGCAAAGGTGGATCGATTCAAAAATTCAACCGAGGGGTAAAGATTCACCATCGAAAGGGACATAACTAGAAAAAGATGGACATTGATTGTCTCCAAAAGTGGGAAAACCATCTACCCGAATGCCCAAGTCAATGCATCAAGCGACGGGGCGTAAATTCTTCAAACAATTCCCTCCTAATGGTCTTTTCGTTTTCCAAACCATGAGCGGAAATGAAAGAAGAACCCTCAAGAAAATTGCGAAAGTCAGGGCAGTTGATCTAAAAATCGGTAAGAAAGGTCTGACCCGTACCTTTGTGGAAGAAGCCCGTAAAATTTTATCCCGGGACGGAATGATAAAATTTTCGCACTCTTTGGGACGAGAAGACCACAACGAGCTTATCTCGAGGATTGAATTTTTGCTATCCGCGGATTTAGTTGCAAAGGCTGGAAAAACTTTAACATTCTGCAAAATTTCGAACACATGATCGTTCCACTCACTGAAGGAGACATGATCCCTGATTTCAAAACGATTGATGAAAAGGGGATTACTTATTCCAGTGCTTCCCTAAAAGGGCAAATGACGCTCTTTTACTTCTATCCGAGGGATAACACCCCGGGTTGCACCTTACAAGCATGTGACTTGCGAGATACCTACCAGCAATTTAGGCAAATCCCGGTATTAATTCTTGGTTTATCCGGATGTTCCATTTCCTCTCATCAAAAGTTTTCCACTAAGTACTCTCTTCCCTACCCGCTACTGCTTGATGAAGATAATAAAATTGCAAAATTGTTTGGAGTTTGGGGAGAGAAAAAATTTATGGGTAAGAAATTTGATGGAATCCACCGAACCACTTTTCTTATCAGCCAAACAGGAGTGATTTTAAAAATCTTCACCAAGGTAAAACCGAAAACGCATGCCCAAATGCTTCTTGAAGAGGTCAAACGCCACAACCCGTAGGGACAAGACGAGACTAGATTTCGATGGCTGATTGCACAATTGAACAAAAGGACCTGGCGTTAAGGGAAGCCCCACCAATTAATCCTCCGTCCACATCTGGTT
The DNA here is from genome assembly GCA_902615835.1 of uncultured Verrucomicrobiota bacterium. Lineage (GTDB taxonomy): Bacteria > Verrucomicrobiota > Verrucomicrobiia > Opitutales > Seribacteraceae > Seribacter. Next base: position 10,411 of record CACMQL010000044.1, read on the forward strand.
GAGACAGCAACCCAGTCGCATTTTCCGGTTTCATGGAACCGCCATAAAGAATGCGTATGCCGGACCCGGGCCCGTCTCCAAAATGGTCAACTACTAAATTCCGAACATAGGAATGAACTTCCTGAGCCATTTCATCAGTTGCCGTTTTTCCGGTACCGATTGCCCAGACTGGTTCATAGGCCAAAACAAGATTATCCACTTCGTTGATCGGGAAACTCTCCAGTCCTTCCTGTACCTGAGACTTTACCACATCCAGTGTCTGGTTGCGTTCACGCTCCTCCAGGGTTTCTCCAATACAATATATAGGTTTAAGGTTGTTTTGAACTGCCGCTAGAACCTTCTTGTTAACACTCTGGTTGGTTTCACCGAAATACTGCCTTCTCTCGCTGTGCCCTAGGATTACAAAATTGACATAAAGATCCCTCAGCATTTCAGCTGAAATTTCTCCGGTAAAAGCACCGGAAGGTTCAGCTGACATATTTTGGGAACCAAGTTGTACTTCGGATTGCTCGAGTAGTCCGGAAGACATCTGCAACGAAGTAAACGGCGGGCAAACACAAACCTGGACTTGTGTCTGTTGACCTACGAGTGAATTGATCTCCGAGATTAGATCTACGGACTCACTCGGAGTCGTGTTCATTTTCCAATTTCCTGCGATTAAATATTTTCTGGACATATTTGCTGATCCACTAATGGGGTTAAACCGTATCCAAAATGGACACACCTGGTAAATCTTTGCCTTCCAAGAACTCCAAGGATGCACCTCCACCCGTGCTCATGAAAGTAACATCCTCTGCATATCCACTGCGATTGATCGCTTTGACACTGTCACCGCCACCAATTATTGACACTGCTGAACTGCGAGCAACTGTTTCAGCAACGGCAAAAGTACCCTGACTGGATTCTTCAATCTCAAAAACACCCATTGGTCCGTTCCAAAGGATGGTTTTAGCATCGCGTATGGACTGTTGGTATAGTTTCGTGGTTTGGGGTCCAATATCCACACCTTCCCACTCATCTGGAATATCTCCCTCCACAACTTTCGACTCACCAATTTTCTTGGCTTTAAAATCGAGACTATTGGTGATCAGGGTGTCAACGGGGAGCAAAAATTCAACGCCCTTCTCCTTAGCTTTGGCTAAGGCATTCCTGGCAAGTTCGACTTTTTCGGGCTCACTGAGGCTATTTCCCACTTGTATGCCATTGGCAAGTGCGAATGTGTATGCCAT
>CACMQL010000045.1 GCA_902615835.1 uncultured Verrucomicrobiota bacterium
TTCTGATGAGGAATGTTGCTCAACTGATTGGGGTGCCATTTGTAAAAGCGGATGCCACGAAATTTTCGGAAACTGGTTATGTTGGATACGATGTTGATGACTTAGTCAGGGATCTGGTCAAGGCGGCGGATGGTGACACGGAATTGGCCGAATATGGAATTGTTTATGTCGATGAGATTGATAAGATCGCGGCCGAAGCGTCCAAAAGCGGACGAGATGTTTCGGGCAGAGGCGTGCAGATCAATTTGCTCAAGCTGATGGAGGAGACCGATGTAAATCTCCATTCGCCTCAGGATATGATGGGACAGATGAAAGCTTTCATGGATATGCAAAAAGGAGGCAAACCTAAAAAACCCACGATCTCCACTAAAAACATCCTCTTCATTGTCAGCGGTGCATTTGATCAGCTTGGCGAAAATGTACGCAAAAGGCTGAATTTAAACAGGATTGGCTTTGGCTCGTCCGACGAGCAGAACCAGAGTGAAATTTCGGCTTCCACTTTTCTTGGGAAGGCGGAAACCCGTGATTTCATAAACTATGGATTTGAACCTGAATTCATCGGCCGATTGCCGGTTCGGGTTGCCTGTGAGGAATTAACCAAGGATGACCTGCGGGATATTTTGCTTTCTTCCGAGGGTAATGTGTTGGAACAGTACCGCAGTGACTTTGCAGGGTATAATATCGAATTTAAAATGACTGATGATGCCATTCTTCAAGTTGCGGAAAAAGCCGCCGGTGAGAAGACCGGAGCCCGGGGATTGGTTACGGTACTCGAGAGAACCTTTCGGGATTTTAAGTTTGAACTACCTTCCACAGGGATTCGTAATTTCGAAGTCGATGAACAGACGGTGCTGAATCCGGAGGAAAGTATCCGCGAACTTATCGAGCAGAACCGCGATCAGGTGGATGATTCCATGCTAGAGGATGTCGACCGTTTTGTAGAAGAATTTAAACGGAACCACGGTTTCGAACTTAAAATTCGTAAACCGGCAAAGGTGGCCTTGGTGAAGCAGGCTGCCGTGGAAAATCGGTCGGTCCTCGCCTTTTGTGAAAGAAAATTTGCGGACTTTCAACACGGCCTCTCGATCATTCAGCAACGTACCGGAAAAAAATCATTCGTGATTGAGAGAAAAGCAATCGACGATCCGGACAAGGAACTTTCCAAATGGGTGGTTGACAGCTTCGGTAAGAAGCTGGACGGGAGTGAGTAGACCGGATCCCCATGCGGTCCGGGCGACTTTTGCAAGTGTCGCTCCCCGCTACGATCTGGCCAATCATTTTTTATCAGGAGGTGTAGATTATTATTGGAGAAAGAAACTGGTTAAAATGGCGGCCGAGGAGCACTGCTCGGAGATTCTTGATCTGGCGACAGGGAGCGGGGATGTTCTTTTTGCTCTTCGTCAAATTCTGCCGGAAAGAGCGGAAATTACGGGGGTAGATTTTTGTGAACCTATGCTTCAAGAGGCAAGAAACAAACGAGAAATGAAAGGCTTGGATGAAAATTCAAACAAATTTCTGCTGGGCGATTGTCTATCCCTAGATTTTCCTGATGAATCTTTTGATCTGGTCACGATTTCATTTGGGCTGCGCAACCTTTCAGACCGAGAAAAAGGGCTGCAGGAAATGTATCGGGTCCTTAAGCCAAATGGCAGATTGATTGTTTTGGAATTCAGTCAGCCTTATTTTTGGTTTCGCCCGTTTTATTATTTCTATTTGAAGTTATTACTACCCTGGATGGCGAGGTTGGTGACGGGAGACCGGGAGGCCTATCTTTATCTGGGTTCAAGTATTTCTGTGTTTCCCGACCGGTTCGGTCTGGTTGATGAGTTTGAAGGAGCAGGTTTTGAACGCGTCCAGTTTTCTGCCCTGACTTTTTCAATTGTGGCCCTTCATCAAGGTTATAAAAAAACAGATTCCTAGCCCACTGAGCCGAGTCAAAGGATGGCCTTCTAGGAGTTTGTTTATGAATATCCCTGATCCCTGATTCCGAAGAAGGATTAATTTGGGATAAAGTAAATCATTCAGAGTCTAGTTTACTTTCATAATTAAAACTCCAATATCGACCTATGAGCCAAAGATAGAATCTGCGACGCACACCCCTGAGGCTAAAGAACCAAAATCTTGGTTTCTCAATTGATTATGTGATTGTTTTCAATCAATTGAGATCAGCTTTTTAAGCCCCTCCACCCGCTGGGAAATGGCGGAGGAACCAGCCGATTCGAGTCGGTCGCATCCGAAGGCTTCAACGGTTAAGCTGGCGGTGCAGGTACCGTAAAGAATAGCTTCCTTGATCGAGGAAAAGTCAGTCCGGTTTCTCGAGGCAAGCCTTCCGATCAGGGCACCGGCAAAGGAATCACCCGCTCCGGTGGGATCCCGTAATTCAGTAACCGGGTAGGCCGGTAAGGCGAAAGAGCCTTCCTCATGAAAGAGAACGGCCCCATGTTCGCCTTTTTTGATGATCACGGATTCTGGACCCATTTCCCGAAGTTTTTTACCGGCAAGAATAACATTATTTTCTTCGGTTAATTCTTCCGCCTCGGAATCATTTATAACGAACAGGCTCACTTTTTTTATCAATCCCAGTAGGGCATTCCTTTCGGTTTCGATCCATAAATCAATGGTGTCTGCTAGAACGAAAGCGGAGCCATCCAATTGATCTAAAACATGCATTTGCAGTGCCGGATGAATATTTCCCAGCAGAACAAACTTAGAATCGAGATAATTTTGAGGAAGGTCAGGCCGGAACTTCTCAAAGACATTCAATTGTATATCGAGAGTGTCTCGACGGTTAAAGTTTTCATGATATTTTCCTTTCCAGAAAAAAGTGGGTCCGCTTTTGTCAACCTGCAACCCCTCGAGATCAATGCCCCTGTTGCGCAGGCGGGAGAGGTATTCCTCTCCAAAATCGTTTCCAATGACTCCCACCATTCTGGGTTGGGTGAAATAACTGGCCGCAAATGAACAGTAGGAGGCGGCTCCCCCAAGAATACCCTCCTGTGAACCGTAAGGGGTAATGACATTATCAAATGCGACTGATCCCACCACAAGGAGGGGTGCGGATTCTGAAGAGTCCGATGAGATTTTATCTACCATTGGTTTAACCTAGTCTACCCTGGGCACGGGTTCAAGGTGCAACCTTAGGGTAAAAATAATAAGGTTGAAATAATAGTTAAAATTTACCCCAAATCTTTTCCATCAGGGCATAAGTTTGCGGATCATGCTCTTTCAACTCAGCCCGTACAAATGGGTAAAAGTCATTTACGCCTACATAAGATTCAGTCATTTCGGCAAAAAATTCTTTATGATCGGTACGGGCATAATGTTTGGTCTTTCCGCCCCGGTATAAAAGTACCCTTTGGTAGAGTTTTTCCCTTTCCGACCTTTGGTATGCTACCAGGATCGCTTTATGCTCAAACCCGAGAACCTGATCGTGATAGGCATGAGCCAATTCGTGTAGGATGACATAGGGATGTTTTTGCCAGGTGCTCCGTTCCAGAAGGTTTTTGGCTCGCGGTATATGCACTCTTTTCTCAAGGGTTGGATCGAATCCATTGTTGATTAACCATCCTTTGCTTGGATGATACTGCATGTTGGTAAGTTTATGCTTCTTATCCACACGGATAGGGAACTTTTGCAGCACCTTTACCCGATCTTTGGGTAAAAGAAATTTAATCCTTTGAAAATGATTGCAAAGAGCTTTTCTAATTTCACGAAAAAAAGGGGCGTTATCAGATTCTGCAATCTCAGGATCCCATTCAATGTGCCAGCCTTCCAAATAGCCGGCGACTGGTGTGTAAAAATTTTTATCTTCCTGATCTTTTTCTCCCCGCAAAAATAGTCCAAAGATGAAGGGAGTAAGCAATAAAATAGACTTCCAAAAGACAATCATGTTTCATCAACCTGAGAAATCGGAAAAGTGCTGGCAAGCACAACCTGATCGTCTATTTCAATGAGAATCGAGTAATTACCAGGTTCTTCAAATTTCAAGCGATGAATATCGTTAATCAGGTTGATCCGATGTTGTGGACCGGGTGATTCAAATTCCCTCTTGATGATGGTCCTGGGTATCTCATCGGACATGGGGATGCCAATGGAAATTTTCAAATGATGTTTCCCTTGGGTGAGGTCAGAAAAGGAAAGAAACCAGATCATTCTCGGATGAATCACAGGAAATTCCTTGGCCCGTAAATTCGAAAATATTCCCAAAAGGGTGTGCTTGCCAGTTGCAGGGTCGACATAAACCGAGTCACAGGTAATCCAGGCAAGGACTTGAGGCTTGGTCGACATAGAGGGAATGGGAAAAGCTGGTTTAGTTCAAACCACTGCGGACTAAAAGGGCTTCAACCTCTGGGTCACGGCCCATGAAGTCGCGGTATAGCTCGTCCGGTTGAACCGAGTTTCCCCTGCTGAGAATTTTTTCGCGGAAATCAATCCCGGTCTGCCTATTCATGATCCCTTCTTTTTGAAAACGGGTGAAAGCATCAGCATCCAAAACTTCTGCCCATTTATAAGAATAGTAAGCCGCTGCATATCCAACTGGACTGCTGAATAAATGACTGAAACGTAAGGCAATGGTACGGGGAGTCGTTTTGCGTTTGGGCAGATAACCTCTTAGCGATTCCTGGAGAGAAGTCTCAAGGGAATCAAATTCCTGCTTGGCCAAAACCCGATGAATATGCAGGTCTAGTTTGGCGAAAGCCAACTGGCGCATCATGGTGTTGCCTGCCATAAAATTACGGGCTCGGAGCATTTTCTGAAAAAGATCCTCCGGAATGGGTTCGTTGGTTTCATGATGTCTCGCAAACAAATCCAGGCTTTGTCTTTCCCAGCACCAGTTTTCCATGATTTGCGAGGGAAGTTCCACAAAGTCCCAGGCTACATTTACACCATTGAGGCTGCGGTGAGGAACATTTCCGCAAAGATGATGTAGGAGGTGACCAAACTCGTGAAACACAGTTTCAACTTCATAGTGAGTGAGGAGGGCGGGCTTGGTAGGAGTGGGAGCGGTCAGGTTTCCGCAAATTAGTCCAAGGTGTGGTTCACGGTCTTCATTCTCAGTCGGCTCCCCCGTTTTGAAATAATTCATCCAGGCACCAGCTCTCTTGCTGGTTCGAGGATGCCAGTCAGCATAAAAGGAGCCCAGGTGCTTGCCGCTTTGGGTGTCAAATAGTTCGTAAAAACGAACTTCTTCGTGCCAGACGGACTGAGGTGATCCATCGGCATTTAATCCATGATCAATTACTTTACCCTGATATTGCGTTGGTTTTTCCTCAATAGTGAGGCCAAAAATCCGGGTCGCTAGCTCAAACATTCCCTTGAGAACGGATTGAATGGGAAAATACGGACGCAGGTCTTCGTCATCAAAATCATATCTTTCCTTTTTGAGTTTTTCGGACCAAAATCCAACCTCCCAGGGCTCCAGACCATCGACCGGTTCACCGGTTATTTCAGCTTTGAATGCTTCCAGTTCCTGATTTTCTTTTATGAAATAGGGATCAGTCTTTTCACGAAGTTCGGACACAAAACGGTCGGCTTTCTCTCCATTTTGAGCCATTCTTCTTGCTAGCACGGCATCTGCAAAATTATCTTTTCCCAGAATTTCAGCTTTCTCCTGCCTTAACTTGATGATCTGTCGAATCAGGGGTTCATTATCATAAGGTGTTTTCACGCACAGGTTATCACTGGCAGACCAGACCTCCCGGCGGATGCCGTCATCTTCCAAGTATTGCAAAACCGGAAGCATGGAGGGTGTGTGCAAAGTAAATACCCACGCTTTTTTTCCTTCCTTTTCGCCAAGTTTTTCAATGGCCGTCTGTTTGGCTGCTTCACGGGCTGTTTCAGGCAGACCTTTTAATTTGATCTCGTCTTTCACAACGAGCTTCCAATCATTGGTGGCATCCAGCACCTGTTCTGAAAATTTTTGGGTGACTTGAGCTAGCTCTTGTGAAATCTCTTTCAGTCGCTGCCGTTTTTCCGCGGGTAAGTTGGCCCCTGCTTCCTTGAAGTCAAAAAGAGTTTCTTCCAACAAACGGCGGTCAATGGGTGCGAGAGCGGAAGTTTCGCTGCTTTCCGCGAAAACTTGCAAAGTTTTCCATAATTTCTCATCGAGAGTTATTTTGGCCCCGAAGGCACTTACGGCAGGTAGTAGTTCGTTATGGACTTCCCGTAATTCGGTTGAATTACAAACCGAGTCCAGATGCGTGACCAGTCCCCATGCATAATACAATTCATAGCTGGCATTTTCCAGTGCCTTGACCGTATTCATAAAATTGACATTCTCCGGTTTAAGATCACGGATTTGTTGAAGATTTGATTCGGCATTTTCGAGAGCGAACGTGATGTCCTCGCGGATATGCTCGGGGGTTAGGGATTCCCAGGAGGGATTTCCGTTTAATGATAAAAAAGGATGAGATGACATAAAGTGATTAGTTGTTTCAAGATTCCGTATTCCGCATAGCAAACCAGTGGGATGATGTTTGGGGATAAAATATAACAATATGCGTAACGGGTTGGAGGTCGTGGGCAAACTTGATTATGATTAGATATTGCCAATTTTTTCTGTATTGTTGGGAAAGACTGACTCCACTATTCATCCTACTTTCAATTCGAAAATTGCTTTTTTTCGGCAAAGGCGGAAGTGATGGATAAAGGGGATAGTACTTATTCCAAAAATTCTTCCACATAGTTCTGTAGCCATCCATTGCCGTGATTGAACCACCCATGGAGACCAAGGGTACTTTCTTTTCGAAACGGTGGAGAACGGAAAAGAAGCAAATCAAATGACTGGGTAAATACTTTGCGTGGGGAGATAACATCAGATGGCATTAGCTAGCAAAAGAGAAGATTTGGCAAGCTTAGTCATCCTCTTTACATTCTTTCCTGAGACCCTAAACTGAGGGGTTATCCAGTTGCCACCCACCGCAGAAACCTCAGGAATCTTTGGGTATTGAGAAGCTTTTTTCCTCACCTCTTCCACCCGTAGGCAGGCAGGTCAAACCAGCTCCCAGGAAGGGTGCCAACAACGGGCTCAGATAAGCGGTACCTCCTCGCGGTTCAATGGAAAAATTGTAGGATACAGGCATCCCGCATGCATGGTCCTCCTTAATTCAGTTGGAGTCAGAACTCCCGGGTAATAAGGAATTTGTAAGGCAAGACTGTTGACCCATAGGTCCTCATCGCAGGCTGGTGATACTCCAAAGTTCATTCCCTCCTTCACTGCCCATTCTAATTGTTCAATGGAAAGGATGGATCCCACTCACAGGGCAAGTTTCTGGAATTCTTGCCGTACCGCTTTCAGGGATTCCTTAGTCCGGGTTTTACAAAGAGTCGTTTCTATTATCTTAATTCCCCCTACAAGCAAAGTTTAAGCAATACATAGAGCCTTGTCAGGACTTGCCTGATTAGACAATCGGAAGAACTGGATGTTTTGAAACCAAAGATGATTTTGCACATCATGATTCTTCTGCATTCTGGGATTGAAAGAAGAAATATTCTGACAAAACCGAAACCAAATTACAATGTTTCAAATTCACTTATTGGAATAGGTGATTGTGAAGAAAAAGATTTTACCCTAGTTTCAAGGAACCAATTGGATTCCTTTTCCCTTAAGCAAAGTGAGTTTACCAACCGATATTCAAATTTCAGGTTTTTCTTTGGATTTTATTCCGGTGGAGACACGGATTCCTCTTAAATTCGGGGCGGAAGTACTGTCATCGGTCACCTGTGCCCGGGTGAAAGTCTCGGTTGTAAATAAGGCAGGCAATCAGGCTGTAGGGTGGGGCGAGACTCCCCTTAGTGTAGAATGGGTCTGGCCGTCTAAAAGAGCATACTCGGTCCGTCATAAAACCCTTATCGAATTTTGTAAAATGATTCAGACCCGTTGGAAGAATTTCAGTAAATTTGGGCATTGTATTGAACTCGGTCATGATTTGATCATGAAAGATCTTCCCCATGCCTTGCACGAATTTAATCTTTCTAAGTCTTTTGCCGCCGAACCTATGCCTTGGTTGGCGGCTCTGGTATGTGCTTCCGCTTTTGATCTTGCGATTCATGACGCCTATGGAGTGGTTAATCATGTGCCGGTATATCAAGCATACGGGAAAGAATATCTCTCCACGGACCTTTCGATTTTTCTTCAACCAGCCAAGGGATCTTGTGTTGGTTTTGGGTCGAAATATCCTTCTGATTTTCTCAATCTCAAGCTGCCTAGAAAAATTGCCGTCTGGCATTTGGTGGGCGGACTGGATCCGCTTGACATAGAAGATTTAACCGGGGATGAACCGGAAGATGATTATCCCGTTCATTTGCGTGAATGGATTAATCGGGATGGTTTAAAATGTTTAAAAGTCAAACTCCGCGGAAATGATTCAGATTGGGATTATGCACGACTGGTCAAGATCGGCGTGCTTGCCCAGGAGTTGGGGGTAAAGCACCTCACCACAGATTTTAACTGTACCGTGACTGATCCGTCTTATGTGAATGAAATCCTCGACCGACTAAAGCGGGAAGAGAAGGAGACTTTCAGAAGAATTTTGTATGTTGAACAGCCTTTTCCTTACGATCTGGAGAAGAACCCTATTGATGTTCATTCCGTTGCCGAACGTAAGCCACTTTTCATGGATGAGAGTGCCCACGATTGGAAACATGTGCAGAGGGGGAAAGAACTTGGCTGGAACGGGGTGGCCTTGAAGACCTGTAAAACCCAAACCGGAGCCCTGCTCTCCCTTTGCTGGGCAAAGGCTCACGGAATGGACTTGATGGTTCAGGACTTAACCAATCCCATGCTGGCTCAGATTCCGCATGTTCTACTTGGTGCTCATGCGGGGACAATAATGGGAGTGGAGAGTAACAGCATGCAGTTTTACCCCGAAGCTTCTCTTCGGGAGGCTCGAATACACCCGGGGGTGTTCCGGAGGAAAGGCGGTTTTTTAGACCTTTCTACGATTAGAGGCAATGGCTTTGGTTATCGCCTAAGTGAAATGAAGTGATCCAACAAGTTTATTAAAACAGTGGAGATCTTCCCGGGTGAAGAATGGTTTATTTCGATTTTACCCGTACACGGATGAAAAGTTGTTTACCTCCGTTATCGGTTCTTTTCTGCCTCGACCGGTAGACGACTCTCTCCATGCCTCCCCCCACGTCAACCGCGTTTCCAACTTGAAGGGGACCATTGGTGGTGTCGGAATCAGTGGTCCAGGAGCGGAGGTCACGGCTGGTTTCCACAATGTATTCAATCTGGTCATCCCCGTCGTTGTATGCGTCCTGGTATCTTTTAAAGGTTATGTATTCATAGCCATCATTTTTACGAATAGCCTGTGGTTTGGATGAGCGTTTGTCTCCCATCAGGGAATCGCCTCCGAAAGCCCGTTCCTCGAGGTTGGTGAGGCCATCACCATCGGAGTCCTGATCGTCACGATTGAAGAGATAGGCAGCTTTATCGCCCGTTTTTCCCAGCCTCGCCATGCGGGTATCAAAGGCTGCTTTCTTGGCGTCAAACCTTGAATCTAATCGACGTTCTTCGTAAAATGCATCTTTTCCGGGTTTTTTGATTTTTACTACATGTTCGACCGGAAGTGCGGGGTGATATTGTTGCCCACCTCGAGTTCCGCCCAGCTGAGTAGCCCGGATTTTTATGGTTAGGTCGGAAGATCCACCAAATCCGGTAAACTTTTCCCCATTATCATTTCCGTCTTTTGGAGCAATGAGCAGTTGTGTTTTTTCACCGACTCCAACGATTTTGGCTATTTTATGTGGATTATCTACAAGGGTAAAAGTAATCGGAAGATTGGAATCACTGGATGCCATGCGTCCCAGCATAATCGGTCTCTTAGAAAGTTGCATATCTCTTAATCCTCCCTTGACTCCTTTGTTAAAGGTAATGGTCTGACCACTTTTTGAACCGTCGATACTAAAACTGATGGACGCAGTGCCTGGGGCATAAATGCTTCCACTGACGGTTGCTTTAAGGACTACAGTTCCTGATCCACTGGCATTTGTAGTTAGATTGTTACCTGAAATTGTAGCTGGACCGGAAACAATTTCATAAACAATTGAAATACCGGGAGTTCCATTGAGAAGGGCACCATTATTGGCATTATTGGCCCATGCCCTGACTTTAAAGGTTTGGCTGTTACCCATGGTTCCGATGGGATCGAAATAAACGGTCATTGGGGTTCCAATGGAGAAAGATCGATCGACATTGGCCGCCGCCGCATAGGTACCATTGCCAGCTTGGGAGGCAGTGATCGTCACCTGGCCATTGGCCACGATGGATACTGCGCCTCCGGAAGTTACGGTGGCAATGGAAGTATTGGAGCTTGCGTAACTGACGGGTAGACCGGAGCTCGAAGTTGCACTTATGGTAAAATTGGAAGCACCGGGGCTTTTGTTTGGAATGGCGGCAAAAGTAATGGTTTGCGAACGCTTCCCGAGAATTTTCATATTTAAATTTTGGTTGCTGGCTGCGGAAAAATGGGAGTCTCCCGCTTGCTTTAAGGTGACCCTGACTCTTCCAATCCCTTTTGGCTCAAGTAAACCAGCAGAATTAACTGCCAACACGGAGCTACTGTTGGTTTCGTAGGTAATAGGAAGACCAGATGTGGCGTATGATCCTTCCAGTTTGAATGGCGAATCAAAAATGGACATAAAGGGAACATTGTCGCTGGTATCGACTCCCAGGTTAGTATGGGAGAGGTTGATCGATTGGGTACCGCCAAAGGTCGGAGGAGTAACTTTATATGGATGCTGATTGGAAAGGCTGGCCTTCGATCCCCATTTGTTTGCCAAGTAACCCTCGACTCTTTTTTGGAAATAGCCATCCAATTCTGAATTGAAAACTAAAACTTCACGAATGATTCCTTTAAAGTATTCATTGGATGATCCGTTGGTCCCCCTGCCCAAATTGATTTTGGAAGAAGTTACAGAGGTGTTGGCTGGTAGGTTAATTGATTTTGGTGAAGAGGGAGCGGTAAGGGTGATATTGGTTCCAAAACGAGAAAATTGAATTCCCGAAGTTGGGTTGCCACTCGACTTTTTCCAAACGCCAATCGTGGCCGAAGTCGAGAAGTTTTGAGAAGCACTGTGATTGCCGTCGTTGTAGAGTACGCTGCCAGATTCGTGAAAGCCAATTATTTGCTGACCGGTGCCCGCATTATTACCTAACTGAAGCAAACGGCCACCGGTTTGTAGGGATTCCGCCACCACGAAAATAGTGAAAGCAGGACTTCCCTGGAGTAAGCTTGGCAGGGTGGCATCAAGAAAGTCCGAGTTTCCGTCAAAACGGAGCCCGCCTGAGCTTTCATAAGTTGGATGACTGACTGAATTTGCCTGGGTTAAGGAGTTTCCGTTACCTGAACGGTCCGACCAGGCACTCACTTTGGCCTGGGCCAGGAAATTACTTGGTGTTTCAGGCATCCTGTCCGCATTTACATCCTTTCCATCCAACCACATAACCAGGTTGGGCAATGAATCTGTGTAAGGGCTTAATTCGGTCACGGTAATGGTGAAGTTTTTGGTGCTTGCCGCATTATACCCACTGCTACCCACTTGACTCGCCGTTATGGTGGAAGTTCCACCACCAACCATTTTGAGCCGGGAATTTGCCCCCGTAACTTGCACAACATTCGTA
>CACMQL010000046.1 GCA_902615835.1 uncultured Verrucomicrobiota bacterium
AATGTTTGGAGAAATGCCCGACGGAACCATTGTCAGTAAGTACACCTTGAGTAATGCAAATGGGATGAGAGTTGGCATTCTTGATTACGGAGGAACGGTAAAGGAAATTTTTGCCCCGGACCGTAATGGTAAGTTTGCTAACGTGTCCCTTGGTTTTGATAACCTCAAGGATTATCGCGAAAAGAGCCCTTACTTCGGATGTATAACTGGGAGGTATGCTAATCGTATTGCAAATGGAAAGTTTTCCTTAGATGGCAGTGAGTATAAGTTGGCTACTAATAATGGCCCCAATCACTTGCATGGAGGAGATCGTGGTTTTGATAAATATGTATGGAGAACCCGTATCCTTAACACCGGCACTGGGGTCGAGTTTGACCGGACCAGTCCTGAGGGAGAAGAAGGCTATCCGGGTAATTTAAAGTGTAAAGTAAGGTATATCTTAACTGATGAAAATGAATTGGTCGTTGAATATGAAGCCAGAACTGACAAAGCCACCGTCATAAATCTTACTAATCACACTTATTTTAATTTGGCGGGTGAGGGTTCAGAAACTATTTTGGACCACGAATTATTGTTGCCCGGGGATCAATTTGTGGCCACGGATGACACCAATATTCCCACACAAATTGCTTCAGTGCATGGAACTCCACTGGATTTTCGAAGCTTCACCAAGATCGGAAAACGAATCGAATCACCCCACGAACAGATTATATTTGGTAAGGGATATGACCACACTTGGTTGGTTTCCAAAGAGAAGAACGAAGATGGTTTGCACCATGCGGCAACTCTTAAGGACCCAAGCACGGGAAGAATTCTGGAAATTCATACTGATCAGCCTGGAATTCAATTCTATTCAGGAAATTACCTCGATGGTTCCATTATCGGCCATGGTGGAAAACCTTACCTCCTGCGCTCGGGATTATGTTTAGAAACTCAGGTATTCCCTGACAGTCCCAACCACCAAGGAGAAGTTGGTTGGCAGTCATGTGTTCTCCGTCCCCAAGAGGTTTATACCCACAAAACAGTTCACCGCTTTTACGCTAAATAGCTAAAATTTGAACATCTCTTTCCTCCTGTAAACTTTGGCATGTCTATTGCCATGATGAACCTATGACTAAGGACAACCCTGAAAACGGTTCTGTGATTGTCGAGCCTGCTCTTCCTTCCGCAGATAGTTTAAAGGATGGTATTGAAAGGCATTTACGCCTCACCTTGGCCCGTCATTTAAAAAATGCATCCAAGAGAGAAATTTGGATGGCCACATGTTTTGCAGTTAGAGATCAGGTAGTTGACCGATTTATCCATACACAAGCCAAACATAGTGAAGCAAAAACAAGGCGAGTATACTACCTAAGTTTGGAATACCTCATGGGAAGATTGTTAAATTCCAACCTGTGTAACGCGGGAGTCTTGAGTGAAGCCAGGATGGCCCTGAATGATCTTGGCTACGATTTAAGTGAAATACTGGAAGAAGAGCACGATATGGGGCTGGGAAACGGTGGCTTGGGACGACTGGCGGCGTGTTTCTTAGATTCGATGGCTACCATGGATTTACCTGCGATTGGCTATGGTATTCATTATCAATTCGGTTTGTTTCGGCAAAGTTTTGATAAGGGCAGGCAGATGGAGAAACCAGATGATTGGCTACGGGAAGGGAATCCTTGGGAAATTGCCCGTCCTCAATACGCCCAAAAGGTGAAGTTGTACGGGCATGTGGAACATGGATACGATGATTTAGGCCATTACCGCCCTCACTGGACAGGATACAAGGAAGTGGAAGGAATTCCTTACGACTTAGCCGTCGTGGGCTATGAAACCGATACCGTCAATTTCCTAAGGTTGTGGGAATCAAAGTCCTCGCAGGAGCTTGATTTACAAGTCTTCAACCAAGGTGGGTATGTCGAGGCGGTGCGGGAGAAAGCCATGGGCGAAACCATTTCAAAAGTTTTATATCCAAATGACGAAACTGAAAGTGGAAAGGAACTGCGGCTGGTCCAACAATATTTTTTTGTCAGCTGTTCGCTGCAGGATTTACTTCGTCGCTTTCAAAGGGAGCATCATGATTGGAAAGATTTTCCCAAAAAAGTAGTCATCCAACTGAATGATACGCACCCTGCGGTAGCCGTCTTGGAATTATTGAGATTTTTTCTTGATGAGGAGGGAATGTCCTGGGAAGAAGCATGGATTTTGGTACGAAATTCTTTCGCTTACACCAATCATACTCTTTTGCCAGAAGCTCTCGAAACCTGGGGTGAAGGTCTTTTTGGTAAAGTGCTTCCCCGACATCTACAGCTTGTACAGGAAATTAATCGCCGTTTTCAGGAGGAAATTCGTACTCGATTTCCGGGAGATGAAGAGCGTGTTCACCGCATGTCGATTGTGATCGATGGGCAAGTGAGGATGGCCTATCTTTCGGTGGTGGCAAGCCGTTCAGTCAATGGAGTTGCTGCCCTTCATACCCAGCTACTCAAACAAAGGTTAATGAGTGATTTTGCGGAAATCTATCCTGATCGTTTTAACAATAAAACCAACGGGATTACACCGAGGAGATGGCTGCTTGGATGTAATCCGGAATTGGCAAAATTGATTGACGAGGTGGTCGAACCAGGCTGGTTGACAGATCTTTCGAAATTGAGAGAATTGGAGAATGTGTCTGGAGATTCTTCATTTCAGAAGAAGTTCATGACGGTCAAACTTAAAAATAAGCAACTACTTGCGGGGATTATAAGCCAAAAATTCGGGCTGGAACTTGATTCAGATGCGATTTTTGATTCCCAAATCAAACGTCTTCACGAATACAAGAGACAACATTTAAATCTGCTGCATATCCTGACGCTCTACAGACGACTTCTCAATGATCCTACTTTGGAAATTAATAAACGTATCTTTTTCTTTGGAGCCAAAGCCGCACCCGGTTACCATCTGGCTAAAGTTATTATTCATGCAATTAATCTTGTGGCGAAAACGATCAATCATGATGAGAGAATTAGGGATTTGCTTAAAATCTTTTTCTGGCCGAACTACGATGTTTCCGCCGCTGAAAAAATTATCCCTGCCACTGACTTGTCTGAGCAGATTTCAACTGCAGGCAAGGAAGCTTCCGGTACCGGGAATATGAAGTTTGCTCTTAATGGTGCCTTAACCATAGGTACATTGGACGGAGCTAATGTGGAAATCAGGGAAGAGGTTGGGGATGATAATATTTTCATTTTTGGAAAGACGGTTGATGGCATTCAAAATATGCGGGAACAAGGATATAAACCCCATTCTTATTACGAGAAAGATGAGGAGCTTAAAGCGGTGATCGATTGGCTGGCTTCTGATTATTTTTCACCGGAGGAGGGTCCTGTTCTTGAAGACCTGTCTAAAAGCCTGCTCGACTGGGGAGATCCCTATTTTGTGTTGGCTGATTATCGGGACTATGTGGAGGCACAGGAGAAAGTTGATTCCGTTTACAGCGACAAAACCAAGTGGGCGGAAATGGCAATTCGCAATGTGGCTGGTTCTGGTAAATTTTCATCGGACCGAACTATCTCCCAGTATGCGAAAGAAATTTGGAACCTGCATCCAATTACCTAGGATTAATGCGTTGGAATTCAGCTAAATATTTGGCGTTTTTTCTTCTATGCATTTACCCCATTTATTTGTTAGGCACCCCAAATGCCCCTTTTTTACCTGGCGAAACTCTGGAATATTCACTTAAGTGGGGATTTATACCGGTGGGCTTTGCCACGATGGAAGTCGGTTCCCGCCAACCGGGGGACGAACAGCCCTGGAAAGTTCTTTTTTCAGTCAGAACCAATAGATTTGCGGATAATTTTTACAAAGTAAGAACCCATATCAGCAGTTTGGTCGATGCAAATTTTACCCGAACATTAAAATACCAAAAGTCTCAAAAAGAGGGGAAAACCAATAATGAGATCGTGGTTGATTTTAACTACGAAAAAGAAAAAGTTGTTTTTATTGAGAACAATCAGGCACCCCGGATTTTAGCTTTAACCAAAAATGTCTATGACCCACTTTCCATTGCTTTTGCTTATCGTTTTTATCCAAGCAATTCTCACAAAAATAAGACTTTTCCAGTATGTGACGGGAAAAAATTCCTCAATGTCAGATTAAATGTAGGAGAAAAAGCAAAGATTGAAGTTCCCTACGGGATTTTTTGGGCGAATGATGTGGTTCCTGATATGAAAAACCTAAGCGGAGTTTTTAAAAAGAGCCCGAAAGGAATTTTAAGAGTATGGTATTCCGCGGATAAACGGAGGATTCCTCTGAAGATCAGCAGTGAAGTAGTCGTGGGTAGCTTTACTGCACAATTAATCAGAGCGAGAGGATTGAAAGAGAACTGAGATCAATCGACCTTTAAGGATTTGTTTTGCATAAGCTCCACAAAGGATCTTAGCGCCGGAGTTAAGAGCCTGTTCTTTTTGTGAATGATGGCAAGGGGTCGATTGTGCATTCCACCTTCCAGTTTATAAGTAACAAGTTGCTTTCTTTCGGATTCTGTCAGAACTGTACTTGCGGGTAGAATTGCAATCCCAGCATTAATTTCTATCGCACGCTTGACTGTTTCAACATTGTCAAATTCCATTGCAATAGTCACTTGGATTCCCGCACGGTTAAGAATTTCATCGGTGGCTTTGCGGGTGGGGATGTCCTTTTCAAAGGCAATGAAATCCATACCGCTAAGGTCATCAATGGCAATAGCTCTTTTTTTCGTAAGCTTGTGTTCAGGACTCATTGCTATGATGAGTTCATCGTTGGCAAAGGGAATGATAGTCAATTCTTTGTGCAAGGTGGGAAATGCGACTAATCCAAGGTCAGCATTGCCATGGAGTACATCTTCGTAGACTAAGTTGGCTCTGCGGTACTCGACCCGAGTATTTACTGAAGGAAATTGCTTGATGAAAACTTTCAGGTAGGGAGGTAGTTCATGAAGTCCAATACTATTCACCGTGGAGATTTGAATTGTACCGCTGACGATGTTACTCATCTCCTGAATCTCGCAATTCAGTTTTTCATAAAGACCCAGAATGTCTTTGTAGGTGGTGTAAAGCACAGTTCCTTGTGGAGTTAACCTGAATTTCTTTTGGTTGCGGTCGATGATCAGCATATCATAGTGAGACTCCATGGCTTTGAGTTGCTGACTCACAGCCGATTGGGTAACTTCATTTAATCTTGCTGACTTGGAAAAGCTTTTTGTCTCGACCAAATCACAAAAGGTTTTGAAATTTTGAATATGCATGATTTATGTCTATTAACTAAACTTATTCTATGCAAATTTTATATTCGAAAATCTTATGATCAGCGAAAAAGAATTTTCTAATAACTTATCCGTAGTCAATCAGCAGATAGAGAAAGCATGCTGCAAATATGGCCGTTCGGCACAGGAGGTTACCCTCCTTCCAGTGACCAAAAATTGGCCAGTTCATGCAGTTGCGATGTGTGCAAAACATGGGATCAAGAGGGTAGGGGAAAATCGTGTTCAGGATGCCATTCAAAAGATGGAAAGCACTTCCGAAATCAATTATGATTTAATTGGACATCTGCAAAGTAACAAGGTTAAATTTGTCTTGGGCAAGTTCTCATGCATCCAAAGCGTCGACTCCCTCAAAATCCTTGAAAGGTTGGGGAAACTGGCGTACGAATCGAGGTTTATTCAACCCCTTCTACTCCAGGTTAATGCGGGAAGCGATCCTGCAAAATATGGGATACCCATAGAAGAAACCCAAGCAGTTTTGGAAAGGGCTTTGAATATATCATCAATACGAATCAATGGATTTATGGCAATTGCACCCTACGATCCCCATAATAAAAACACAGCCAGGGAGTGTTTTGCCAATCTTCGTACACTGCGAGACTCGATGGCGGAAAAGTATAATCAGCCTTTTCCTGAGTTATCCATGGGGATGTCAGGTGACTTGGAGGAAGCCATCGCAGAAGGGAGTACCATGATTCGGGTGGGTTCTGCCTTATTTGGCCAGCGTAATTCGAAACATTAGAAATTTTAGTAATGCTTGATCAAAGGGAAAGAAGATGCCAATTTATTTGATAGAGTAATGACAGCATCAGATAAACAAATGACTTGGCCTGCCGAGAGGGTAATTCTTAGCTTGCTGGACGATGAGTCTCCCCCTGTCCGTGATGCTATGGTTAAGTTGTTCGAGGTTTTTCCCGCGGAAGGACGGACACTTCTCAAGAAAATTGGCCATCAGTCCAATGGTATCCATGCAAAACATGCGAAGGAATTGCAGGTCAAGCTAGGTTGGACCGATGGAAAGGAAGATTTTTTGGATTTTATTCGTTCCCGAAGATATGAACTTGAAACTGGCTGGTCCCTTTTGGATAGAACTGTAAACCCTGCCGCAGATTCTGTTCAGTCGAGCCTGCAACTTGATCAACTTGCAGACCGGGTCCGGGAATTGATCGCCAACCCAATAGATTCAAGGCAAATTTGTATTGTGATCAATCGGGTCCTTTTCCACGAGTGTGGATATCGGGGAGCCCGTCAAAATTTTGAAGAGCCCGAAAATAGTTTTCTACATCTCGTACTTGAGAAAAAAAGAGGACTTCCTATCACCTTGTCACTCATTTACCTGCTGGTCGCGAGGAGAGTTGGTTTTGAACTTGAACCGATAGGCTTGCCTGGAAGATTTATGGTTGGATGTTTTGCCGGAGACATCCCCTTTTATATCGATGTGTGGGCAGGGGGGAAGATAATCGATCTCGAAGACATGGGTTCGTACCTGGGAATATCGATGGAAGAGTCTTCCGGAAGCATTCTGCTCCCTGTTACTGTTTCGGAAATGCTCACCCGTGGTTGTAGAAATTTGGTGCACCATTATAAACTCAAGGGAAAAAAGGAAGAAGCCGAGATGTTCAGCTCATTTATCGCGGAGTTTGAAAAAATCCGTAGTCTCGAAACCAATGCGTGAGATCCCTTTTTCGCTCAAAGAGCATCCCCGTTTTTCCTCACCTGAAGTTGGTTTAGCAGTTCTTGGTCATCCCATCGCTCATTCAATTAGTCCAGTCCTTCATAAGGCGGCATTGGAGGTTTTATCGAGAAAGGAACCATCCTTTTCACATTGGACATACGAACGGTTGGATGTGCACCCCAAGGATCTTCGCAGAGCTCTTGATCAATTGTCGGATGCAGGATTTATCGGATTAAATCTTACCATTCCGCACAAAGTGGAGGTTCTTGATTTTCTTGATCAATTAGATCCTGAGACTTCGGTAATGGGGGCAGTCAACACACTTGCTTTACGCGGTAACCATTGGGCTGGTTATAACACGGATGGTTACGGATTAAAAATGGCCCTAGAGAAGGAATTGAACTGTGACTTACAGGATGCAAAGATTCTTATACTCGGTGCAGGTGGTGCCGCTAGGGCAGCGGCAGCACAGTCCCTGCTCTCCGGTGCGAACTTGGTGCACATTCATAACCGATCGACTAAGAACCTCATTGTTCTGACCACTCTTTTGCATCAGGAATTCGATTCCGAGAGAATCGTTGGTAGCACCCCTCAGGCCTTCAACGATACAGATTTTTGTGGGAAAGACTGGATTGTGATTAATGCGACTTCCCTTGGTTTAAAGCCGGGCGAGCCTTCACCTCTTTTTATACCTTGCAATAAGTTTGGTAAGCAAAGCGTCTTCTACGACATGATTTACAATCCTCCCAAGACATCTTTTCTTTGCGAGGCTGAGGCAGGTGGTTTCCAAAACGCGAATGGTCTTTCCATGTTAGTCTACCAAGCCGCAAGATCCTTAGAGATTTGGTCAGACCGGGAAATATCTGCGAGGACCATGTTTGAAGCCGCGAAATCTCATTTCAGTGATTGAGTCAACATTTGAAATATTTGCCGACCCTGTATTTATTTTAATCGTAGGCTTTTTTTTCGGTGCAATTGTCGGAAGTTTTCTCAATGTCTGCATTTCCAGAATTCCTCTTGGCAAATCGATTGTGATGCCTTCCTCATCCTGTCCCCGGTGTGGCGATCCAGTTAGTTGGTTTCATAACATCCCGATTTTTTCTTGGCTCGCCCTGCGGGGGCAGGCAAGTTGCTGTGACTTTAAACTTCCTCTCCGCTACCTTTCTGTTGAGTTGTTTACGGCACTTCTTTTTGCTTTTGTATTTTTTAAGTTTGGAGGAGTGGGCGAGTTTGATCTTGTGTGTACAGCCCTAGTTTTTGTCTCTATTTTAATTGTCGTAATTGGCATTGATTTTGAAACCATGACAATTCCTGATCGGTTTAGTATTGGAGGAGCTGTCGCAGGTCTTGCTCTCTCCTTTAGTTTCCCATCCCTTCATGGATTCTCAGCGGACGCGATGCTGATCGAGAGGATGTCTGCTTTGTTTATTTCAGTTACTGGCGTGCTGGTTTCATCCGCCTCCCTTTACTGGATTGGAGCTATTGCTGGAAGGCTTATTAACAAAGAGGCTTTGGGACAGGGTGATGTCAAATTGCTTGGCTTTGTGGGTGCATTCTGCGGCTGGGAAGGTGGAGTTTTCGTAATTTTTGGTGGAGCCTTTCTCGGCACAATCTTATTGATTCCCGTAATGCTTTTTTCCAAATTCAGCAAGGTCTCCCACGCAAATAATCAACAAAATCAACTGGGATGGGGAATGGAGATTCCCTTTGGGCCTTTTCTTGGAATGGCAGCCCTTATTTACTTTTTGGGATTACGGGAATTTGTAGACGGTTGGTTGAAAGGAATCATTTCCAATTTCCTCTTTGTATTTTCCCAATAGTCATCCTTTTTGCATTGAAGAAATCAATATTTCAAGAGATGTTAACCCCTTTTAAATCAACATCGATAGTACATTTATGAAAAAGCTTCTGGTAGCGAATCGTAGTGAAATTGCAGTTAGAATATTCCGCTCAGCGAACGAATTGAATTTGCGTACGGTTGCAATTTATGCGGAGGAAGACCGGTTTGGCGTTCATCGGTTTAAGGCCGATGAGGCTTATCTGGTGGGGCAGGGCAAAGGGCCGGTGGCTGCTTATCTTGATATAAATTCAATCATTTCCATTGCGAAAGCTAAGAATGTGGACATGATACACCCAGGTTACGGATTTTTGTCTGAAAATGCCCATTTTGCCCGTGCCTGTGTGGAAGCAGGAATTACTTTCATCGGGCCAAAACCAGAACTTCTTGAAAAAATGGGGGATAAAGTTGCGGCAAAAAAAGCGGCCGATCTAGCTGGTGTACCAACACTTCCTGCCACTCCCAATCCAGTCTCAAAGCTTGCTGAAGCTTTAAAATGGGGACGGGGAATTGGATTTCCTCTCATTATTAAGGCTGCGTTTGGCGGTGGAGGGCGAGGTATGCGTGTGGTCAATAAGGAAGAGGATTTGAAACCCATGCTTGAAGAGGCCCAAGGAGAGGCAGAGAGGGCATTTGGAAATTCGGCAGTTTTTCTTGAGCGATACATTGGGCGTGCCAAACACTTGGAGGTGCAGGTGCTCGGAGACCGCCATGGCAATGTGGTGCATCTTCATGAGAGAGACTGTTCCGTACAGCGAAGATACCAGAAAGTGATTGAAGTTGCCCCCTCCATTGGACTTCCTCAAGAGGTTGTGGACGATCTTTGTCATGCCGGAGTTGAACTGGCCCGAAATATCGGATATGACAATGCCGGTACCGTTGAGTTCCTCTTGGATCAGGATTCAAAGGAGTGGTTCTTTATTGAAATGAATCCAAGGATACAAGTAGAGCATACGGTTACTGAACAAATCACTGGAATTGATATCGTTCGTTCCCAGATTCTGGTGGCAATGAAGCAGAAATTACATGACCAAAAGATTGGAATTCCAAGTCAGGAAAATATTCCGCGCAATGGTTGTGCAGTTCAGTGCCGAGTAACCACGGAAGATCCCGAAAAAGATTTCAGCCCGGACTACGGAAAAATACTCTCCTACCGCTCCGCCGCCGGTTTCGGCGTGCGACTGGATGGTGCGATGGGTGACACCGGTTCAATCATAACTCCCTTTTATGATTCGCTTTTGGTTAAATTAACCACATCTGGTCCCAACCTTTCGCAGGCACTGGACAGGATGCATCGAGCCTTAAGGGAAATGAGGATCAGGGGGGTTAAAACCAATATTCCATTTTTGGAAAATGTCATCACTCACGAACAATTCGTGAAAGGGAACGCCACAACCAGAATGATTGATGTAACCCCGAGTCTTTTTAAATTCAAGGCTCGAAAAGATCGGGCTTCCAAGCTGTTGAATTATTTGGGAGAGGTGATAGTGAATGGCAATCCACAAGTCAAGGGGCGCCCGAGGGTACAAAATCCGCTTCCTCTGCTTGTTCCTGAATATAATAAAATGGATTTGCCGCCCAGTGGAACCCGGGACCAGCTGCTTGCCCAAGGTGCTGAAAAGTTTTCCATGTGGCTCAGGAATCAAAAACCCTTGATGATTACGGATACTACTTTACGAGATGCACACCAATCCCTGATAGCCGCCCGTATGCGTACCTTTGATATGCTTAAAGTGGCTGATTTCATCGCTAAAAGAGTTTCCGGTCTGTTTAGTTTGGAAATGTGGGGAGGTGCCACCTACGATACATGTATGCGTTTTCTGGGGGAATGTCCTTATGAGCGCTTACATTCCCTTCGTGAAAAGATTCCCAATATTCTTTTCCAAATGCTTTTGCGGGGTTCAAATGCAGTGGGCTATGCTAATTATCCTGATAATGTAGTGCGTGAATTCGTAGTCCATTCATCGGAAGCTGGAATGGATGTTTTCCGTATCTTCGACTCCTTGAATTATTTGCCGAATTTAAAGGTGGCCATGGAAACTGTTGTACAAAAAACCCCATCCCTTTGTGAAGCTGCAATTTGTTTTACCGGTGATTTTACTGATTCCAAGGAAGAGAAATATGTTCTCAATTATT
>CACMQL010000047.1 GCA_902615835.1 uncultured Verrucomicrobiota bacterium
AAGGGGAAGCCTTTGATGATGGTAAGATTGAAATCGAAAGCTTTAATCCTTCGACTGAAGTTTTGAAAATAAAAGGAGGCACCACGCTAAGCTTAAAAAAATCAGACGGAAAAGTTCTTAGCGTTCCAAGTGCAATGCCCGTGAATAAACCAAAACCAGTAAAAAAGAATGCCCCTCCTCCCACAACTGGAAGAAAGATTGTCACCTCCAGTGGACGAACGATTACGATTCCCCCTCGTAATCCATTACCTCTTCCCAAAAAGTAAATTTTTTTGTAAATCAAGCCAATGAACCAAGTGAAATTTTCTGGAACCCCTTTTTGAGTAAATGAAGAAGCAAGAGATAAAGAAAGGCTTGGGTGTGCTAAAGTCTGAAAGCGGCAATCCTGAGGAATCTCTGGATTTAGGTTCTACAGGGGTTCCAATGAGGAAGGATACGGTGAGTGATTTATCCGTCGATCAAGTCAATGAAGATGCTTCCCTGGATTCAACTGAAGAAATGGATAGGGGAAATGCCGGTAAGATTGGATACGACTCTTTTTCCCTATTCGACTGGTGGCCAGACTTGTCTGATCTGGACCGGTTGAATGTTCAGAATGCTCCACTGGAGGAGCGGGCTAGATTGCTTTCGGCCAAAGTCTCGATGAGTATAGAGCATACCATGCAGTCTATTTCGGAGAGGAAAAATTTTCCGCTGCTTGATAACTTTTCCTTGCCTGAGAATCCCACCCGCCATTTTCCCCTGCGTCTGATTCATGCTTTTAGCAGCTTACCCATCAAGGTTACAAAATCACCCGTCCATGAAGAGAAGATCAAAATTCTTTGTGTCGATGACGATGAATCTATCCTGCGGGGTTATCAGTTAAATTTGAGAAAAGACTTTGATATACATATTGCCAAAAGCGGTGAAAGTGGAATCGAGATTTTCAAAAAGGTTGGAGGCTTTTCAGTCGTGTTGTCTGATATGAGAATGCCAGGAATGCATGGGTCCGAAATGCTTAGCAAAATCAATAAGATTGATAACGGTATTGTAAACATATTGATTACTGGTCATGCCGATTTCGATCTGGCCAAGGATGCGGTTAACTCGGGCAAAATTTTTAAAATTCTGACCAAGCCTTGCTCTGCCGAGGAGTTAATCAAGACCTTGAAAGAAGCCAGCGAGCTACGACAAAAAAAAGTAGTTGATGGTGTCAGTTCTGCGGAAGATGACGGGAAAATTCACTTACTTACAGTGTGGCCACCGACGGAGAGAATGAGCAGATGGGTCTTTGCAGTTTCAGGGAGGAAGCCCATTTGGTACTTGGGCTTGCCTGAAAAGGTAAGCGGGGCGATTACCGAAAATTTTGGAATTGGTGCTGATAGTCTTGATGATTCGGATGTTGATGCAGAGGGCGAAGAAGAAGCCCAAGACGATTTGGAGGATCAGAATGCGGCCATTATTCGTTTTGTTAATGAAGTGGTGCAAAAGGCAATCGTGGACCGTGCCACAGATATCCATTTTGAACCTCATAAAGACACCCTGCAGATAAGATATCGCATCGACGGGCAACTGGTGCCGGTCAGGGTGCCTGATAATTTAAGAAGCTTTCAGGATGCAATCATTTCCCGCATTAAGATTATGGCCGGCATCAACATTTCCGAAAAGCGAAGACCACAAGGAGGAAGGATTACCTTTTCTCATGGTCAAAGTGATCTGGATATCCGGGTCTCGACTTTGCCCACTCTTTATGGAGAAAGTATCAGTCTGCGTCTGCTCAACGAAAAATCGCAACCCCTGTCCATGCCAGAACTTGGTTTATTGTCGAAGGATGAAAATAAAATCGTTTCGGTGCTGGAAAAACCTCATGGGATTGTATTGGTAACCGGACCGACCGGATCGGGTAAATCGACTTCTTTAACTGCTTTTATTCGCAAGATTCATAGGCCGGAACGACGGATCATGACGGTGGAGGATCCCGTCGAATATGAAGTTGCCGGGATCAATCAGACGCAAGTTAATTCAGAAATTGGTTTTAATTTTGCCAGTGCCCTTCGCGAGATCCTTCGCCAGGATCCAGATGTGATCATGGTCGGGGAAATTCGCGACCGCGAAACCGCGGATATTGCCATTCGGGCCTCCCTTACCGGGCATCTGGTGCTCAGTACATTGCACACCAATGACGCCCCAGGGGCCATTACCAGACTGATTGATATGGAAATCGAACCATTCCTGATCGCATCCTCGGTGGAGATGGTCATTGCCCAGCGTTTGGTTCGCAGGCTGTGTCAGGAGTGTTCGCAACCTACTCAATTAACTGAAAAAGAATTGCTGGCCTCCTTGTCCCTGTTGGAGATTGATTCATCAGAAAAAAACTTTTTGAAACAGGTACGCGATGCCAAGGGTTGTCCTCGCTGTCAAAACCTTGGATACAGGGGACGTGTGGGAATTTTTGAGCTTATGAGAATGAGCGACTCCATTCACAGTCTTGTGATTAAAAGTGCATCCGCTCCGGATATTCGCGAAGTTGCCTTAAATGAGGGAATGAGCACTTTACAGGGAAGCGGATGGCAGCAAATTAAACGCGGATTAACCACAATCGATGAAGTTATTCGCTATGCAGACGGGTCTGTTGAAGAGTAATTGTAAGCAAAATAAATGTTTGGCTACTCTTCCAAGAAGTAAGCGAACCCATCAATCCAGCCATGCGTGATTATAAATATGTGGCAATTACCCATAGGGGAAAGTCTTCCTCGGGCAAAGTGCTTGCCAAAAATACCAAAGAGGCAAAGCAAAAACTTCAACAAGAAGGGCTTACCCCTCTTAAATTAACCGTTTTAAATAAAACAAATAAGGGAAATTCCAAGACAGCCAAGGAATCCGGAGAGAAACCTGTAAAAAGAAGTCCTCTTGCAAGAGGGAGCCAAAAAGGAGAGAAACTGGGACTGGAGTTTTTGAAGCGCTTGCATGAACTGCACAGTAGCGGAATGCCTGTTGCGGAGTCAGTCAAGCTTTTGAATCTCAGGCTTTCAGATCCCTATCAGAAAGAAATTGCCGGCAGCCTCTGGAAAGAACTGGCGGAGGGTAGGACTCTTTCCAGGGCTATGAGATTATTACCTCAATATTTTTCTGAATCATCTACTTTTGTGGTCGAGGCAGGAGAAGCAACTGGAAATCTTGCACCGATTTTGGCAAAAATTATTCTCCATCTGGAAGAAAAAAGGGAAATACGATCAAAAGTTTTAAGCAGCATGACTTATCCTTTTTTTGTGGGATTTGTCGCCTTTGGAGTGGTCTTGTTCTTTTTATTCTTTTTATTGCCACAGATTCAGGAGATGCTTGATTCCTTGGGAGGTGAACTCAACATGATGGCCAAGATCTTGATTAACGGATCCAACTTGGTTCTTACCATCGGGCCGTTCGTTGTCATCGCATTGTCAGTTGCGGGAGGAGTCCTTTTTAAATGGAGCAAAACGGAAAAGGGTGGAGTCATTTTTGATCAGAATCTTCTGCGAATTCCCTTGTTTGGTGAAATTTTTTATCTCTCGGAGATGTTTCAGTTAAGCAGTCTCCTGTCCACCTTAATTTGGAGTGGAATCGGATTGACCGAAAACCTGCGGCTCTGTGAAAAAACGATCAAAAATCGATTTTTGAGAAGTCAATTTCGGTCCGCCCGGGCTTTGGTGAATGAAGGTAAATCACTTCCCGATGCTCTGAGGAAATTCAAGTTTATGCCTTTGATGCAGCTGGATGTGATCGAAGTTGGGGAGAAAACCGGAAATCTTGGGAATAGCATGGAAGATTCGAGCAAAGCGTTTAAGGATCAACTATCCAAAAAAATTAAGACTATGACCACCTTGGTTTCGGGGGCTGCTTTAGGTTTTGCTTTTTCACTTGTGGCGTTAGTGGCGATTTCGATTGTCACAAGCATTTTTCAGGTTAGTAAAAGTATTAGTTATTAGTTATTCATGAGAGAAAACTATCTTTTACGCCTTTTTTTTACTGCTGTTTTGATCCTTTCGTGTAATTGTTCGCGGGATGAAGGTTCGCTTTCTCCCGCACGGGATGAATCTGTTTCTGAGGGCGAGATGTTGCTTCGCAAGGCCCAATCAGGCAAACAACAAATGGAAGACGGGTCAACTTACATGGGTGAATTGATGCGCGGAGAACCTCACGGCTATGGAAAAAAAGATTTTCAACAGGGTGATGTGTACGAAGGTCAGTTTCAGAAAGGAAAAGCCCACGGGCATGGCACCTATCGGTTCAAGCAGGACGAATTGATTGACCGGTATGTGGGGATGTGGGCCAATGATAAATGGGACGGGTACGGAACCTTAGTTTTGAGCGACGGTTCGAGAGTAACCGGACAGTGGGTAAAGGATCGTTTGGAATATGGCGATTATCAAGGCAGTGATGGTACAATACGATCCGGTAAATGGCGGGGGAATTGGGATTTCCTCGAGGAGGGATTTTCAAGAGATTCATTGGGTTCAGAGTATAATGGCCTGTTTAACTCCGATGGTAGCTACAGGTCCGGTTTCATTAAGAATATCAATGGGGATATCTACGCGGGAGAATTTTTGGCGAATTCCTATCACGGCAAGGGGATCCTGGAAAAAGAGGACGGAACCCTGTATGTCGGAGATTTCAAGGACAGTGAATTCTCTGGCAGCGGAATGCTTATTGGTGGAGACGGCTCAAAATACACCGGGCAGTTTTCTGGCGGTTTGCCCAATGGATACGGGGTTGAGGAGCAAGTGAATGGGGTCCGATATTTTGGTACCTGGTCCGGTGGTCTTAAGGAAGGCGCGGGAACAGTGGACTTTGGTAACGGGGCAACCTATGTGGGAGATTTCAAAAATGGATTTGCTCATCAGGGGAAGTATGACTGGGGGGACGGGCGAGTGACTGATTCCTATCAGGACGAAACCGGTGCCTGGCTTGATCGATAAATCTTCGAAGATAAGTGGGCAAATTTTGAAGGTTGCCAAGGTTTTTACTTTTCCCATGATAATTATTATAAAATGACAAGTGAATCCACGATCCGCCTGAAGTTCTGGGGAACAAGAGGCAGTATTCCATGCCCTGGTCCAGAAACTGTCCGATACGGAGGCAATACAACTTGTTTTGAAGTGACTTGCGGCGATCGACGAATCATTGTCGACGCGGGGACCGGAATCAGGCTGCTTGGCAAGAAGATTATGCTGGAAGAAGGTAATTTCCTCAATGCGGATCTCTTTTTTACCCACACTCACATGGATCACATTCAAGGTCTTCCCTTTTTTGCCCCCCTTTACAATCCCGTCAGCGATGTGAGGTTGCATGCTGGGCATTTAGGGGATCAAAAATACGATTTGCTTGGAATCATCGGAACCATGTTGATGAAGGATCCAGTTTTCCCCGTTCCAAGTGCCCTGATTGAAAAAGCCTGTTCATTCAATGATTATCCCTGTGGTAAAATTTTTGATCTGGGAGACGGAATTGTTATCAAAACCGGAAAATTAAATCACCCCAACGGTGCCTGTGGATATCGAATCGAGTACGGAGGCAAGTCTCTAGCGATTTGCACCGATACTGAACATTACGAGGGAAAATTAGACGATGAGGTTTTGGCTTTGGCTTATCAGGCCGATGTCATGATTTACGATTCCGCCTACACCGACGAAGAATATCCTAAGTTCAAGGGCTGGGGCCATTCCACATGGCAGGAAGCTTTGAAGGTTGCCGAAGCCGCCAAGGTCAAAAATACCTTCCTCTTTCATCACGATCCTTCGCACAATGACCAGCGAATGGATCAAATCGCGGAGCAAGCGGCCGCAATTAATGCGAACGCGAGGCCCGCGGTTGAGGGCGAAGAGATTTCCATCTAATTTCTTTCCAAAGATTTCCTCCTGAGCAGTAGCGTTGGTTCGGTGACATTTAAGTCGTATACTCTGGGTGAATCCGGAAGTACATCCAGCACCATTCCCGTCCCTTTTTGATTTACCACTATGCTCTTGGGTTGGCTGTGCAGCAGCACGTTTCCCTGCCCAAAAATTCTGGCATCTAGGAATGCAAGTGAATTGATCTCAACATCGTTGTTCCCGTGATGTAGGATTCGGGCCCGGTCAACCGGTAATGCCTGGGCCCAGACCGGTCCATCATCCATGACTAGGATTTCAAGATTACTAACCTCTTGCCCCTTAAGAATAACGGGCCCCTTGCCATCCTGCCTGATCGAAAGACTATCAACTGAAGCATTTTCCAGATGGAGACGCCCGCTTCCGGTGGAATGAATGGAGAGTTTAGGAGTTCGGATATCCGTTACGGTCAGGTTTCCTGTCCCGTTTAGTCTCAGTTCAGCAAGTTTTTCCTTGTGAATGATTATTTCCACAGGAAAGGTTCTTTCGGCCCGCAGTTTTAAAAACGGGAGCCTGCGGCTGATGTCAAAGGTGTTGTTAGCTTCAACGAACAAGACTCGTTCCCGGACATTCAGAGAGACCTTATTCATTACTTCGGAGTCAGCAAAAATGTATGCCTCTTCGTTCCTATTCCCGGGTGAAACAAAAACATCAACGGCCCCGTTCACCTCAATCTTATCAAAATAGAAAAGCATTTGCCGCTTTCGGGTAAGCTCGCCCGAAATTGTGGAGGCACCCGCGATCAGAAAAGATAGCAGGCAGATACTGCGGGAGCTATTTTTTCGATCTAAATTTGCGACGCTTAGCATATTTATTTTTTTTGTAACCACCAACTTCTTTGCTCTGTAGGCTTTTCTCTCCTCCCTCTCCCCGCAAAAATGCGATTTGATCACGGAGCAGGGCTGCTTTCTCAAATTCCAGTTTCCTGACCGCTTCGATCATTTCCTTTTCCAGTTGCTTCGCCAGCCTTTTGGCATCCTTGGAAGAGACATCCTCAGCCACGGCCAAATCATCCTCTTCCTCCTCTTTCTTTACCCGCAGGCTTTCCTGCACGGGTCTAATCACGCTTCGGGGAATAATGCCATGCTTTTGATTGTATGCCATCTGCTTTTCCCTGCGGTACTGGCAAGTTTCCCACGCTTTGCTCAGGGATTGAGTCATCACATCCGCGTAAAAGATGACTTTTCCTTTTTCATGCCTGGCCGCCCGTCCCGCCGTTTGGATTAAACTGGTTTCACTTCTGAGAAAACCCTCTTTATCTGCGTCAAGGACAATGACCAAGGCCACTTCGGGAAGATCCAATCCTTCCCGCAGGAGGTTTACCCCCACCAGAACATCAAACCCGCCGGCACGAAGATTTCGCAAAATTTCAACCCGTTCAATCGCGTCGATATCTGAATGCAGGTATTCGACCCGAACCTCATGATCCCGAAGGAAATCGGTCAGATCCTCAGACATCCTTTTAGTCAATGTCGTAACCAGAACGCGAAACCCTGCCGCCACCGTCCTTTTAATTTCCTGAATCGAATCTTCGACCTGGCCCTTGATGGGACGTCTTTCCATCTCCGGGTCGAGCAGTCCGGTGGGGCGAATAAGTTGTTCCACCACAATGGAAGAGGAATCCATTTCAAAGGCAGCAGGGGTGGCTGATACATAAACTGTTTGTTTGGTCACTTTCTCAAATTCATCGGGTTTCAGGGGGCGGTTGTCGAGGGCAGAGGGAAGGCGAAAACCAAAGTCGACCAAGCGCTTTTTACGGGAATAATCTCCGTTGTACATGCCTCCAACCTGAGGAATGGTCACATGACTTTCATCAATAAACAAAAGAAAATCATCGGGGAAGAAATCAATCAGACACCAGGGGCGTTGTCCGGGTTTTCTTTTGGAGAGGTGACGGGAATAATTCTCTATGCCATTACAAAAGCCAATTTCACGAAGCATCTCCAAGTCATATTCAGTCCGCATGCGAATACGCTGTGCTTCCAGGAGCAAAGCCTCTTTTTCAAACCATTTAACCCGTTCGTCCAATTCGTTTTCAATGGCCTGGCATGCGCCCGCGATTTTATCCTTGGTAGTTACATACTGATTTGCAGGGTAAATCCGGTAATTTTCAAAAGTTTGCAGGGTCTCCCCTGTAATTGGATCAATCTCCCGAATGGCTTCCACCTCATCTCCCCAAAATTCCACCCGAATAGGCTGATTAGCGTAGGCTGGAAAAATATCCACGACATCCCCTCGGACCCTGAATTTTCCGGCTTTGAGTTCAACATCATTGCGGTTGTAAAGGCTATCGATCAGGCTCTCCAAAAGGATGTCCCTTTCCAGTTCCTGCCCGACCCGGATTTCAATGGATAGCGCCCGGAAATCATCCGGAGATCCAAGTCCGTAGATACAGGATACACTGGCGATGACAATAACATCATTGCGACTGATCAGGGAACCGGTTGCAGCCAATCTTAATTTTTCAATTTCTTCATTAATCGAAGAATCTTTCTCAATGAAGGTATCGGTGGAAGGGACATAGGCTTCCGGTTGGTAGTAATCATAATAACTAACAAAGTACTCAACTGCATTTTCAGGAAAAAAAGTCTTAAATTCAGAATACAACTGGGCTGCCAAAGTTTTATTGTGGGATATAATCAGGGCAGGTCTCTGCAACTCCTGAATCATGTTGGCCATGGTAAAGGTCTTGCCAGAACCGGTCACTCCGAGCAGGGTCTGTTTTTGATTTCCTTCGCGAATTGAAGTAACCAGTTTTCGGATCGCTTCGGGCTGGTCTCCCTGTGGTTGATAGTCAGCTTGTAATTTGAAATCCAAAGATCTTAAAAAAAATTTTGACCGCTTATTTTTCAGCAGACAAGGCTTCATAATAGCCGGTTTCACCTTCGGATTTACCGATGATCACCGCAGCACAGCTGTCTCCAAAAACATTGATTGCTGTGCGTGTCATGTCCAAAATCCTATCGACTACATAGACAATACCAACTCCAATGGCTATGCTTTCAGGAGGAAATCCGACTGCCTGAAGAATCACGATGATCGCAACCAGACTGGCTGAGGGAATACCTGCCACCCCAATGGATGTAAGCAGGGCCATGATCACCACCGTAAACTGAGTGATAAATCCCATTTCGACTCCAAATAGCTGGGCCAGAAAAACCACAACCACGCATTCAAATAATGCGGTGCCGTCCATATTGATGGTCGCACCGAGAGGGAGGGTAAAACTGGTAATCTTGTTGGAAACGCCTGCTCTTTTTTGAATACAGTCCATGGTCAGGGGAAGGGTGGCAGAGGAAGATGCGGTCGAAAATGCAGTCAAGAGGGCGGGAGCCATCGCCTGGTAATGGTTCTTGAAATTAATTTTCCCAAGTATCCACAACAGGACGGGGAGCACGATCAAGGCATGGATGGCCAATCCTAAGAGCACGGTGAGGGCGAATTTACCCATGACCCCAAGAGTTTCAAAGCCCACTTGCATAAGGGTAGGGGTGACTAAACCGAAAACACCAATGGGGGCAAAGGATATGATTAGCTTGGTTATCGATAGGATAACCGCATTCAGGCTTTCCCAGAAAGCCATTTGGGCCTCCCTTGCCTTGGGATTTAAGCGGGCCACAAAAAATCCGAAAAGTAATCCGAAAAAGATTAATCCAAGCAGCTGTCCTTCGGTGGCTGCCTTAAATAAATTCGAAGGAACCATCCGGTGAAAAATTTCGAGGAGGCCCTGGAGTCCCTTATCCGCATGGTCGATCGCTCCTTCAATTTTGGCAGACTGAGTCTGAGCAGAACTTGAAAGCATTTTTGCCCGAACTTCCTCATCAACAAGACCAGGATTCATTAAATTAACGCAGAGGAGTCCGGTACAAACGGCAAAAAAACCGGTCAGGGCATAAAACCCTATGGTTTTCAGTCCTAAACGGCCGAATCCTGCTTCCCCCCCTATTTTGGCTACCCCACAAATAATGGAGGTGAGCACCAGTGGAATCACCACCATCTTCAGTCCGTTCAGAAAAAGAGTTCCCACGAAGAGGCAAGTTTCCTTAAGTCCGGTAAACCAAGCCGGAAATGCGGATTGATGATCGATACTCAGGTTTGACCAAAGTCCGATCACAAAAGAGATAAAAAGTGAAATGAGGATTTTCCAGTGAAGCTTCATCACACTCTACTCTTGATTAG
>CACMQL010000048.1 GCA_902615835.1 uncultured Verrucomicrobiota bacterium
GAGGGTCCGGCGTCGGGCTCGCGTCGGGTCCAGCGGGGTGGTTCCTGGAACCTCGACGGGGCGGCCCTGCGTTCTGCTAAGCGCCACGGCAACCCCCCCAGCGCCCGTCTCTACTTCTTCGGCTTCCGTGTTGGTTTCCAAGCAGTCCAGCCAGACGGGGCGAATCCCGAACTGGAATTGTTCGGGGGAGCCGCCATCTCGCGCGAGGCAGGCCAAGCCTGGGCGGAGCCCGGCGTTGAGGCCCACGATGCCCGTGACGGAAATATCACCGATCAGATCGTGGTCACGGGATCGGTCGATATGAACAGCACGGGAACTTATTTACTCACCTACAACGTACAGGACGGAGCAGGCAATACCGCCACCGCCACCCGCACGGTCACGGTGACGGGTAACCGCACCGTGGACCTGAATGCCACCGTGGCGATGGATATGATTTGGTGTCCGCCTGGCACTTTTACGATGGGCAGCCCGACCACGGAGGCGGGTAGGGAAGCCGATCGAGAAGACGAGCACAATGTCACTCTGACAAAGGGATTTTACCTCGGCAAATACGAGGTGACCCAGGCCCAGTACGAGGCGGTGATGACCGGCAATAGCGATGGGTTGAGTGCCACGCCCAGCAACTGGCCGAACAACCCGAACCGCCCCGTGGAACAGGTGAGCTGGCACGATGCTCAGGTTTTCCTCTCCCGACTGAACGCGGCCGAGCAGGCAGCGGGCAGGTTACCCGCAGGATGGAATTACATTTTGCCGACGGAGTCCGAATGGGAATACGCCTGCCGGGCGGGAACGACCACGGTCTACTCGTGGGGGAACAGCATCGCCAGCTCGTACGCGAATTACAACTGGGACGGTGCATGGAATACAGGTAGCGACTTCAACCAACCCCGTGATGTGGGGCAATACGCTGCTAACCCGTGGGGCTTTTTCGATATGCACGGCAATGTCCGAGAGTGGACGGCCGATCATTTTGAGGCGGCGTACCCAAGTGGAAATGTGACCGATCCAACGGGTCCGGCATCGGGTACGAGTCGGGTTATGCGCAGTGGTTCCTGGCATCACAACGGCCCGTACTTGCGCTCTGCCAAGCGCCTCAGCGTGTCCCCGGGTAGCCGCCACGGTGCCCAAGGCTTCCGTGTTGGTTTCCAAAAAAGCCAGTGATGGAAGAGTGAAGGGTGAAGGGTGAAAAGAAAGCTCTGACCGTTCCTCTTCTCTTCACATACCTAATCACCCTTGTCATCGCGAGGGCGAAGCCCGTGGCGATCCACAGTGAACCAGAAACCGAACAGACAACCCGCCCGCGTCCCCCAAGACCCGATGGATTGCCGCGTCCCTCGCTCCGCTGGCTCCTCGCAAGGACAAAAGCCACGCACCCACTCCCACCTTGTCATCGCGAGGGCGAAGCCCGTGGCGATCCACGGGCTCTAACTAACCACACCGAACCCTTCAGCCCCCTTCCTCTAAAATCTCTTCAATCCATTTACGGTGGGGACCGGATAGCGTAATTTCTTTCATCTTTTCTTTGTCTGCCCAGAGATAGCCTTCCTCAAATTCTTCAACCTCGGATGTAAAATCTGAAATCCGCAGGATTTCCTCTTCGTAATCGACATTCCCAATCGTCCGTTTGCGAATGCCCATGTTTTCCACCGCCTCAGCATCGTGTTTAAAACCTGTGGGTACTTCCTGTGGGAGTTCATAAATCCCGGAGAGTTTATTTTTGGAATGCAGATCCGTGAACAAGAGGAGTTCACTCTTGCATTCCACCCAGTAGCGCTGGATCGATTTTTTCCTGTTTTTTTTCTTCTGGATTCTGGGGAAACTTTCCGCATCACCCGCCCAGCCACTCTCACAAAAATTTATCACCGGGCAGGTCAGGCAGAGGGGAGACTGGCGGTGGCAGACCGTTGCTCCGAGCTCCATCATCGCCTGGTTGTAATCGCCCGGACGATCGGCATCGATCAGGGACTGGGCAAGAGGTTGCAGTTTTTTCTGGGCGGTGGCCCCGTCCTTATATTCTTTCTCAATTGAAAAGATGCGGGTGAGAACCCGGACGAGGTTGCCGTCGCAGACCGCATTCGGTTTGTCCAGGGAAATACTGGTAACCGCGGCGGCAATGTACGGACCCACCCCCGGTAATTCTTTCCAATCCTTCAGCGTAGCTGGGGGTGTTTTCCAGGTTGTGGCGATTTTGGCGAGTTTGTGCAGGTTGCGGGCCCGGGAATAGTAGCCCAGGCCTTCCCAGGTTTTCATGACTCCTTCCTCTGTCGCTTGGGCTAGCTTATGAAAGTCAGGAAATTTGGTGAGCCAGTTCTCAAAATAGGGGAGTACGGTGGAAACGCGTGTCTGTTGAAGCATGAATTCGGAGATCACGGTCTTGTAAAGCGATGGATGACTACGCCAGGGAAGATCACGCTGGTACTGATCATACCAAGCAAGCAAAGAATCCTGAAAGCGTGTTACTTCTTCCGGACTTTTCAATGGGTGTGGATTGGGAATATCTTTCATGCTTGGCGGTTGCGTTTTCCTCATCCCTTTTTCATTGATAATTTGATGATGGCAAGTTTGGCTTCAAATAAAGGAGGTGACGGGGCAAAGAAAAAGTCGATGTATAACCTGAAATTGACTTCCGCACAGGTCGATAAACTCGGGGATGTCCTGCATGCGAGAGGATGGCCCACCCGGGAGGTCCAGTATGCCCGGCATGCGTTTGATGGAGATTCCGTAAAAGTGGTGGCCTATGAAAGTGGAAAACTCGTTATTCAGGGGAAAGGAACGGAGGATTTTGTGACCAATATTTTGGAGCCGGAAGTGACCGGTGAATTCAAGATGGGATATGAAGAAGTCAACCACCCGGAATGGTTTGAGCCGCATGCCGGCCTGGATGAGAGCGGGAAGGGCGACTTATTCGGCCCGGTGGTTTGTGCCTGTGTGATTGCGGATGGGGAGATGGTCAAGTCATGGATGGAGCAGGGGATCCGGGATAGTAAGACGATCACCGACGGGGCAATCATGAAGATGGCCAGGTCGATCGCATCAACCAAGGGGGTGGTGATCAAGACCGCTTTTACCGGGATGGAGAAATACAATGAATTATACCTGAAATTTGGGGATAATTTAAACAAACTACTCGCCTGGCTCCACGGCAAGGCTCTCAAAGATGCCCTGAAACTGAGAAAACCAGAATGGGGACTGCTCGATCAGTTCTCCAAACAACCGCTGGTGCAAAAATATCTGGAGGATTCGGATTTTGATCTGCAAATGAGAACCAAGGCGGAAGAAGACCCGGTGGTGGCGGCGGCCTCGATCATTGCCCGGGCCACCTGGCTCCAGCAGATGAAAAAACTGGAGGAACTGGCCGGGTGTAAGATTCCCAAGGGTTCGGGCTCACAAGCAAAAGGGGTGGCCACGGAATTATTTAAGAAGATTGGGGAGTCAAGAATGCCACAATTTTGCAAGATGCATTTCAAGACCGCATATGAAGCCATGGGCAAGCCACCACCCGCGAAAAAGGTATGGAATCCAAAGTGGAAAAAATAATCCCGCTCGCTTGATGCCAAATCCCCGCTGGACGCACGATCGTAAGCTAACCAAGGAACAATTTGGAATCGTGGGAGTGGATGAAGCGGGCAGGGGATGCCTGGCGGGCCCGGTGGTGGCGGGGGCGGTGATCATCCCGGGTGCTTTTTTTAGCCAGGCAAAAAACCGGAAACTGACGGTTGAGATCAATGATTCCAAACAGTTCGATGAGCCAAAACGTGAAATCCTTTTTCAGAAGGTAATGGAGTTGGCCGAAGAGGGAGAATTATACGGGGCGACGGGGGAGGCATCCGTTGAGGAAATCGAGCAGCATAATATCGTGGGGGCCACCTGCCTGGCAATGCAACGGGCGATGGACAAAGCATCTGAAGAGAGTAGTGGA
The DNA here is from genome assembly GCA_902615835.1 of uncultured Verrucomicrobiota bacterium. Lineage (GTDB taxonomy): Bacteria > Verrucomicrobiota > Verrucomicrobiia > Opitutales > Seribacteraceae > Seribacter. The sequence goes on from CACMQL010000048.1 coordinate 3,923, forward strand.
CTTTGGCAACCGGAGGAGAAATCTTCCCTGGAATTATTTGAAGATCAAGAAGGAGATAAAAAAAAATGGGCCGTACTGGTGGATGGCCGACCGATGAAGAAATTACCCTATGAACACGAAGGACTGGTCAGGGGGGATACCCAATCTCTCGCCATCGCCATGGCCTCGATCCTCGCGAAAGTGACCCGTGATCGGTTGATGCGGGACTTACATCAGGAATTTCCAGAGTTTGGGTTTGCTTCCAACAAGGGCTATGGGGCACCAGTTCATTTGCAAGCCCTGCGTGAGCAGGGTCCAACCATCCATCATCGCCCAGGTTTCCTCCGCAACCTCCTGCCGGATGGGAATTTGGCTTCTAAGAGCCGGAAACAAAGCCAATTGAGTTTCCTCTAAAACCCGTTTATTCTAATCGCCTAATGATTTTACTCGGAGTCAATGTTGACCATGTCGCGACCCTGCGTCAGGCAAGGTATCGTGATGAAGCCACCACCCATGGAGGCTTTGTTGAGCCTGATCCTGCCACGCTTGCCTGGCTCGCGGAAGAGGCGGGAGCAGACGGGATCACCATGCATGTGCGGGAAGACCGCAGGCATGTGCAGGTGGAGGATGTCCAGCGATATCAGGAAAAAATGAAGACCCGTCTCAACCTGGAGGTATCGCTGGCCCCGGAAATGGTGGAACTTGCACTGTCGCTCAATCCGGAAAGTGTCTGCCTGGTACCGGAAAACCGCAAGGAGGTCACCACGGAGGGTGGGCTTGATATTCTTTCCCATCTGGAACGGGCAAGGGATGCGGTCCAGGCCTTCACGGATGCGGGAATTCCCACAAGTATGTTTATTGATCCGGATAAAAAACAATTGGAAGCATCCGCAGAGATCGGATCACCCTGGGTTGAATTACACACCGGAAGTTTTGCCCGGGCGTGGTACGATGAATCCAGAAGTTCCGCTGAACTTGAGACCCTAAGGAGAGGGATGGATTTTGGTCTTTCTCTGGGGCTGCGGATCAATGCAGGGCATGGTATTAATTATGATAATGTGGAAGGGGCCAGGCAGTTGGACCAGGTGTATGAATTTAATATCGGTCATAGCATTATCTCCCGTTCCATCAGCCATGGTCTAGTGGAAGCGGTGCAGACGATGCGTTCCCGGTTAAACGATTGATGAAAATGCCCGAAATTCCACCGGGTACCAATGTCGTGGGTGTGGGGATTGATCAGATTGAAGTTTCCAGAATTCGGGACTCCTTCGCAAAACACGGGAATCATTTTCTGAAAAAGATTTTTTCGGAAAAGGAACAGTCGTATTGCCAGGATAAGGCGGACCCGGCCCCCTGTCTGGCCGCCCGTTTTGCGGCCAAGGAGGCGGTTTCCAAAGCATTGGGTACCGGATTTGGTGCTGAATTTGGCTGGCTAGATGCTGAAATTATCCACGGAGATGCGGGGGAACCCGTTATCCGCCTGAATGAAAAAGCCAAAAGATTGTTGGAATCCAAGGGGGGGAGCCGGGCACTGGTCAGCCTGACTCATCTCGAGTCCGTGGCCAGTTCGATCGTTGTTTTGATTAACGAATGAAATCATTTCCTGCAGATCCAATTCTTTCCTGTGAGGAAAGCCTGGCCTTTGAAAAAGATTTTTTTCAGGGAGATGAAGAACATGAGTGGCAGGTGATGACCCAAGCGGGAGAAGGGGTGGGCGACGCCCTGCTCCGGGATATGCGGGAATTACGAACGATTCCTCCTCGGCCAAGAATTTTGGCCCTGGTGGGGAAGGGACATAATGGGGGGGATGCATTGATTGCCACCCAACGATTTTTGCGTACCATTCCCACCGCCCGGGCGGTTGTTTTACCCCTTGCTGAATGGGACGACTGCCGTCCGCTCACCCGAAGAGCCTGGGGAGAACTGAAAGAGTCGGCGGAGAAGCGTATTCAGGTGATGGATCCGAGGAACAATCCCATTACGGAGCTCGAACAAGCGGTGGAGAAAAATGAATTTAATGCATTGGTGGATGGATTTCTGGGGATGCAGGCCAAGCTTCCTCTACGGGATCCGTTGCCGGAAATTCTGCAATGGATTAATCAATGTGATAAGATTGCGGTTCGGGTAGCGGTGGACTTACCCACCGGGGTGACGGCGGAAGGAACTGAGAATCCATTACGGGCGGATTTTACCTATTGCACGGGAATTGTAAAGGAGCCCGTGCTTGACCCGTCAAATGCGGAATGGGTGGGGCGTCTTCGTTATTTGAATTTAGGCTTTTTTAAGGATGCTGACCCAAGTGGACATACAAGACGGGTTTTGAGATCAGATGCTTTGCGGGCCTTGCGAAAACTACGCCGGGCGGATGGAGATAAACGGGCGCATGGTCATTTGTTCATGCTTGCGGGTTCACGATCATTGGGCGGGGCGGCCATGATGGCGGCTCAGGGAGCCCTGAAGGCAGGAGTGGGGCTGATCACGGCTGGTATCCCTGAATCCTTGCATCCTGCGTTTGTGGCACAGTTGCCGGAAGTGATGTGGGTGCCCTTGCCGGAAACTCCGGATGGTTCCCTGGCCCTGGAGGGACTGGGCAAGATCAGACAATATTTAGATCGGGCAACCGCCCTGGTGACGGGTCCCGGATTGGGGATTGAAAAAGAGACCCATTCCCTTGTTCGGGAGGTATGTAATCTTTTTGACGGTTCAATTTTGCTTGATGCGGACGCCATCCGTCCCGAAATCTTTTCGAAATTGAAACAAACGGAAAATGTGGTGATCACTCCCCATGCCGGCGAGTTCGCCAGACTGGCCGGGGATACTGTTCCCCAAAAATGGATGGAGGAGAATTCATGCACCTTGGTTTTAAAAGGGGCCCATACCCAAATTTTATCTTCCAATTATCACCTGTATTGCTTCGGGGGAAGTTCTTTACTGGCCCGTGGAGGAAGTGGGGATCTTTTGGCCGGAATTTTGGGAGCCTTGCTTGCCAAGGGCACTTTCCCAAACGAAGAGAGTGCTGCCCTTGCGGTTCAATGGCATGGCCGGGCAGCTGAGACCCTGGCCCGTCAGCATGGACAGGAAGCGGTCCGCACCACCGAAATTTTAACTAATTTATCCTTTGCCTTGCGAAATGACTTCTGAATCAGGAAATTCCCCCACTTTACTGGTGCTGGCCGCGGGTATGGGCAGCCGGTTCGGCGGGCTTAAACAACTTGAACAGATTGGGCCGTCCGGGGAGACCCTGATGGACTATTCCATTCATGATGCCAAAAATGCGGGCTTTTCACGGGTTGTCTTTCTGATTCGTGAGGAAATGCGGGAACAGTTCCATGCACAGGTCGGTAGAAAATACGAGGAAATTTTGAAAGTGGATTATGCTTATCAGGACAAAAATGATCTTCCATCCGGTTTTACCTGTCCATTGGCAAGAGAACGGCCCTGGGGTACGGGCCATGCGGTCTGGGCGGCAAGAAAGGTTCTTGGGGATAATTCATTTGCGGTGATAAATGCGGATGATTTTTATGGTGCGAAGACTTTTGAAGTCCTGATCCAATCTTTCCAAAAAATGGATGAAGATGAGCAAAAGGACATATTCTCGATGGTCGGCTTTCGGTTGTCCGAAACTCTTTCCGAACATGGGATGGTCTCACGGGGTATTTGCCAGCAATCAGACGGAATTTTGGAATCAGTGGAGGAATGGACCAAGATCGGGGGCACCCCCCTGCTTGGGCTTAATTCCCGGGGAATCGAGGGAAATCTGACCGGCTCTGAAATCGTGTCGATGAATGTCTGGGGTTTTCCTCCAGCCGTGATTAAATTACTGGAAACGGAATTGATCAGGTTTCTGGACAGGAACGGGTCGGGGGATCTAACTTCCGAATTTTACCTGCCGGCCGCCGTGGATGCCGGAATCCATAACCGCGAGGCCAGAGTATTGGTTTATCCTGCCTCCTGCTCCTGGATGGGCGTGACCTATCAGGAAGATAAGGACAGGGTTATTGAATCGATTGCAGGACTGGTCGGTCAGGGAAAATACCCAAATCCTTTATTTGATTAGGAGTTATGGGCAGGGCTCTCGATATTGGAACAATTAGTTCGGAATTTTCCTAATATCAGAGCCTTATAAATTCTGAATTTGAGTAATCCCAAAAGGTGAGGATACCGTCCTGATTTCCAAAGAAGTAGACCCAGCCTTCGGGAGAATTTTTCCATATGTAGGGCCATAAGTCCTTTCGGCTCCATCCCCAGCCAAGTTTTTCACTCCAAAACCAGGTACCGATCGAGCTTGAGGACTCAACATACAACCAGGTTAATTCGGTATGGAAGATCCAGTTTTCATTGGCCCGTTTAAAGGTGCCGAACCAATCGGACTCGTACCAGCCAAAATCCACCAGCTTGGCATTGAAGGGAACATCATAGGGCCCGTCGAGATGAATTCGGGTAATTTTGCCCGTCTTGGTTTTATCCTCAACCACGGCATAAGCACGGGCGTAGTAGGTTTTATCAAATTCGGGAATGGTGATCTGAGTTGAAAAAGACTTCCCTTGCAAGGCAGCAATGATCTTCTCTTGCGTCTTATTATTTTCAAAAAGAATATCATTGGAGAGCAGAAAGCCGGTCTCGATGTTGGAGGATTCAGAATCTGATTGAATTTGCCCGTGAAGGGTTATCCGTTGACCATCCTGGGTTGGTTCGAGGGTGATCACGCTAATTTCGGATGATGGGGTGGATGGCAAGGAGGGTGGAGAAACTGGATCTACGGGTGCAGTCTTCGGAGCTGGCTGGCTTGATACCAATTTTGGGTCTGTTTGGGCATTCACTTCTGCGTAATCAGAATAGCCGTCCCCGTCGGTGTCGGTAAGGAGCGGGTTGGTACCAAGAGTCTTTTCTTCCCCGTCGGTAAGACCGTCCCCATCGGTGTCGGCTTTGGTTTTATCCGTTCCCAGTGCCACTTCATTACTATCGGAAATACCGTCCCGATCCTGATCCAGGGGGGGGAGCTGTCCCACCAGCCCCACAAAATTTTTGAAATCAGGCAGGTTCTTGACCGATAATCCACCGAAAGGTTCCACCGCAGAAAATTGTGAGTAGGAAGAGGAGGAGGATTGACCGGCAAGAGGGGCAAAAGATTCAGCCCTGATGGAGTATTGTACATTTTGCCCTGATAGCGAAAAAAATAAAAATATGAAGGGTCCCAAAGATAGGGTAAACTTTATGGATACTTTCATTATTTTTTACTCAATCGATATTTTTTAATGATTATGGCAGGATCACGAAAAGAAAAATCAAGGGTTAGTTAAATGACAATTCGATTTTTTATATCACTCATTCGGATCGATCATCCAAAGTTCATTTCCCATGGGATCATTGGCAGTGAAAAATAATTTTCCCTTGTAGATGATGAAATTTGAGGGATTAGAGCCATTTGCCCCATGATATATTTCTTTGGCTTTTTTCGTGCCCGCCTCGGTGCCATCAGATTTCCATAATTCTAAATTGTTCCATGGTGATGACCCACCCCCTTTTCCATCATTGGCGGAGAAGTAGATTTTATCGGCACTTTTGAAATATCCTGCCTCATACATGTAATGAGACGGTGAAGTTCCATGCCAGATATCCTTCACCCTGACGGTGCCTGCTTCAGTGCCGTCGGTTTTCCAGAGCTCGTTTCCGTTTATGTCTTGTGCATTGAAAAGAAGAGTTCCGTTCAAG
>CACMQL010000049.1 GCA_902615835.1 uncultured Verrucomicrobiota bacterium
AGGGCACGGGGACCGAGGCCCAGACGGATTGGAAAAGGATAAGAAAATACAAAAACGGAAAGAATATCCTCATATTTCGGTTTATTCTAAATTTACCCTCATTCGTCAATCTTTTGCTTTGATAAAAAGGGTTTTAATCCGCTGGATAAGGACTCAAAAGGGAAGCCCGGTATTTGTCCTAAAAAATAGGCTTTTTGATATTTGGCTAATAGTCTATATTTCAAAAATGAATCCCAAAATTGAATCGAAATACAATGTTCCCGGCCTGGACAGAGCACTCTCCATCATTGAATTACTGAACAAAAATCCGGGGGGTTTATCGGTTAATGAAATCTCCCACTCCCTGAAATATCCCCTCAATAGTATTTACCGGATCATGATGACTTTGGAACGCAGGAAATATGTGAGGAAACAAACCGGGGAATCGCTTTTTGTGTTGTCTGATAAATTCCTCACCCTGGCCACCCCGGTGGCAGGGGAACCCGCCTTTATTGAGACGGCGATGCCTCACATGAGAGATTTGCGTGATGACACCATGGAGTCGGTTTTTGCCGGGGTATTGGTGGGCAATGAAGGGGTGGTCCTGGAGCAATGTGAAGGCCTGCATCCATTCAGTTTCCGAATCTCCCCGGGTCTGCGCTTCTCCCTGCACACCGCGGCCCCGGGAAAGGTATTTCTGGCCCATCTGGAAATCAAAAAAAGAGCCAAGATTCTGGATGGATTAAAACTGGAAAAATTCACCCCTCAAACAATCACGACCCGCGAGGGACTGGAACAAGAGGTTTTACAAGCCGCCAAGGATGGGTATGCGGTCGACTATGAAGAAGAATTTAAGGGACAGGTATGCGTGGGAGCCCCGGTGCTGGGAAAAAATGCCAAGCTGATCGGTTCAGTCTGGGTGGTCGCTCCGACCAGCCGTTTGCCCAAAGAAGAAATTTCAGAGATGGCCAAAAAAATAATGAGGACCACGGATAAAATTTCCCAAAATTTGGGAAATCAGTTCCGTAAAGTCGCCTAGCTTGCAAATCCCATCTGTCATTCTAAATTTATATCCTTTGCATGAAACCATCCTTCCCGACTTTTTATAAAATTTCCTTTCGGATTTTATTGTTGGGATTATGCAACCTGGTATACGGGGATGTCACTTTCTGGAAAGATGAGGTTAAACCGTTACTGGAACAGAATTGCTGGAAATGCCACGGGGCTGATAAGGTACGGGCGGAGCTTGTTCTGACCACCCGCGAGGGAATATTAAAAGGAGGCGAAGTGGGACCGGCGGTTAATCTGGAAGATCCGGCGGATAGCCTAATACTGAAAATGGTATCCTATAAGGATGAACATTATCAGATGCCTCCGATTGGAAAATTGCCCCAGGAGAAAATCGATGTCCTGGCCAAGTGGATTGAAGTCGGTTTGCCCTTTCCCAGGGAAGATGAAATCGAACCCAAGAATGTTCACCGTCATGCCCGGACGACCGAGATTAATAAATTCACCAAGTCCCACTGGGCCTTCAAGCCACCGGTGGATCACCAAGTACCCGGTGAAAAAATGGACGGGCATCCAATCGACCGGTTTATTCAGGCCCGGCTTGACCGGCAAAACCTTCCCGCCAATCCACCCGCCGAAGATCATACACTCATTCGACGGATGTATTACGATTTAATCGGACTCCCCCCCACTCCCGAGGAAGTGGACCGCTTCGTTTCTGATAAACAAGCAGATAAATTCAACAAATTGATTGATCAACTCCTCCACTCCCCTCATTACGGCGAAAAATGGGGAAGGCACTGGCTGGATCTTGTTCGCTATGCCGAAACCAATGGATATGAAAGGGACGGGAATAAACCCCAGGCCTGGAGATACCGTGATTATGTGATTAAATCATTCAACGATAACAAACCCTACGACCAGTTTATTATGGAACAACTGGCCGGGGATGAAATTGAAAACCCAAGTGCTGCCGCCGTCACCGCGACCGGATTTCACCGGCTGGGGATCTGGGACGATGAACCCGCTGACCGGGTGCTTGCCCGCTATGATTATCTTGATGATATTGTACGGACCACCACCGAAGTATTTCTGGGTATGACCGTGGGGTGCGCAAGATGTCACGATCATAAAATTGATCCGATCCCAACCAAAGATTATTACTCCATGCTGGCCTTCTTTGCCAACATCACACCCCATGGCAAACGGGAGGAAAATATCGTGGAGGTGAAAGATTCTATTGGTAATATTACATACAAGAGTGAGATCAAAGTCTGGAATAGATTAAGAAATCATTTGCAGAGGCATGTTTTTGATTTTGAAGAAAAATTCTTCGCCAAATATGTTAGAGATACTTCCATCAAAAAGTCAGAAAATATCCAGGCCAAACCAAGCATTCTGATTGAGGACGCAAGGGGCAATGGAAGCCACTGGAATTACACGGAAATAGAGCCGGCGCAAGAATGGATTGAGGTTGGCTACGATGACAAGGATTGGAAGACTGGATCGGGAGGTTTTGGAAAAGTCAGTCCGAAGGAAAAAGTAGGGGTTAAATGGGATACATCTGACATCTGGTTGCGAACCACCTTCCGATTGGCAAGCATCCCTGAAGTCTTGCGGGTGACCCTCAAACACGATGAGGATGTGGAGATATACCTAAACGGAAAACTCGTCTTTCAAAATACAGGCCTTTTCTCCAAGTACGAGACCCATGATATTAGCCAAGCAAGTGCCGATGTGCTTCAAACCGGTAAAAATGTAATTGCCGTGCATTGCACTAACACTGAAGGCGGACAATTTATTGACCTGGGGCTCGAATGTTTTGAGGAAGCAATTGATCTTGCCGGGCTCATTCGCAAGCACGGGAACAAATTGATGGGAGATGAACTTCACAAGCAATACAAAAACAGAATGCGGGAACTTGGGAGGCATTTACCGACCAAGCCAAAGTCCGATTATTACAAGGTACTTGCGGTTGGTGAAGAGGGAGAAAGGGTGACAAAAATCCTTCGCCGGGGCAACCCAGCCCTGGAAGGAGAGGAAGTTGTACCCGCCTTTCCCGAAATATTGAGTCCGCCAGAGCCGGTTATCGAAAAAAAAGCCAATTCTTCGGGCAGAAGAACGGCACTGGCCAAATGGATTGGATCCAAGGAAAATCCCATTTCCGCCCGGGTCATGGTCAATCGAATTTGGCAATATCATTTTGGCCGGGGCATTGTCAGATCCTCAAGTGATTTTGGCTACCAGGGAGACATCCCCACGCATCCGGAACTTTTGGACTGGCTGGCCATCCGCTTCATGGAGTCAGGCTGGGACATCAAAGCGATGCACACATTAATAATGTCATCGGAGGCGTATCGTCGTTCTTCGGCCCCCCATGATGATTGCCTGACTCAGGATCCTTTAAACAATTTCTTTTGGCGTTTTGACATGAGAAGATTGGCTTCGGAGGAAGTGAGAGACTCGGTCTTGAACGCCTGTGGTACCATTAACCTGGAAATGGGAGGTCAAAGCGTGACCCCTCCGGTTCCCGACATTGTCCTGGCTGGCTCTTCGGTGAAAGGAAAAGGCTGGGGTCCCTGCACTCCCGAGGAAGCCAATCGTAGAAGTGTCTATGTTAAGGTAATGCGTTCCATGCAAATGCCCTTGCTGATTAATCATGACATGGCGGATACCGATTCCACCTGCCCGGTCCGCTTTACCACGACCGTGCCCACCCAGGCTCTCAATATGTTAAACGGTAAATTCATGAACGACTCGGCAAAGCTGTTTGCTGAAAGACTGCGTGAACAAGCGGGGAATAACATCCGTAAACAAATCAAAAATGCTTTGCAAATTGTCTATGCCCGGCCGGTTAAACAGAACGAAATTGATCAGTGTTTGGAAGCAGTAAATGATTTGATTTCGACACATAATCTGAGTGAACACGAAGCCCTTGAACGTTTTTCCCTTCTTGCCCTCAATTTAAATGAATTTTTATACCTAGACTAATTATGAAAATGGATAAACCCACCAATACCTTTTGCAACCAAACCCATCGCCGAGAATTTATCAAGGATATCGGAGGCGGTTTTGCCGCTCTCGGATTAACCGGGATGTTAGCCCAGGATGGTTTCTTTGCCAACAAGGCGATGGCCAAGGCTGCTCCCCAGTTCATCAATCCACTCGCTCCCAAAAATCCACCCTTACCGGGCAAGGCAAAATCGGTAATCTTCCTTTTCATGTACGGTGGTCCCAGTCATGTGGATACCTTTGACTACAAACCCGAACTCTATCCCCTGGATGGTAAGACCATAAAGGTAAAAACCTTCGGCCGCGGCGGGAAAAGAAATGAAAGCCGGGTGGTGGGTCCCAAATGGAAATTTAAGCCCTATGGAGATTGCGGGAAATATGTCTCCGATCTATTTCCCCATGTCGGATCCTGTGTCGACGATATTGCCTTTCTTCATTCCATGAAAGCGGAATCCCCCATTCATGGATCAGCGATGTTAATGATGAATGCCGGAAATCTTTTATCCGGGCATCCATCCCTGGGATCCTGGGTAAATTATGGACTTGGTAGTGTAAATGAAAACCTGCCGGGCTACGTGGTGATGCTTGATAAAACTGGCGGGCCCATCAGTGGGGCCAAGAACTGGTCGAGCGGGTACATGCCCGCGAGTTTTCAGGGAACGGTTTTACGCTCACAAGGCTCTCCAATTTTAGATTTGGAAAATTCCCACGGGATCCCCAGGACCCAGCAGCGGACCATGCTGGATCATTTACGGACCATCAATGAAGGCCACCTCTCCGAAAGGTATGATAATACCAATCTGGCTGCGCGGGTTGCCTCGTATGAACTCGCCTACAAAATGCAGGCTTCGGCTCCGGAAGCCGTGGATGTGGATAGTGAGCCGACATATGTAAAAAACCTTTACGGCATGGATGGATCCAATACGGAAGATTTTGGCCGGAAGTGCCTGCTTGCCCGCCGGCTGGTGGAACGTGGGGTACGCTTCGTTCAAATTTATTCCGGCGGACATCACAATGATAATAACTGGGATGCCCATGGTGACTTGGTCAAGAATCATTCCTATCATGCCGGTAACACGGATAAACCGATTGCCGGCCTGCTCAAAGATCTGAAGCAGCGGGGACTGCTGGATGAAACCCTCGTGGTTTGGGGCGGAGAATTTGGCCGGCAGCCCACGGCCGAGTACAGGGAAGGAACCGGACGCGATCATAACTCCTGGGGATTCACCATGTGGATGGCCGGAGGCGGCATCAAGGGGGGTATCAGCGTTGGGGAAACGGATGAACTGGGGAGCCAGGCCGAAACCGACCGGTTTCATGTCAAACGCCTGCATGCAACCATCTTGCACCAGCTTGGACTGGATCCCAACAACCTGACTTATTTCCACGGAGGGCTGGATAAAAGCCTTGTCGGGGTTGAAGGGGCGGAACCAATCCATCAGGTGATTGCCTGAGCAAAAAAACTGACTCTCCAAGTCCTGCTAATCCTCGTTGCACATCGAGGATAGAAAACATATTTATGATTCGTGGTTAGTTCCAATAAGCCATTATTGCTGGACACTCCTTTTGAAAAATGGGACTGGGATGAAGTACCCAGGTATCGACGAGAACAGGTAAGAAAATGGATCTTTGAGAAAGGTTTTTTGGACTGGGATAAAATGTCCAACCTGCCCAAATCATTGAAGTCTGAATTATCTCAACGGCTGGATTTATTACCGATGGAGGCGGTAAAGGTGCAGGGCTCGAGTGATACAACCAAGAAGATTCTCTGGAAATTGCGGGATCAGCAATTGATTGAGAGTGTGCTCATTCGAGCCACGGAGGGGACCAAGGGAGTCCGGGCTTCCAGGCTGACACTTTGTGTATCCACCCAGGTGGGCTGTGCATTGGGATGCAAATTTTGTGCAAGTGGTCTGGACGGTCTGAAAAGGAACTTGTCTACGGGTGAGATTGTCGGTCAAATCCTTTTGGCGAGAAAGGAAGCCGGACGGAGAATTGATAACCTCGTATTTATGGGTATGGGAGAGCCTCTGGCCAACCTGCCAGCCCTGCTGCCTGCCCTCGATACCATTCTCTCTCCTGAGGGCCTGGGCATCGGGGCCAGGCATGTAACTCTTTCAACCAGTGGTCTGGTCCCCAAAATTCTGGAACTCGCTAATTATCCCGCTCAAATCAGGTTGGCGATTTCCTTGCACGGGGGAGATGATGACACCCGCAAAAAAATCATGCCCATCAACGAACGCTATCCCATGGAAGAACTCTTTCATGCCTGTGAGCAGTTCATTGAACAAAGGAAAAAAATGATCACCCTTGAATATATTCTGATCAAGGGGGTGAATGATGATCTGAAACAGGCAGAGCTTCTCGCTCAACATGCGAATCGCCTGCGTGCGAAAGTAAATCTCATTCCCTATAACCGGGTGGAGGGACTTGACTGGGAAAGGCCTGAGATTGAGCAGGTAAAATTATTTCAAAAAACGGTCGAGGCAGGCCATGCGCACAGAGTTACCCTGCGCCTGGAAAAGGGGCATGACATTGATGCCGCCTGCGGTCAGTTGAGGCTCAAGGAAAATAACCCGTAGAGACTACTTTTTCTTTTTGAAAAGAGAACGAAACCCGGACTCCTTCTCAGGTTTTGTCTCTGCTTTCTGAACCGGGGATTGTTTTTGAATTGCTTCCGCTTCTTCTTTGGTAACCCACATATGGATGTGAGACTTCTCAACTGTTAGTACATAATTTCGGTTTAGCGAGAAACCATAAGTCTGGAACATAAGTTGATTATTTTCATTAAGTTTTTTTTGCAACGAGTCAAACTGCGCACTCAACTGTTCCTGCTCATTTTTACTTTCGCTTACTTCTAATTTACTTAAAACTTCCGCCGCTAAGGCCCTTTGTTGCTGGACTAACTGTACATTCTTTTGAAATTCCTTATTGGCATCAATGGTATTCAAGGATGCTACCTTGACCAAGACCAGTTCGTTCTTTTTTTCATTGGCGTTCTCTTGGGCAAAACCTGCGTGAAAAGAAAATATCAGCAAGGTCAAGGACGATATAGGTTGGAGGAATTTCATCTCCTTTTCATATTGAAGAGTACACTATCATTCAACTTATAAAATCTAATTTAATTTTATCAGGCAGAAGAACTTAACTCGTGAAAACCTCACCTTAATACCAACTGCGGACAATTGCACCCCAAGGGGAATAAATCATAGACCGCTTGAAAACCGGTTCAGAGTTTTCGTAGTTTTATATTTTTTAGGACACCCGTGGTGGCAAATGTACAAATCCCTAATGGAACCGACATTTCGATCTCGCCTGGACGCATGCTTACTCGTCTACCCTCCACCTCACAGTCAATAACCGACTCACCGTCAATCCAAACCGTAAACTCGGCATCGGTTACCCTGAGTTTAATATCATACCATTGATGATCTTCAAAGACATAGGCATCACCGGTCTCGTTTTCAGAAGCATCAAAATCATCCAGGCTGGAAATCCCAATTAATGCTCCGCCCCATCCCCCAAGGATCAAAGTCGCATGAGAATCCTTATACGGAAAGGTAAGCCCACAGAAAAAATCACTCCCCATGGTACGTTTAGCCTGGAGGGAAATTTCATAATTGGATTTGGGTAGTTCCCGGCCTTTCCAGTGAAGCCCTGAAAGTTCCGCTCCCATTTCGAGGACTAAACTGCCATTTCCATCGATAAAAATCTCGCCTTTCCCCGCAAAGTCCGTTTTGGCCCAATTATCCAGACTCTTGCCGTCAAAAAGAATTATGTCCGCCTTTTTTCCTGAAGGAGAGGGAGCTTGTTTGAGCCCCTCGGGGCTTGAGAAAACAAGCGTACATGCCAGAACCGGTAATATAAAAATTAGAAGTGTTTTTTTCATTTATGAGAAGGCTATATCCTTCAGTCTGGTTTCGATTTCTGCAATAATTTTTTGCCAACTTTGCTCAATCTTAACAGAGAAGCCCTTTTCATCGGTCTGTAGGGATTCGAGGGTGGCAAGCTGATCCTCCAGTAAGGCAGGGTGGAAAAAATGACCTCTTCGACCCTCTAATCTTTCCTGTAAAAGATCATGAGAACCTGTCAAATGGATGAAAATGGTCTGATGAGAGTGAGCTTGGAGGATATCCCGATAGGATCTTTTAAGGGCAGAGCACGCGAGAATGGTTGATCTGTCAGAACCACCGAGAAAAGCCTGTAATTCATGCAACCAAGTCAGACGATCTGCGTCCTTCAGTGGAAGGCCCCGATGCATTTTATCTTTGTTTTGATTGGAATGAAAATCATCCCCGTCCGCAAAGCTAAAGTTTAGCTGCTTCGCCAACTTCTGCCCGATGAATGATTTTCCACAACCGGAAACACCCATCAGGATTAAAACCGTATGCACTGAAAAAATGGCTGAAACTTACTTGGGCTTTTCGATCACCTCGACCTCATAGCCTTCCGGTGCGTCGACAAACGCAAAAGTCGAACCGGAAGAACTTTTGGTAGGCCCGTCACTGAATTCAAAACCCACCTCTTCAATATGTTCTGCAAATTTATCCATATCTGCTACCTCAAAAGCAAGGTGCATCAAATCTTCCTGAACCTTCACGGGACCGGAACCGGGGAAATAGGTAAGTTCAATTTCTTCATCACTGTTGGGAACTTTTAAAAAGACCAACTTGGATCCTCGGGGCGATTCATGCCTGCGGGTAACTTCCAACCCAAAAACCTTTTGGTAAAAATTAACGGTTTGTTCCAGATCACTTACCCGCATTCGGGTGTGCAAAAATTTTCGGACAATGTCCACTTGGCGGGAAGTTCCCCCCTCAGGGAATCATCAGGGAGACTTTATCAATATTGGCTGCACTGCATGCATTCAAAATGCTGACAAAAGTTTGGTGATCAGACAAGCCATCCGTTTCAATCTCCACTTTCAGCTCCGCCTCCTCCCTTTTTTGTCCTGTTTGAATGAGGGTGTCCCGGAGTTTCTTCGTGTTCGAAAGGTTGGTGATTAGTTGGGTAAGTTCAAAAGGATCATCAACCGGTATGGGAGAACCGTTCAAAGTTATGGTACCATCCGAAAGGGAGTTGATTT
>CACMQL010000050.1 GCA_902615835.1 uncultured Verrucomicrobiota bacterium
GATGGACTTTATTGACGATCCCAAGTTTGGACACACCAAGAACCGCTTACCCGTAATGCTGGTGCCCTTAATTATGATATTTTCGGTTATTTTAGGAATTATCGCAACGAAGATTTATGTGAAGACCGTAGTGGATCATCATAACGAAAAAAGTGAGACTCAGTAAAAGTAGAGCTCTCTGCCTTTTTTATTTCGATTTCCAAATGAAGAAGGCTACTACTTTGTGGCAATGAATTTTATTTGGGTAGCGGAACTCCATGCGACCACCCACCTTTGAATATAATTTGGCCATCACTGGTAAATAGTGTGCCTGAGCCATGTATCCATCCATCCTTAAAGTACCCGAAGTAGGATTCACCACCACTGGATTTCTTCATTCCGTATCCATGTGGTTTTCCCTTTAAAATGGAACCCTTGTACACAGTTCCGTTTTTTAGCGTAAAATCTCCAAATATGGGTGCTTTTGCTTTTGGATCAAGAATTGGACTTTCATTTTTTACTAGCCAAGAATTTTTGATTTCGGCGGCAAGCAGGTTGGCTTCCTCCATTTCAAAACTACTCAATGGAAGAATGATATCCAATGCAGACTGGCCTAATTGGTCGTACAATGCATCTAAATAAATGATTTTCCACGCATGGGATTGAATCATTTTGAATTGTTTTTGATAGAGTAAAGCGAGTGCCTTCGAACAGTCAGTCGAGCCAAGGGAAGCTCCTTTTTCATAAAAATAAATCGACTTAGACAGATTAAGTGGAGTCCCCAGCCCGTGCTGAAAAATATGTCCGAGCCAAAAACAGGCATCGGTTTGGTCTTGTTCTGAGGCTTGTTGGAACCAATAATTCGCACGATTCCACTCTGTGGGCTTTTTGTTTACATAAATAAAAGCTAACCTTACCTGTGCATTGACATCACCTCTTAACGCCTTTTGCTTTAGGTTAACGGAAGAGCTGTATAAATTACCACAAATTAAAGAAAGAAATGAAAAAAGAAACTTCAATTGTAGGGTCATTTAAAAATCAATCCTTACCAAAAAAACCCTTAAAGAATCCCTTCTTACTCTCTGAACGCTGTTTGGTTGGAGGTTCTACGCCAGTATTTTTACCAAATTTCCACATCTGAAGATTTTTATTGCTCGTAGCATCCCCAATCAAAGCATTGTATTTCCCTTTCAGTTTCAATTCCTGAATATAAATAGCGAGTCCGATCTTAGGGAAGGAGGAAAGTGGGTCTGGAAATGAATTAATGAGCCTGCTTGATCGAAGCAGAAGATTGAGGTCAATGTCATAAGCGTTTCCGAATTCAGAGGGATTTCCTAAAATTAGCAACAACCTGCCCCCGATAATTTTCTTCACGCCACCCTTGGTCGATGAAATAACTCCTTTTCCTTCAAGGGGAATAAACTTAAATCCACCATTTTTGGTGGCTTCGATGATTACCGTTCCCTTGCCTTCAAAGGTAGCCGTTGAACCCGTTGTCGAAATCACGATGGATGTATTACTGTCTGAGCAGAATAAAAGACTACCTGAATGTAACCAAAAATTATTTCTGGAAATCCATTTACCCACGCTTAGGCTTCCCAACCGCCAAGTGACCGGATCATCCTTCGCTTCCATCCGTGACCCTTTACCGGTGGCGACAATAAAATCTGATTGAATGGTAGAATTTACTTCAAGGCTGCTAATAGAACTGACTCCAGTTTTTTGAGGATCAACTATTTCTACCTTTCCCGAAACAAAGGACGACATAGGGCTATTGGCAAACAAAAAAGCCACTGGGAATACAGTGGCTAAAATGTATTTGTGGGAGCTAGATCTAAACAAGTTAAATTAGAATCGGGACATAAGGCCCAAACCTACCCCAGCGTCGTAACTGCTATAATCATAGCTTGTATTGACTCCGCTAGAATTTCTCTTAGTATATCCTCCAAAAGCAGTGAGTTTGATAGACTCTGAAATCTCTCTTTCAACCTTTAGTGTAAGATTATGGATGACATCTTTTCTTCCGTCGTTGAGGCCTGAGTCGTATTTTTTATAAATGGCTTTATATTTGGGCGAAATCACAAACTGGTTCATTGTGTAAACAAGACCATAAGAAGCGTAAGCCTCCGTGTTGTCCAACTTGCTAGGAGCATCAGCACCGCCAAGACCAGGAAGAAAAACCGAATCTGTGTTATGGGTGGACAATGCAGCATCAAAAATTCCAAGGATGTTTTCGTTGACCGAATAAGCCTTAAGAGCACCGACAGAAGGTGATATATCGCTGTAATCCTCAGTGTCATTATCAGTACTGCGATCACTCGCATAATTAACCCCAACCCGCAAGGACCAGCCGTTTTCATACTGTGCTAATAACAAGGCATAGGCACTGGTGGAATTATAATTAAATTTACCAAGTTTTCCTTCTATGTAATCATTTATCGTCCAACTTGCTCCAACATAAGGAGTCACAACGGCATAATCCGCATCGTACACTCCGAGTCCAGCTCCACCGAAAAAGGTATTAGTCCACATACCTGTGGGCTGTTTTTGGGAACTCTCAGTGGCTAAAGGATTCTGGCGATAAAAATATTTTGAATCGAAACCAAAAAAGGAGGATACCCCATTTTTCTTAAGGAGAACGGGTCGTTGTGCTCCAGTATCACTGGCAGCAGTAGGGTTAACATCTTCAGCACCTTTAGAAATTTCCTGAACAATGGCAGTTGGATCAGGGCGATCTGCGGTTTCGGAGCGAGCTTGGATTTGTTCTGCATTTTGTGCGGTTGCTTCGAAGACTGAGATTGCAGCTATAAGGTATTTTATGGTATGTTTCATTTTTATAACTGATTTCTAATAATTAGTACTGCTTGCGGATTTTAACGGCAGCCTTTCCGTTTGGTAAACGGATGGAAGAATCGTGGTGACCAGGGACTCCATCGAAATGACCACTATTGAGTGTAGTAATTCCATGTGAAACATTCGTCATATTAACACCTCCAACAATTGGTGCACTGTAGGAGTCAAAATGAAGAGATCCGTCCCTGCTTTTTAGGATGACATCTGCGGTATTTGGGAATGCAACATCTTTCAAATTAATCGTAATCGCTTCCATGTAGACATCATCAAGTCTCGAACCAGAGAACCCAAGTCCATTAACTTGGATTAATTCATTGGCGTAGAGATATACATTGTCTGGGTCAGAATTCTTACCTCCGTTACCCACAGTGAAATTTGCACTGGATATACTTAGTTTTCCAAGAGTTCCTGCTGCTAAATTGCCCCCCGTTGTAATGTTAGTGTTATGAAGATACATGTTCGATTCCTTGGTTAGGTCATCACCACCTGCTCCAATAGCAAGGTTGGAGCCGGTGTAGGTAATATCGCTACCATCAACTTTGACTTCGTCTGCAGCCCCAAGCACTAGAGCATGGTCTTCCACATCATTAGTAGCATTGGTAAAAGTGACATCACCAGCAACATTTAAATCTTTGGCAGCCCCAACGATGAGGATCTTTCTTTTTTCATCAACCCCGTTTGAAGTGGTTAGCAAATCCTTAACATCTATGGTTGATGATGTGGATGTTTGTCCAATGGTTATATTTGAGCCAGGTGCCAACATTATGTTATCGGTGGGAACAGACAGAACAGATGATTCGGAATCAATATCGCCAAATGTCGCTGAACCGGTCAAAGTTTTTAAATACGAAAGATAACCTGATGTACTGGCGAGAGCGGAAAGGGAACCGGTTGAGGAGAATGAACTGTAGCTTTCACCTAAAATTTCATTGGCAAGAGAAGATCCTTTGGAACCGATTGCACCATATTCGACTAGAAGTCGGACAAGTTCGTAGTTGTAACCGTTGGAGGTGAGGGTGCTCACAGTAATGGGAGTTGGCAGAGAAGAAGTAACAACCACATCCTTGAGTAGAGAATTAGCAACTGTGACAGCTGAATTCAGTGCCACCTGAAAGTCACTCACAGCATAGGTGTCCGATTTAGCCGCGATTACTGTTTCAATTGAAGCAATCAATTTTGTGATGTCGGTGAGTTTGAATGTATCTGCATAACTAGAAAGTAAAGGGTCTGTAGAAGCACCTGAATCAACTAAATCTTTGTACGTGGTAAGGTCTATTCCCTTGGCGGTGGCGTCGATTAATTGATCGATACTTAAACCTAAAGTAATGGA
This sequence comes from uncultured Verrucomicrobiota bacterium, assembly GCA_902615835.1. Taxonomy (GTDB): domain Bacteria; phylum Verrucomicrobiota; class Verrucomicrobiia; order Opitutales; family Seribacteraceae; genus Seribacter. The sequence goes on from CACMQL010000050.1 coordinate 4,163, forward strand.
AGTGACGAGATCGTTGATAGACACTCCAGCAACATTAGCTGATTTAATATCAAGTACAGACACACCAATGTCCAATCCAGTTGTGACAAAATTAAGATCAACACCACTCGCAACTAATTCAGAAGCACCAAGGAAAGTCGAAAAATCTTTGGAAGATGAAGCCAATGCAAAAACATCCGTTAGGGCAAAAGTGAGTGCCGATTCAATGGGAAGGCCTAGTCTTACTATGGAAATAATCGGGTTGCTGTCATTACTGCTGGGAGCGTTAACGACCGGCTCGCTGGAAGATCCTGTCACCGAGCTTTCAGCGGGGCTTTGTTCGCCGCCACTTTCATCTTGCCCATATGTGAAGGAGATAAGTGATATAGGTAGGAGTGCAAGTGATGCGACTAAAGTTTTAAGATTCATGATAGTTCTTTATTTCAATTTTTTAGTTGAAGACAAGCTTTTTGTTAAAAAGAATTTTTTTTTAAAAGTTTGGTGCCGAAGGCGAGATTTGAACTCGCACGTCCTTGCGGACACTAGAACCTGAATCTAGCGCGTCTACCAATTCCGCCACCCCGGCAACAAACTAACATAGGAAAATGTCTTTAGAGTAATTGTCGAGTGTAGAATTATTGGGGAAAGGGTATTGGAATTACTTTTTCTCTTTTACCGGTAATTAATTTTTTCAAATATGGATCTTTGAGAGGTGTTTCCTCGGTGTCGAGTAAATCAGGAGAATCGAATATATGACTAATTCTGCGTGCGGTGGGGTTGAGGATGTTCAAAATTTTGCCCTTTTTATTTTGGGAAATCAAATATGTTTCCATTGGATAACACATATCCTCATATCGATCTATTATCATCTTTACCGATTTCCCGTTTTGATTGGTTCGGTTGGAAAAGCATAATACATCCGAAAAATGTGCTACTGCATCCAACCATAACAGGAGATTCGGTGAAAGATCGGATGTAATATTGGCATTTACAAAGGAAATAACTCTCGCAATTTGAATCACATTTACATTTTCGATTTGATCGAGAAGGGATTCAAATTGATCACTTAAATTTATGAAAGGGGAGAAGAATAGAAATAAATCAGTATTTTCTTCATTTTTATCTAGATTGAATGACAAATTGGAGGACTCTTTATTATCCGACCAATAAGAAGAATGCTTTTTATATTCAGGATTTATTTTGTTTCGAACAGACTCTGGAAGAAAGAAATGAAAATTTTCTTCGTTTGAATCAATCAACCCATTCAATAAAAATTCAAAGCCCCCGGAATCGGGATTTTCAATGATCACATATAAGAAATAACTCCCATTATCCTTCATCTGTGAAAGAAAAGCATTGAGCATGGTGCCTCATTCTATGATCGATTAAGACCAATGCGGTCATCGCTTCCACAATCGGCACTGCTCTTGGCAAAACACACGGGTCGTGTCTTCCCCTTCCCATAAGTTCAGTATTTTCGCCTTCTTCATTGACGGTTTTTTGCACTTGTAAGACTGTAGCCGTGGGTTTGAAAGCAATACGAAAGTATAATTCCTCCCCATTACTAATTCCGCCCTGGACACCCCCCGAACGGTTTGACTTAGTCCTTACTTTTCCTTCCCTTTCTTCGAATAAGTCGTTGTGTTCGGAGCCTTTCAGATAAGTCCCTTTGAACCCACTACCGATTTCGAATCCTTTGGTCGCTGGGAGTGACATCATAGCTTTTGCCAAATCAGCTTCGAGTCGGTCAAAAACGGGGGCTCCCCATCCAATGGGGAGACCGTTCACCCGACACATTATAGTTCCGCCCACTGAATCGCCTGCCTTTTTGGCTTCGAGTATTCGAGATTCGATTTTGGATGCGGTTTCCGGGTGTGGGCAACGGGTAGGGGAGGCTTCGATGCTTTCCAGCTTAGGAACTTCCTCCAACTCGGGGCATTCGATATCATGAATGCGGTCCACATAAGTCGTGATCTTGACCTGATCAACTGATAAAAACTTCTGTGCAATGGCCCCGGCTGCGACTCTGGCGATCGTTTCCCTGGCGGATGATCGTCCCCCGCCTTCATGGTTACGAATACCAAATTTATTTTGGTAGGTAAAATCCGCGTGGGATGGACGAAACTTGGTCTTCATTTCTTCATAAGCCTGGGGGCGGGCGTCTTTATTTCGCACCAGCAGTGCGATTGGCGTTCCAAGGGTCTTTCCTGCAAAAGTACCTGATAAAATCTCAACTTGGTCTGCTTCGTCTCTGGGGGTAGTGAGTTTGCTTTGCCCGGGTCTTCGGCGGTCTAAGCAAGGTTGGATATCCTCTTCAGTAAGATCCATTCTGGGTGGACAACCATCTACGACCACTCCGATTCCACCACCGTGGCTTTCCCCCCAAGAAGAGATGCGAAACATGGTTCCGAAAGAATTTCCCATGAGATTAATTATTCTTAAAATTACCCCAGATGGCAAAACCAAATTAGTTTACCGAAGGAATAAGACTAAGGAAATGTGGCTGAAAGAGTTTGCCAGTTGCCCAAAATTTAAATTAAGGTAATTAAAGGCCGGGTCCCATGCGACGCATCTCGAACGAACCCCGTCAGGTCCGGAAGGAAGCAGCGGTAGTTAAGAGAAGCGTGTGCTGTGGGGTGCCTGGCCTTTTTTGTGCCTGGTCATTTCTTAGCCGCTTCTTTCTCTTGCCTGTTTTTCAAATAATGAACAAATAGAGAACATGGCAGATTCTTCATATCAGGTCATTGCCCGCAGATGGCGACCGCAACAGTTCTCCGAATTAGTCGGACAGGAACATGTGGTGAAAACACTTGGAAATGCAATTGAAAGGGGAAGGATTGCCCACGCTTATCTTTTTGTTGGACCCAGGGGAACGGGAAAAACAACTTCTGCCAGGCTTTTTGCGAAGTCACTTAATTGGGAAGACGGACCTTCACTCGAGGTTCCGAGTGACTCTGAAATTGGAAACGCGATCATGGAAGGTCGTTGCCTGGATGTGATCGAGATTGACGGGGCTTCCAATAATTCAGTTGATCAAGTTAGGGACTTGCGGGATGAATGCCAATACGCCCCTGCTCAGTGTAGGTTTAAGATTTATGTGATAGATGAGGTGCACATGCTTAGTCAAGCCGCGTTTAACGCCCTCCTTAAAACCCTGGAGGAGCCACCTCCCCATGTGAAGTTTGTTTTTGCCACGACCGAATCGCATAAAGTTTTGCCAACGATTGTTTCTAGATGTCAGCGTTTTGAATTTCGCTCAATTCCAATTGATCTTATTTCCACAAAATTAAAAGAAATCTGCATTCAAGAAAAAATAGAAGTGGATCCGTCCGCACTGGAGGCAATCGCCCGAATGGCTATGGGGGGTATGAGAGACGCACAAAGTATCCTCGATCAAATGATTTCATTCTGTGGGAATTCGATCACTCAACAAAATGTGTTGGAAGTCTACGGCTTGGTGGCTGCCGAAAGAATTGAATCCCTGGGGAGAGCTATCTTAGCCTCCGATTATGAATTAATTTTGAAAGAAACGGACGCATTTTCAATGGAAGGCTTGGATTTTTATCGGGCACTCCAAGACCTGAGCGACCATTTTAGGCAAAAACTGGTTACGGAACTCAATGAAGCTGATAATGATAGCTACCCCGAGCAAATTGTTCGAATACTCGATGCATTGAGAGATGGAGACGAACTGGTAAGGCTGGGTCTCTCCGAAAAGACGAATTTTGAAGTTACTCTTTTTCGAGCAGTGGAGTCTGGGAAGTCCCGATCGATTGATCAGGTAATTCGCAGAATATCCAAAGTGTTACCTGTGGAGGATTTTAAAAAAAAAACTGAATTCCCCAAAATAGCGGAGTCAAAAGCTTTGATTCATAGCCCAGACTTCGAGAAAGGTTTTTACCCTACTCCCGCAGAAACGGGCTCTATTGTGGGGTTCGAAAACTCTTCGTCAGTTCCTGTTAACGCAGAAAAACCAGACGAAAAAGAACTTGCTGAACCAGTTGCGAATCAAAACAAAACAAAGGGGAAGGGGGACCCGGATTCCCAAGAAAATAGGCAAATACAAGATCAGGCTGAGATAAGTAAAAAGGTCAATCAGCTACCCGAGGAATTGCGAAAATCTTTGCTCGAAGATTATAAAGTGAATTTTGTTTCGATCGAGAAAATTGATCCCTCTCAATTAATCTAGTTTTGCACAACCCAACCGACCTCATCCCGTCGAACCCAACCTTTTTTCAGGCGGTCCGCTGATCGTACCAGGAGCCAATTCTGAGCATTTTCCCCCTGGTGTGATTGAAACCCACCCAATTGGGATTCATTGACAAAAAGAGACTCTCCCGGACGAACGGATGCATTAGCCGTGCTTGAAGAAGCCGCAAACCTTCTCAGGGCAACCGAAGCGGATGCATTTGTGTCATCATTGTCTTTATGAAGCAATGCGATCACCTGTCTTTCAGCAAGATTTTCCTGTTTGGAAGAATAAAAAACAACTAAAGCAAGCGGAAGAACTCCTCCGAGCCAGCCCAAGCAGACAAGTGTGATCGATTTGCCGGCAGCTCGTCGAAAAAACAAAAAGCTTATCAGAAAAAGACCGCACCATATAAAGAGTATCAAAAACCCCTTCCAAAAATTTGCGGAAAAACCACCGATCATTAGGTGCCTTGGATGTTCTGTGTTTTGCACATTGGCTATACTGCATACATAAGCGAGGTTGGATATAAATTCCTGGTTATTCGCATCTAAGAGTAGGGCTTTGCGATAGTGCAGAATTGATCGGCTGTAATCGCTTTTCTTGAAGTATAAGTTAGCCAGGTTTCCATGCAGATTTGCAGAACTTGCCTGATTGGTGATCTTCTCATAATTTTCAATGGCCAGATCGATATTACCGGTGGCCTCCAGCCGCACTGCCTCATAAAACAACTGT
>CACMQL010000051.1 GCA_902615835.1 uncultured Verrucomicrobiota bacterium
CGACTGGGCCTGGATGTAAGATCAATTGTTTTCACTCCAAGTTTCCCTGCTTCTGCAAGTGCATGATCCATTAAAGACTTTCCCAGTCCCTGTCCTCTGGCATTCTGGTCCACCACCACATCCTCGACCCATGCCTTGTTTCCAGTTGGTATTTTCATGATCACCAAGCTCAGCATTCCCACAATTTTGGCCTCTTCATTGGTGCAAATAAATATCATCGTACTCCCCGAGCCAACTAATTCTGAAAGTCTTTCCATGGTTATTGGGCTGGCTTTGGACGATAATTGGGGTAGGAGCTGATTGATTGATTCGAGGGCCGTTGATGAGGGATCTGTAAGTTCTGAAATAACTGTCATTTGTAAAAAAGAGTATGCTTCATTCGAAAATCATGGCGAGGTGGTATTCAATAATTTTTTGCAAATTCCGATCTTATCAAATTAATAAATTGGAAAAAGTCTCATCACAAAAAAAGACGCATGGTTTGCCCGAACCATGCGTCTCATTTCGAAACTAGACTTTCGTTCCTTGCCCATGAACAAAAGAATAGAGTTATACTTTTATAACCTGAAGTCGCTAGAATATGACAAAAATCTGAATTTTTTTTCTCACTCTTGTAACGTTCATGTAAAGATGAAAGATTCCAATTTAATCTTTCTGATTATTTTTTAGATTCAAATATTCAAGACGCCCCGAAAACTCTCCCTGAGGCAGAAATAGTATATGTGACTTTACGGGAAAAGACTTAGTTTGATCATTTCAATCAATTACTTCATCAAAATCGAGCGAAGCCCTAACAACTTGTCCTTAAGAGAGGGATTATCCCACAAATTGTTGACCCCGTGACCTATGGCCTGCATCTAAAAAAGGGTAGATCCTTGCTTAAGCGGCTTCTCCAACTTGCTTTTTGGCTCGATTGATCCCATAGACCAGTACCCTTAACTAGAAAGTTACAATCCTATTTTGAATTATTTATGGATTAATATTTAGCAGATCGAAGGATTGCTGATCACAATAGTACTCCATTTGGTAACATGGCTAGTTTAGCCGTTAGGTGGTATTGAACCCGCATCCCTAGTGCCCAAATCACGAGAGCCATGTTGGAACGAGAAATTGAGCATACAGGTTCATGGCAGGCAAAACATATATTTGAAAGAGTGGGCAAAACTTATCTGGTGAAATCTTCTTCTGCTTTTGCAAAAAGGAAAGGGAAAACAGTTACAAGAAAAATTAGAATTTTGAGTCTAATCATATGGGAGGGTAAGAAGAAATTATAATCGATGAATAAAATGTAAATCGAATCTCCCAGTAAATACTCATGAGTTGGATCAGAAATGTTCGAGTAGTTATTTACAAAAAATAATTTCGCATCAAAATTTTAAATTCCATTTTTAAGGAATGCTTTACCATTGATCTTTATAGGTAGTTTTACATGATTAATTATTCTTTTTCAGATTTAAATCTCAGATCATCATCAACACATGACCCCAATAATCTGAAAGGAATTAGGTTAAAACAAAAATAATTACAAAAATGGAAATATATGTTGGAAATCTTCCTTGGTCCGTGAGGGATCAGGAACTCGCCGAAGCATTCGGCCCTTATGGAAGTGTCGAAAAGGCATCAGTCATCACTTATCGTGACTCTGGCAGATCAAAGGGGTTTGGCTTTGTCACCATGAATAATGACGAAGAAGCAAACAAAGCCATTGAAGCCATGGACGGTCATGAGATGGAAGGCCGACCTCTTCGCGTGAATGAGGCTCGACCCAAAGAGGATAGTCCATCCCAAGGTTCTGACTGGTAGAATTTACTCTCTCAACAAATTTTAAAATATCCCGCTTCCATGCGGGTTTTTTGGTCCTACGCAAAACTTCATTCTTCTTGTTTGAATAAATCTTTTTTTTTCTTCAGGAAACATAGATGAATTCTACAAACAAAACTTCCTTCCTTGAGAGTGTAGACCTGTGCTTTAATCGGGCGGCCAAGGCTCTGGAGCTTCCCAAAGGTCTGGCTCATCAGATTCGTACTTGTAATGCAATCTGTGAAATGAAGTTTGGGGTTGAATTACGGGGTAGATATGAAATTTTCACAGGTTGGCGGGCTACCCATAGTGAGCATATCCTACCGGCAAAGGGGGGAATTCGCTACGCTCCTTTTGCCGACCAGCAGGAGGTGGAAGCATTGGCCGCCTTGATGACCTATAAATGCGCGATTGTCAATGTGCCCTATGCTGGATCGAAAGGTGCCCTAAAAATAAACCCCAAAGATTACACCATCGACGAACTCGAGCATATCACCCGTCGATTTACGCAAGAACTTGATAAAAGAGGATTTTTAGGCCCCGGACTCAATGTTCCCGCACCTGATATGGGAACCGGTCAAAGAATGATGTCCTGGATTGCGGATGAATATCAGAGACTCCACCCTTCTGACATCAATGCCAAAGGATGCGTAACCGGGAAACCGGTTCATTTTGGCGGAGTTGAGGGGAGAATTGAGGCCACGGGACGAGGAGTTCAATATGGACTACGAGAATTTTTCAGGAATCCCGGAGATTTAAAAGACGCCGGCTTGGAGGGATCCCTGCAGGGAAAATCAATCATCATTCAGGGACTTGGTAATGTCGGTTATCATGCGGCTAAGTTTTTGGAGGAAGAAGATGGGGCCAAAATTATTGCTATCATCGAAAGGGATGGTGCCATCATTAACAAGTCAGGTCTTCCCGTCGAGGAAGTCTCAGCCTATAAACAGGAAAATAGGAAAGTCGAAGGATTTCCCAATGCCACCTTTGAACCGGATGGTGCGAAAATATTAACCCACCCATGCGATATTTTAATCCCCGCGGCCATGGAGGGAGTGATTACCGAAGAAAATGCCCCTCATCTCCAATGTAAGGTTCTGGCGGAAGCAGCCAATGGACCAGTGACTTATGAAGCGGATCAAATCCTGAACCAAAGAAACATATTTATTATTCCCGACGCCTACCTGAACGCAGGTGGAGTGACCGTATCCTATTTTGAATGGCTCAAGAATTTATCCCACGTTAAATTTGGGCGAATGGATCGAAGATTTGCTGAGGCCCAAAGCCAAAAAATTATCGAACTTATGGAAAGAGCCCTTGGTAAAAATTTGGATCAGTATGCCAAAGAGCAACTGCTTGAAGGCCCCAATGAAATCAATCTCGTACGCTCAGGATTGGACGATACGATGCGCGAATCTTACAACGAAGTCAGGGAACAACACCTAAATAATCCAATGATCCACGACCGTCGAACCGCTGCCTATGCTTTGTCGATTCGAAAAATTGCCGATATTTACGATAGTATGTATCTATAGGCTATGGGACCACCTACATTTCCGGATGCGACTTTCGAAGTCATCGATCAAACTCTCGAATCAGCTCAATCCTGTTTCATCGAGTTCAGTAAAAAAAAAGGAGAGCAAAGAGCAGGATTCCTCCGAAGAATCGCGGAAAATTTAGCAACGCATCGTCAATCAGTCATTGCAATGGCCGAGCAGGAAACGAGCTTAGGGATTGAAAGACTGGAAGGAGAATGCTCCCGGACAATCGATCAGATCAGACTTTTTGCGGTTCTTGCCGAGAAGGAAGAATGGAAAGAGAATAGCTGTGAGGAGGGAGAGCCTAACCGAGAACCCAATGCCAAGCCTGAGATGCAGAAAGAGAATCATCCGGTCGGAACGGTGGTGGTCATCGGAGCATGCAACTTCCCCCTTGCCATCTCAGTTGTGGGTACGGATACCACAAGTGCACTTGCAGTTGGCTGCCCGGTGGTGGTTAAATCTCACCCGAGGCATGCCCGGACCTGCCAACTCCTTGGGGAACTGGTAAATATGGCCAAAAAAGAATCGAACATGCCAGAAGGTTGCTTCACTTTACTCCACGGAGAAAGTCATGGTGTCTCGAGAGCCTTGGTTTCTCATCCAAAAACGGCATGCGTCGCCTTTACCGGCTCGCTTCAGGGCGGAAAAGCCCTTTCGAAGGTTGCGAAATCCAGAACTAAACCAATTCCATTTCATGCGGAAATGGGAAGCCTAAACCCTGTCTTTGCTCTACCTTTTGCCCTTAGGGAAAAGGGAGAAAAACTGATTGGTTCCTACATCGATGCGGTGAATTTATTCTGCGGACAAATGTGCACCAAACCCGGTGCCCTCATCATTCTGGAAGAATCCTTTGACCAAAAATTCAAAGAATCATTGCAGGCATATGTCTCAGGAAAGGAAACACTACCCATGCTCAACCAAGATGTATTCCAAAACTACGAAAAGACCTCCCAGCACTTAGCACAATACCTGGATATGATCGCTCAATCAGAAATTTCATCAGCTAACGGAAGTGGACGGATTCGGATCTTCAAAGTCGCAGCCAAGGATTTTCTTGCCGTTTCTGAATTAAAGGCCGAAGCTTTCGGACCCGCCTCCATTCTGATCATTGCCCGGGATTTCCCCGAAATGCTTGCGGTCGCCAGGTCTTTGGAGGGCAGTCTTACAGGTTCCATGCTTGCAGCTGATAATGACAGAATTTACGCCTCCACTCTCTTGCCAATTCTTGAATCCAAGGCTGGGCGCATCCTTTGGAATGGTTTTCCGCCTGGAGTTGTTCCTGGGCTTGCGACCCATCATGGGGGTCCATGGCCCGCCACTACGGACCCGCACTATACATCAATTGGAATTAGGGGATACCAAAGATTTGTAAGACCAGTCTGCAAACAAGGGTTCGCAGGATTAGGTGGCATGTCGTAGGGCTTCGACTGGATCCATTTGAGCTGCCTTTCTTGCCGGATAGAGCCCAAAAACTAAACCAGTAAGTACGGCAATGCCGAAAACCAATGGAAGAGCCCATGGAACCATAACCGGGGTCATATTCTGCATGGAAGGGGGTAAGGATTCATATAAATTCGGTGACAGCTTTTCCATCATTTCAAGTACTGTCCTGTAAGCGGGCTCGCAGAGAAGCCCAACCAGTATTCCAGCCAGACCACCGATTCCGGTGAGCACAGTGGTTTCAACAAGAAATTGAAAAACAACATCCTTTTTCCTGGCCCCGATAGCTCGGCGTATTCCGATCTCCCGGGTGCGTTCAGTCACGGTTGCCAACATAATGTTCATGATTCCAACGCCTCCAACAAAAAGGGAAATACCGGCAACTAAGCCCATCAGTGCTACAAATGTCATCTTTGCTCTTTCAGCTTGTTCCATTAATTCGAGCGGTACTGTCACTTGGAAATCTTCCATTCCATGATCCTTCTGTAAAAGATCCCTGATCATTTGAGCAACCGTGATTAATTTACTTTGCTCATCGATGGTTAAAATGAGTTTAGAAAGTAAATGACTACCATCATAGCCGCGGTAGTAATAGTCGAAGATTTTTGCCCAATGAGTGGCGAGCGGCAAATAAACATTGTCCTCAAATAATTCCTTAAACCCAAGTTCGCCCGTATCATTCAAATTCGTTCTTGGAGCGACTTCACCAATGACCGTGTACAAATTACCCCCTATATTGACGGGCTTTCCAAGCGAGTCTCCAAACGGAAAAAGAGTTCGGGCAAGGCTACTGGCAAGAACACAAACTTCTGATTCACCCCGATTATCCTCTTCACTAATGAAACGACCCTTCGTCAAAACGAGATCGTGTAAGGCACGATAATTAGGCAAACACCCCAGCAGTTCAGCCCGCTGAGAACCGTCTTTGGTAAAGACCCGCCTCCGATCCAACTCCCGGGTGGGGTAAGCAGCTGAGATATGAGGGACGATTTTAGAAATCTTACGGTAATCATTTTCAGTCAAACCGTAAGAATAAAAATAGGCTCCTTTACTCGACCTTTCTTCTTCCGGCGGTCTTTTACTGGAAACAATGAGGTTATTTGCTCCAAGCTCCATGATCTCTCCCTCTGCTTGCTCGGCAATCCCTTCACCTATGGCAAGAAGCCACACCACACTGACCACACCGATAAATACTCCCAATCCCGTGAGTAATGAACGAAGGGGATGAGTAATGATGCTTTGAAATGCGCTTTTCCACAGATTTCCCAGGAATCTTTGGAGGTGGTTTTGGGGGGAAGAAAGCAGAGCAGTACTGGAATCGACATCGTGCCTACTGACTGAGTTGGATTCCCTGATACGCTCATCGCTCACAATCTTGCCATCAAGCATCCTAATCACTCGATGGGCACGGGAAGCTACCTCTTCCTCATGGGTAACCAAAACAATGGTTTTCCCATTGCCATTAAACTCATCCAGTAAGCCAAGTATTTCCTTAGTGGTTTTTGAATCCAGGTTACCCGTAGGTTCATCCGCAAGAATAAAAGCGGGATCATTGGCAAGCGAACGGGCAATCCCCACTCGTTGTTGTTGCCCGCCTGACAATTGTAACGGGAGATGATCGTGACGGTCTTCCAAACCCACCCGATTGGCCAGTGCCTTTGTTTGATCAAGGGTGAGTAGGGAGTCTTTCTTATAACTTGCCGGTAAGGCAATATTTTCCAGAACGGAAAGGTAGGGAATTAGATTATAAGATTGAAAGATAAAGCCTATGGATTTGGCTCGCAGAGATGAAAGTTCCTGATCATCTAAAGTTTCAACGGAAGTTTCTGATAATTCATATTTACCTGAAGTTGGACGATCCAAACATCCCAACAAATTGAGAAGCGTGCTTTTTCCTGAACCAGATGGTCCCATAATCGCCACATAGTCGCCCTCCGGGACCTCTAAGTTAACTGCATCGAGGGCTACAATTTTTTCTTCACCCATTTCATAAATTTTGGAAAGGGAACAAAGGCTAAATGCGAGCTTCATGAAAAATGATCAGCACATTCGCAGTTTTGAAACTATGGAGAAAACCTTACTTTTTTGCCAATGACTGCCTACTCAAAAGTTCAAGGTCTGCAAGGAAGTGATCAGGATTAAGCACAACCCTTTCACCTGCTTTCAATCCTTCCAATACCACAGCCTTGTTCATATTGAAAGATCCAAGCTTTACTTCGCGAATATCCATGCCATCCACCTCAGAACCAACCAGACAAAAAGATATACCTTCTTTACGAAAGATAGCAGTGAGGGGAATCTGCAAGGTGTTTTGGATAAATTCTGACTTGATAGTAACTTTCGCGGTCATACCGGTTCTGACTCCGGATGGCGGGTCGTTTATTACGATCTCCGTGGAATATTCCTTGATATGAGAGGTATAGCGACTAGACGAAGGAATGGGATATTCGCTGACCGATTCAACCTTTCCGTCAAGCACCAGATCACGCATCGCATCAATTAAGATAGAACACTGCATGCCCGGACGGACTTTTTCGATTCTATTTTCATTCACTTTCGCCCGAACCCGCAACAAGGAAACATTGGGTAGCCTAATAATAGTTTGGTTTTCCCGGACCTGTTTTCCTTCCTCGATGAGTACGGCATCAGATGATCCCGATTTCGTCTTATTTGCGTAGGTCACCTCACCTGCTGCTGGAGAAAAGATCATACACTTTTCAATTTGTTCTTCAATTTCGCACTCCTGCGTTTTTTCCAGTTGGTATGAGTTCTGAGCGGATTGCAGACGGGCTTCGGCAGTGAGAATTGCAGCATTTAATTCATTAACCTTGGCCTTCCTTGAATGAGTACGAAGCACTTCCAGTTTTGTTTGGGCCAAATCCAGTTCCTTCCTCGCCTTTTCCACTGCAAATTGATCAGCTTCCAACTGGGCTTCCGACACATAGCCTTTGGCCGCCAGTTTATTGCTGTAAACTAAATACTCTTGGGCTCTCCTTAGGTTTTCCTTGGCGACGAACTCGGAACTCTCGAGTTGTTCTTCGCTCTCGCGGAAAGAGCCTGAAAGATATTCCTGCAAGGCAAGTTTTGCAGCTTCCACATCCGCAGTGGCTTTTACCAAGGTAGCCTTCGATTGATGAACGGAAATTCTTTGTCGCAACAAATCCTTTTGCAACGATGCATCGTCAAGCCTGACCAGAAAATCCCCCTTATTTACCACTGTTCCTTCAGGGACAATTTGCAGGATCGAAGTACCGGCTGAGGAGCGACTTTTCACCTCACTCTTGATCTCGATATTCTCAGCACTTTCAATTTCTCCAGGCTCGACAAATTCAAGAGCAAAATCGCTGCTAGTAACTTCCTCGAAAAGAGGCTGAATCTCAGCATCCAAGGAATCCTCGTTTCCACTCATCCACCATATCAGGGACAGGGCACCGGCACTGGCAAGTCCCATCATAGTCTTGGTCGAGACAAATCCATGTCTTGGGGAAGAAATCATATTCTCATAACCATATCTTATAGATTGATAAGGGCAAGTTAGGACTAAAATTACTTCGAATCCCGGGGGACCACATCCACCCACAAACCTTTGTCTGATAATTGCATAGTTCCAAGATCGTAAGCGTATCTCATCCTCATCGCTTCATAACCGATCCATACCTCAACAAAACTATTGCTTGCCTCCAAGAGATCGTTGAGTGCATTCACCAGATCTCTCGCCGTCGTGGCTCCAAACTGCGCATTTCGTCCGGGTTGGGGAGGCTCATCTAACCGCATGCGTGCAAGATCAACCTGAGCGATCGCTCCTCGGACAGCCGCCCGACTAAGCTCAAAATTAAGTTGAAATAATTTCGATAAACGCTGGTGTTCCCGGAAGGCTCTCAAAATACTATCTTCAAAAGCGAGGTAGGATCTGCGGGCCTGCTGATAACGAAGAAGGGAGGCTTTGTAACGGTTTCTCTCCTTAATTTTAGACAGAGGGGTGTCGAGTTCCAGTCCGACCCGTAGTCGGCTTTCGTCCGGTTCAAACTGCCCGGAACCCATTGAATCAGAGCCCAGATCCCCCGAAAGAACCAGATCAAGGTCAGTCTTAAGATCATCTTTGGCTATGTCAGCTTTTCTCCAGACATCGACTAAAGTTGCCCGATTATTTTTCCAGTCCATACGGAAAGCAGACGCGATTTCAGAGGAATTCTTGG
>CACMQL010000052.1 GCA_902615835.1 uncultured Verrucomicrobiota bacterium
TTCTGCCTCCCTGATCTGGTTTATTTATCGCTATGTGCAAAATCTGTCTGAAGCGGATTTTGGTAATTACAAACTGATTATTGGACTAGTAGCAGTATTTATATATTTTGGCTCTTTTGCCTTGGTTAAGGATTTTCTGGCTGTACGGGCACTGTCAATTATTTGCATGTTCTACTCGCGGGAGGTGTTGGATTCTGCCTGGCTGCAAGATTCTCCAAATAGACTGTATTTGGTTTCAATTACTTACATCATAGTTGTTATCTCGTTGTACTTCGGGGCATGGCCTTTTAAGTTTAGAGATTTTTTCGTTTGGCTGGATAGAAAGAAGCACGGAGTAAAATTATTGTCCCTTAGTTTTTCTATGATTGGACTTTCCATGCTAGCTGTTTCCTTTACTCTTTAGTATGTCCCTGATTCTGGTTATTTGTGGACCAGCTGGGGTGGGTAAAACGACCGTTTGTGACCGGCTGCTTGAAAAATTTGGTGATCAATTAACTCGAGTAATTACTACGACAACAAGGAAACCTAGACTGGGTGAAAAAGAAGGGCAGGATTACTTTTTTACAACGGTTAAAGAATTTAAAGGTCTATTAGGAAAAAATGCCTTTCTGGAGCATGAATTGATTCATGGGAACTATTATGGTACCCGTAAAGAAAATGTATTTGGTGAGATCCGAAAGTTACGAAACATTCTTATTAACATTGATGTAAAAGGAGCAAGGAATCTGCCGAAAGAAATTCTCAAAATTAGGGATTTCAATGGGAAAATAGTATCCGTCTTTTTGAAACCAAGTAATTTAGAAGTTCTCAAAAAAAGGCTTTTCCAAAGGGCAAGCGATTCCAAGGTTGATATTGAAGCTAGGCTACAAACTGCAAAAAAGGAAATATCTATTGCAGAAAATTTTGACCATATCATCATTTCAAAAGATAAGGAAAGTGACTATATTTCAGTTGAAAAAATATATCTTAGATATTTAAAATCAAAGGGTTAAATTTCTACACCTGGAGTTCCGGACGATTTGGATGCAGCCAATCCAAATGATAAAACTTTCCTCTTTCAGAATCAATTCTTTCATAAGAATGAGCACCGAAATAGTCGCGCTGTGCCTGCAAAAGATTTTGGGGTAATTTTGCCATTCGGTATCCGTCAAAGTAGGATAAAGCTGATGAAAATGTTGGGATTGGAATACCATTGGTAGCTGCAAGACAAACTACTTTTCTCCAATTAGATTGATATTTTTCAATACAATCGACAAAATATTTGTCTAATAATAAATTGGCTAAATTTGAATCTCGTTCATAGGCTTCAGTTATTTTTTGTAGAAATGCAGCACGAATAATGCACCCACCCCGCCAGATCCGGGCAATTTCTCCAAAATTTAAAGTCCAATTATATTCCTTCTGTGCTTCACGCATTAATTGAAAGCCTTGGGCATAGGAGCAAATCTTAGAACAATACAATGCATCACGAACTGCATCGATTAATTCCAACGGGTTTTCAAGTGAAATTGGTTTTTGATTGCAGGGAATTGATGTAGCAGCCTGGACTCTTTCTTCTTTTACCGCACTTAGGCAACGAGCAAAAACCGCCTCGGCTACTGTTGGTGTAGGCACTCCCATATCCAAGGCATTTACTGATGTCCATTTTCCAGTCCCCTTTTGACCTGCTGCATCAAGAACAACATCAACGAAAGGTTTACCTGTAACTGGGTCGTTTTGTTTGAGAATGTCGGCAGTGATTTCGACCAAAAAGGAGTCAAGAATTCCTTGGTTCCATTTTTCAAAAATTTCTCCAATTTCGAATGGTGCCATGCCTCCAATTTCCAAAAGAATATGGTATGCTTCACAAATCATCTGCATATCACCATACTCAATCCCATTATGTACCATTTTGACATAATGACCGGCACCATTCGCCCCGATGTAGGAAGCACATGGAACACCTCCAGTTACCGGGTTTCCCGGGTTTGCTCCAGGTATGGGTTTTCCAGTCAAAGGATCGACTTTTGCTGATATAGCAAGCCATATGTCTTTGATTGCATCCCAAGCCTCATGCGAACAACCAGGCATAAGTGAAGGACCAAACCTGGCACCTTCCTCACCACCACTCACTCCTGATCCCACAAAAAGTAAGTTTAGCTGATTAAGTTTTTTCTCACGCTCGATGGTGTCAGTCCATTTTGCATTTCCTCCGTCTATGATTATGTCTCCACGATCAAGGATCGGAACCAGTGAATCTATCACTGCATCGGTGGCATTTCCAGCTTGTACCATTATGATGACTTTACGGGGTCTTTGCAGTGATCCAACAAAGTCTTTCAAAGTGCTAAAACCGAAAAGATTTTCTAACTTGGTGTTGTTTTCAAGAAACTTTGATGTTTTTTCAAATGTCCTGTTGTAAACGGAAATCTGGAAGCCGTGGTCAGCAATATTGAGGGCTAGGTTTTGCCCCATCACCGCAAGTCCGATCAGTCCAATGTTTGAAGATTCAATAATATCTGACATGAAAAAGTTCTTTATTCTTCTCAAATTGGAGAAGCAGCACGAAATTTGTCATTGATTGGAAATTCTGAATCAAAATTTGTGTCCTCTGATTGTCTTTTTTTAAAAATTCTAGATGGGTTAGTGGTGCTGGGGCTGATATTAAATTTTCTCATTAGCATGATCATGTTTTTCGAGTTTGAACGAATTGTTTTAGTTGCACGGCTTTCCCCTGCGGAAGCAGAAGCGTTACTAGAGGATTCGGCTACTGCTTTGATAATATTTTTTTTGGAATTGAGTTCTGCATCTAAGTATGAATTTCCTTCTAAGTTATAAAATTCATCATCATAACCCGTTCCTAATCCAGCCCCAATAAGAGCCCCTTCTGTTGAACCTTGCATTGATGCCTGCTTAATTACAATGGTGTCAGGGACTCCATTTTTGATGGCACCAGTGATTGCTCCGAAAGCTGAACCGTATGATGCTGATTCAATGGCAACTATGGTTTTCCTGTCATAAGTAAGAATATCAGGTTTGGCATCGTTGAGGACAGCCATGCCAAATGAAGTTGCCAGGGCAGAGCCATGAGCGGAGGCTCTCGCAACTTGAACGACTACATCTTCAGTAGCTTCCTGAGATTTATCAACATTGTTAAGTTCAAGAACATTTGTTGAACCTTCTGCCGCACCACGAGCAGAATTGTTGATAATAGAAAGTAGTTCTTTAGGAGTTGGGTTGTAGATTGCAAGAGTTGTATTTCCGTATAAAGAGCCTTTGGCTGTATGACTTGCAATCTCGCTGACTAAATTATCGGGGGTTATGTTAACAATTGTGACAAATTGTTCAATGTTTGAAGAAATTGTTTTTAGTGTGCCTCTCGACATTCCCATTGATGATTGTTTTGCAAAAGTGTCTCTTTTGAATCCAGCGAATCTTGGATCGAGGGTATGCTCGTTATGATAAATTGCAGAAAATTGAGTGCCAAGAGCATTCCCGATTGCTGAAGATTCAGCAAGTTCGTTTATTGAAAGATTTGGTGAATTTAAAGCACGAAGCATAACTTTACTTCCAATCTGTTCAGATATGAATTCTAAAAAGGAATCTGCTGAAATATTCTCGCTTGTATCTTCATATTCTAAGACTGTGTCTAGTGCGGCCTTTGTTGCGCCTAAAGCAAATGATTTTGTTAATTCATAGGTGAACAAAGTATGGTCACCGTCTAGGCTATTAACAAAATTAAAGTAGGATTCAGTTATTCCATCGACCGCATCTGAAAAAAGTTTTTCGGAAGATGCAAAATCAATATTAGAACTGATAATCGCTTGTTTGGAAGCAGCTTTTATGAGTCCTGAAGTACTCGAGGCAAAAACTTTTGACTTAAGAGGATCGAATTTATAATAACCCTCAGTATCTCCACCGAAAAGCATAATTTCGTTGGCAAGACTAGGATCGTTTGAAACCGATTCTACACCAGGATAGAGGTGAGTAGACCGATAGTTTGGATTACCAATGTCAAGATTGTAAAGATTGAGGACAGAGTCTGTAAATGCCTCGATAAAAACTGGCAGAATGGATTGTTGGTCCGTTTCTTGGAAGGCATTCAGGAAAGATGTGGTAATTATTTCTGCTAATATTTCAAGCCACTCTGGGGTAGAATCGGACCAGTTATAAATGGCCTTTTGATTGACAATGAAATTTTCGATAGTTCTAGATGATATATTCTCTGCAATTGTGCGTTCATTAATATTTAAAGCCTCAGATCTTTTTATACAGGCATCCACAGCAATTTTTAAGTTGTTTTTTACAACCTGAGAGGACACTTCTGCATTACCATAAGATCCATTATTCTTTAGATCTATAGAATAACTTAAAACATGATCGAAAGCATCAAACAAGGAGTTCTCATCTAATGTGTTAAGGATTTCTTCTATCGACGAGGACAGATCAGGATTTGGAGATGTCAAAGCTAAATCCATCTTGTCCGTTATCAAATTTTCTTGACCAAATGGTTGATACGAATTGGAGTATCTGCGATTAGGTTCTACAAGAGAACTATCAAGATTAACTAGCAGGGATGTTTCAATTAGGGTATTGAAATTATTGGCGTTGCAAAGCAATGAAAAACAGAAGCACGGTATAACTGATATAGCTAATTTAGTCTGGGGCATCTATCGTTAAAGGCTTTCTCGAAAAATATGTTTCTACAAAGTGAATTATTGTAATCTAAATGCGATTCTATGATTTTGCGATAAAAGAATGATGGAAAATAAAAATATAAACATCGACGATACTGCAATATTTCTAAATGGAAAATCAACTATTGAATAAAGCATTATTACATTAAGGGCGATTGTTATATATTGGATACTGTGTCTAGAAGACGTCATTAAAGTTTTTATTAGTACAAAAAAAACTGGGAAAATCAATATGCAGAAGCCAATAAATCCGATTTCAGATAGTGTTTGTAATAAATCAGAATGTGCATGAACGGTTAATGGAATGTATTGCTGATGTGCATTTTGTAAATTAAGATACCTTGCATTGGTGATTTCGGAAGACTGAAAAAGACCATTGATAGTTTCGTATGAATCAATACCATATCCCCAAAATGTTTTTATTTGAATTTGATTAATTATATCTTTCCAAAGGTGAAACCTGAATGAATCTCCTGTAAATAGGTCTCTTATTCTGTTCATTAACAATGTATTTGTGAAGATTAATGAAACCGAAACTACGGAAATTGTAATCATTGCAACAGAAAATCTCTTTTTTGGTACCATCAAACCAGACGACGCTAGAAGGAATAAAAAAACAAACAGTATTCCTGAGTTCGAAGAAGAATAAAAAATCGAAAAGACCAAAAGTACTATAACAACAAAAACAATATTAAATTTTTTACTTCTGAAAAAAGAAAAATTTTGTGAATGTATAATATTGTGAAGTGAGTAGAGAGAGGTAGATAAAATAAGAATTACATATGCACTCCAGTGATTTTTATAAGTAAAACTTGAAAATATAATTCTGGGTTCTGGAGCAGTCCAAATTCCCAGTATTTCCCTTCCTTCTTGTGAAAGTCCTTGCAGATATTGAAAGCGATAATAAGAGCCAAACACTGCAAGCAACCCGACAAGAATTATTAAAACCAAAAATATATGGTTGGTGATTTTTAAATTGAAGACGATGAAAGACAGTAAGATAGGAAAAAATATTACAAAAAAACTTTTTTTCAGATATTCAAAAAAACTTTTATTTAGATTTATTGAAGAAATAAAAAGAGGATTCGAATAATTATGGATAGAATAATTTAATATTCTGGAAGAGACCATTTCTGCGGCACTCAAGTCTCTGTCAATTTCTACCATCATTGAAAGACTGGTACTGGGTTCATTCTGGAAGCTACCATCTATTTGTTTTTGGATTTCTTTATAATATTCTCTTTTAGCGTCATCACCTGTATATGATAATCTTTCGCTATTGAGGGATGAAATCATTGCATAAATTCTTTCATCCAAGAAAGAATTACTTGAATGAGTAATATACAAGCCAAGAATGGGTATACATATGAGAAAGAAACTAACTAAATTTTTTTTTGAAAATATATAATATAAGCTTAATATTAGTGATAATATTACAACAAAAATCATATCTTCATATCGAGATAATAATTGAATATTACTGGATAAGCTAAATAAGCAAAAATATCCAAGTAAAGTTACAATCCTCCAATTCATGCGTAAATTGCTATTGACATAAAAATGGTCTTCTTTGCAATGAAAACATGCCCAATTGGAATAATACACACTTACTCCTGCTTAATATGCTTGTTTCGACTAGCATTTTTTCCAACCCTGTAGACTTAATTAGAGAATTAGACATTGGTGCCCTTGCTAGTGTAACATATGATTCGAATGTGTTCGGAATTTCATCCGATGTGTTTAACAACGCCATGTCTTCCGGAGTTACCAGGGGTGAAGTCGAAAGCAAGGATGATTTGATTTTGAGTTTTTCACCTTCTCTACATTTTTCAAAGAAAATCTACCTACTTAATATTTCGGGATCTGCAGGTTTTTCATTAACCCGTTACATAAAAAATGTCGATAAAAGCTACATTGTTCCTGTGACTACATTGAGTTTGGATTTTGACGAGTCTCTTAAGAAAAGATTATCCACAAATGCGAAAATAAGATTTGATGCAACCTTCGATCTTGGGCAACATGTGGATACGAGTATTGTGGAACAAGATCTAGTGTCATATTCTTACTTCACAACAAGCGTAAATGTTCGATACAATCATAGTGCTAAGTTTGGAATTGGTGCGGGAACGAGCTTTTCTTTCAAGGATTATCAAAGTGGTGCAGTTAAAAATTCTTACAGTGACCTCGCAACGCTACCGTTATCATTACGAGCATTTTACATATACTCCGAAAAACTTGACATTTTTACTGATTACACGACTACATTCTCTATATCAGATGCAAGTACTACCAATGCTGCTGATTCGAAAAGTCAAGCGGTAAGCCTCGGTTTGAACGGAGAATATTCTTCTAAACTTTCTGGTAGGATTAGTCTTGGATATTCCTGGATTGATTTTGATAGCACTACATTGGAAACCTCTGACAAACTAGTGTCTTCCCTTGATCTAAGTTGGAATCATAATTCTAAAACTTCTTCATCCTATTTCATCAACAGGCAATTTTCCCCTTCTGCTCAAGGGATTTCTAGATTTAGTACTAGTCTTGGCGTTCGCTTAAATCATAAGCTAACGGATAGGTTGAGAGGTTTTGCTTCGACTAACTATTCTCTAATTGATTCTAGCCTAAATGACGGAAGTACATCAAGCATGGATCAATTTGCTCTGGGGATAGGCATCGACTACAACTGGTCAGATTTTATAATGGTAGGATCTACATATAATTTTTCACTTATTGAAGCTATGTCAGAAAATTATGACCGACATACCTTTGAAATTTATGCATCTGGTAGGTTTTGATCAGTTTGAAGTTCCTTTTTTTATTCTTTCTGCTAGATGTATTTTCTTTTGTTTACGGTCAAAAGTTAATTCAGGCCACTCCTGCTACGCTTAAGGAGGAAAACGGGTATCGTATTAGACAAGGCGATAAACTAGCCATATCCGTCCTTAATGAACCTGATTGTAACATCAAGCAGACTGTTCCAAATGACGGTGTAATTCGACTATCATACATTGGAGATTTCAAAGCAATAAACATTCCTGTTAAGAATTTAGAATCCTTGATCAAGCAGGAGTACATTTTGAAAGGCATTTTTTTACGACCAATCGTTAATGTATCGATAACAGAATATTCAAAAAGATTTGTTTATCTATCTGGTGCTGTGAACAAAAAAGGGCCTTTCGCCCTGCCTCCTGAAATTGAGGCTATGAATATTGTTGAGCTTATTTCAATGTCCGGTGGTTTTACTGATATAGCCAGAAAAAATAAAGTTTTCGTGACTAGAACCTATTATTTTCAAGGTGGAAAAGCGGAACAAAAAACATTTGAAGTTGATGTTGAATCGCTTTCAAGAGGTTCGATGCAAAATCGAAACGATAAGTTCTGGGTCTACCCAGAAGATCAAATCAATGTACCTGAAAGGCTCTTTTAATGGATTTGGAAGACAATACTAATTTCAGTGACTACTCCGAAAAGTCTAAGAAAAACAAGACGATTAGCGAGTTCCTGCTTATTTTACGAGATAGGTGGCTTCTTGCCGTCACACTAGCTTTACCTTTCTCTTTAGCTTATGTTTACAAAGAATTACAGGTGCCAGAGATGTTTCAAAGTACCTCCTCCTTCGTGTTGATTCCCCCGCCTCAGATTCTTAACTTACAAAAAGTTGATCGAGATCAACAAGTAAATGGCTTGATATCAAAGCATCTCGATGGATTAAATAGTCAGGAATTACGTATGAATGTACTTGCCAAAATTAATGAAAGTGCTGATTACAAAACAGAATTACTGGCACCTTATCTAACTGATGGAATTCCGATGAAGATTCAGAACATTGTAACCTATAA
>CACMQL010000053.1 GCA_902615835.1 uncultured Verrucomicrobiota bacterium
ACCGCCTGTCTTGAATTATGCCGGTCAGGTCGCAGTCAACGGGGAAGCCTTTGAAGGCACTGGACAGTTCAAATTCGCCCTCGTCGATGCGGATGGCAAAGTCACCTACTGGAGTAATGACGGAACAAGCGTAGGCGGTCTGGAACCACAGGGTAGCCTTCAAGTATCGGTCAACGGCGGACTCTATTCCATTTTACTGGGAAATACCGCGATTCAGGGAATGAATGCTCTCGATCCCGCAATCTTTCAGCAACACCCCAATCTTCGTCTTCGGGTCTGGTTCAATGACGGAGTGAATGGTTTCCAGCAACTCAGCCCCGATCGTCCCTTCGCTTCCGTCCCCTATGCCTTTTCTGCAGGAAGTGCCCCCATTCCTCAGGGATCCATTGATCACTCCATGTTGAGCATTGCCCTTCGCTCGGATCTTAATTCTTCGCTTAAAAATATTACCCGTAACATGCTTCCTGCTTCTGTCCTGGCTGACTTGAACAAATCGATCTCCCGTAGTGACCTGCCCCCCTCGGTATTGGCTGATTTGAACCGGACGATTACTCGTGACATGCTTCCTGCTTCGGTCCTTGCCGATTTGAATAAATCGATCAGCCGCAGTGACTTGCCTCCCTCTGTCCTAGCTGATTTGAACCGGACGATTACCAAGAGCAACCTTGGAATCGATGTCTTGAGCGACTTAAATTCCTCCATCTCCCTCAACCGCCTCTCCCCTGAGGTCCTTGCCGCCCTGCAGGTTATTCCATCCATATCCACTCAGCCTTTCGCCCGTTATGATTGGCGTACAGATTCTGCCACCATCGAAGCCCGTGGGCACGGGCACAATCTCTCCTACCAATGGCTCAAGAACGGCCTAGTTATTGCGGGTGCGAATGCTCCGGTTTTAGAACTCAGCAATCCCGTTTTGGATGATAATGCCACTTATTCCGTCCAACTTACCAATTCAGTCGGCCAAACCACCAGCCAAACCATTACCCTTCAACAAGCCATCGGAGCCCCAGGTTTGCCCCTCGAAGAGACAAACTCAACTCAAGTACCACGCAATGGTCTTATTCTTTGGCTAGACGGAGCAGATTTGAATGCGGATGGATTTATGGACAACCTCCTTTCAGGAACAAACTTAGTTCAATGGACCGATAAAGTCTCAGGTAAGCATGCTATTCCTACCACCTCCACTAATCATCCTACGATTGCTAACAAAAGTGTATATTTTGACGGGAGTGATAGTATTCGTATCGCAGATTTAAATCTTAGTGCAGAGCAAATTTTCGTTGTCTTGAAAAAGCAAAAACTAAGCGGAAGTTTTTTAAAGGGTGAAGGTGCTGCGACTAATGTAAGAATTAATACTTTTGGTATAAAAAGGGGAGGCTGGGAAGACTTTGCCTGTAATACTGGTCAAGTAAGGATTTCAAAGGGACCTAATAGGTCAATGTTTGATCAAATACTCACAGCGTCGCTATTGAAAAATCAAAGTGCAGGAAGTAGCAGTTACAAATATGATTTTGGAAATAAATTGGAAATTGGTCTCAATTCTTTCAAAGGCCATGTTTACGAAATTATTATCTATGATAGAATATTAAATCAAATAGAACGAGACTCTGTTGAAGATTTCCTCATTCACAAGTGGCAGATAGAAACATCTCGGCAATATGGTGAAAGTTTCCCTGAGCCAAAGCCCGAAACTGATATGGTTGCTTATTGGAAATTTGATAAGGTTGAAATTGCATCAACAATGATATGGGATTTCAGCGGTAATGACAGGCACTTAGGAACGAGTGGACTAGCTAATGAAAATTGGATTAGGGGTGTCGATGGCGATGCATTATTTTTTGATGGTTCAAACGATAAAACTGGTGACAGTAGGAGCGTAGGAAATTTCAATTTTAGATCTGTTTGTTTTTGGGTTAAGCCAACCGTTCCCGTAGATGGGCGGAATGATTGGAATGTTGCATTATCGGTAGGTTGGGCGACAAGTGGCTTGTATGAAATTTCCTTTAATAAAGTGATCAGCTCTGGCAGTGGTCATTTCAGTATAGGTAGAGGAACTAGCTTCAGAGAAACATTGGAAACATATAATTCACTTCATGAAGGTTGGTTTCATCTTGCAGCTGTTTTTGATCAAGCGGATGGTACTTCCGGTGGATACAATCTATATTTAAATGGTGATCCATTGCCTCTTACACCGATGGTCAATTCAGGGTTAATGTCTGGAAATCACGACTTTGATTTTGGTAGAAAAGGACAACCTTACTTTCGAGGCTCTCTCGATGAGATGAAAGTCTACGACCGAATACTTCCAGCTTCTGAGGTAAAGGCTCTATTTAACTCCTACCAAAATCCAATCATAAGGACGAGTGGCGAGCACAATGCCACCGTGGGGACGAACTTTAGTCTCAGTTTGGCTGCTGACAATGGACCCACCACCTATTTGGCAGAGGGCTTGCCAGCAGGGCTTAGTTTGAACACCACAACCGGTCAGATCACCGGCGCCATAAGTCAGCCCGGTTATCATCGGGTATTTGTAAAAGCCATGAATGAGCATGGAATGGGTTCCGATACGATTGCAATTGTCGCCCGCCCGCAGACAGATCAATACGGGTGGCCCGTTGATGTACCCGATGGATCTGATATCCCGCAAAATGGCCTAGTTCTCTGGCTCGACGCCAATGATGTCGATGCCGATGGAGAATTTGACACTAGCACCGATCACCTCAAACTCGCCAACTGGGCGGACAAAGCGGGCAAGGACCACAATGCAACCCAAGCGACTGTTACTAATCAACCTGAAATTCGTTCCGG
Source organism: uncultured Verrucomicrobiota bacterium (assembly GCA_902615835.1). Classification (GTDB taxonomy): domain Bacteria; phylum Verrucomicrobiota; class Verrucomicrobiia; order Opitutales; family Seribacteraceae; genus Seribacter. The sequence continues at coordinate 2,809 of CACMQL010000053.1, forward strand.
TCAAATTGCCGAAAAAAACACTCTTAAATTACTTCATTTTGACGGTAATCAATCGATGCATTTCCCAGTTATTCAAGAAGGGCGTACCTTCTTTTGGGTGATAAACCGTAATTCGGAAAATCATAGATTTGCCAACTTCATTGGCTATGATCATTCAGATGAAAACTGGAATTGGGGGAGGAACCTTAATGGAGCAATTTTTGAACACGCCTTCGACAACATTAAACTCGGTTTACAAAAAAGAAATGGTGAAATACTTGATTTAACGATTGCAGGAACCTTTCTCCTTACCCCGCAAATAATATCGCTAAGAACTACTGACTTTGTCGCTTCTAATTCATTGGGAAAAAGAGCGAATTACGAAACATTCGACTTCCAGGGCAACATTGGTGAAACACTCATTTACGATCGGGCTTTGTCCTCCTCCGAGATAGATACGGTCGAGCAGTACCTTGCACAAAAATGGGGAATCTCCCTTACCGGGGACTCAGTGCAAGATGATCTCAGCAAGGGTTTATTAGTCCATCTCCCTTTCGATGAAAATTCTGGAAATGTGGCAAGTGATGTATCCGGAAATAATCGCCATGCCACCCTTGTTAATTTCGACACCAATAATTCTTGGATACGAGGAAAAATTGGAGGTGCAATTGATCTGGATGGGATCGATGATTTCGTTACCATCCCATCAGCTTACCCTGATAAATTCACCATTACCTTTTGGTTGAGAGCAACAATTAATCAGAACGCTCATTTAGGACGTTACTCCAGCCAACGTGCGATTCTAGCTGGTGCACATAGTTCTCTATCCTGGGGTCTGGATGGGGGTAAAATTAAGTATTTTTTCAATAAAAATGGAAACATTGGTGCAAATAAGACTTCAAATAATGTGGTTAATCACGGAAATTGGGTACATCTGGCACTTGCAATGAATTCCAACTCTCACTCACTTTTTATTGATGGAAATTTGGATTTCAATCATGTTGGGTCTACAGATATTTCATTGCCTTCGAGTTCTTCGATAAATCTTGGGCGACTTTTCGACTCAAACAATTATCTACCAGCCTCTTTTGATGATTTTAGAATGTATGACCGAGTTTTGTTGGGTTCCGAAATTCAGGCCATCAAAAACCTTGGTTTCAATCCGCTAGCCTCCTCAACTTATCTTAGTCCAAATCCGAGCTTTGTTCTAACCCCAGCGACTAATTCCGTTTCCACAACCCACCTGACTGAGCAAATCCTGAAATATTTAAAGCCTGAGATCACGACTCAACCCGAGGCAACCAATGTTTATTCGGATTCCAACCACACCTTCTCGGTCACTGCCGAAGGAAAATACCTGACCTACCAATGGAAAAAGAACGGTACGAACCTACCCGGTGAAACCAACGCCACTCTGACTATCACCGACGCCAACGCCACCTATCACGATGGCAATTATTCCGTGGTAGTGAGCAATGACTTTGGGAAAGTGGAGTCAGGTATGATAGAATTTTTGGTTCCTTCATTTACAATAACCAAATTCCCTAGTCTACAGCTATGGTTGGATTCTTCCGATCCTTCGACGATCACTCTAAACAATGGAAAAGTAAGTAATTGGAATGACAAAAGCACTTTTGAGAACAACGCTAGTCAATCGATCGAAGCCAAACAACCAGTATTTGGACAAGATGAAAATGGTACATATGTAAAGTTCACCTCAAATTATGTATCAGGGGATTCCAGCAATGTTAGCGCTAATAATTTTCTCAATATTTCAGCAATTTCAGGAAAAAGTATTTTCTTTATAATTGATCATGATGGAACAAAGACTTCTTTTGTTTTAGGGTCGAGAGATAATTACAAAAGTTATATTTTTATTGGAGGAGACAGTTATGCGATTTCCGTTGATGGATACGCTGCTGAGACGGGACCTCAGGATGTTGGTACTTGGTGGTATAATGGAGCTTTCCAAGCTACGGGAGGTGATTTGGGCACTCTCGGCCAAATTTCATTAAATACCCCAAGTTTACATTCCATAATATATCAAACTGACGATCCAATGTATCCATTCCATCGTTTGGGATCTTTCGAGGACAACAAGGGTGGATTCGGTGGAAAGATGAGGGAGATTATTTCCTTTGACGAATACTTATCCGCGGCAAGTCGTTTGGAGATTGAAGGTTACCTTGCTCATAAGTGGGGACTAACTGCTGAACTACCTTCCGACCATCCCTACAAAAATGATGCACCGTGAGTCTCCGAGAATTTCCAAGTTCATCTTTTACAAAAATAATCAATTCTTGGAGATTTAGCCCAATTGGCTAATCACCCGCTCCGCTATCAACTCCACAGGAGCCAATTTCCCTATTCCTTCGTACCCACAGGCAAGTTCACCGACCACTGGTTCGATGATTTCCACTCCCCTGCCCTTCAAAGTTTCCAGGTTCTTTTGCACCGCTTCATGCTCGTACATTTTTCCGTTCATTGCTGGTGCGAGCAGAACCGGTGCCTTGGTCGCCAAATAAATCGCACCCAATAAATCCGAAGCCAAGCCATTGGCATAGTTTCCCACTTGTTGGGCGGTGGCGGGAGCGACCAGAAAGAGATCAATCTTATCCGCCAATTCAATATGACCGGGTTGCCAGCCTTCTTCCTCCCAAAAAGAAGTAAGGACGGGATTGCGGGAAAGCGTACCCATTGTAAGAGCCGAAATGAACTGTGAGGCGGATTCCGTCATTACCACATGAACATCCGCCCCAGCCTTGCGTAATTCACTGGTTAAATCCGCCGCCTTGTAAGCGGCGATCGATCCGCATACTCCAAGAGCAATGGTCTTGCCCGCGAGTGGACCGGATAAAGATGGGGTGGATTCGGACATTTGAATTTATACAAATAATGAAATCTTGGCGAAACCGCAACCCAAGGCTTTCCGCTTTTCATACCCGATCGAAAAGAGTAATGTCACTACCTTAATGCAAAACAGCCCAATAACCAAATACCTACCATGGGGAACGATTGATTTACCCGACCGGCAATGGCCCAGTCGGTCCATTGATCGTGTCCCTTACTGGTGCAGTGTGGATTTACGAGATGGAAATCAGGCCCTTCCCATTCCCATGGGGGTTAAGGAAAAACTGGAACTCTTCCAACTTCTCTGTGACATAGGATTCAAACAGATCGAGATTGGGTTTCCTTCCGCTGCTCAGACCGAATTTGATTTTGCCCGGAAATTAATAGATGACCAACACGTACCCGATGGGGTCGCCCTGCAGGTTCTGACCCAGGCACGGGAACATCTGATCAAACGGAGCTTTGAGAGCTTGCAGGGTGCCCAGAAGGCGATTGTACATGTTTATAATTCCACCTCTCCCCTGCAAAGACGGGTGACATTTGGAATGAGTAAGGAGGAGATCAAAAACATTGCGGTGGAAGGCGTACGCCTGGTCAAAAAACTTTTACCCGAACTTCCCGACACCCAGGTACAGCTTGAATATTCACCCGAGAGTTTTTCCGATACCGAAGTTGATTATGCCCTGGAGGTGTGCGAGGCGGTGATGGAGGTCTGGGAACCGACCGAACAAAATCCGATCATTCTGAACCTGCCTGCCACCGTCGAGTTATTCACCCCCAATGTGCATGCCGATCAGATCGAATGGTTCTGCCGGAATATGCGGGAGCGTAATAAGGCGATTATCAGTCTGCATACGCACAATGACCGCGGGACCGGCACCGCCGCCACCGAATTGGGACTCTTGGCCGGAGCCGGTCGGGTGGAGGGTACCCTCTTTGGCAATGGGGAACGTACCGGAAACCTGGACATCGTGACCGTTGCCCTGAATATGTATGCACAGGGGCTGCATCCGAATTTGAATTTTGAAAACCTCGACCATATTCGCGAGGTCTATGAGCGCACCACGGGGATGTCCGTGCATGACCGCCATCCCTACGGGGGCGATCTTGTTTTCACCGCCTTTTCCGGCTCCCATCAGGATGCGATCAAGAAAGGTATGGACTTGCGTAAAAAGGAGGGAGATTCAGATGATACCCGCTGGCAGGTGCCCTATCTTTCAATCGATCCGCGGGACATCGGACGGACCTACGAGGAAATCATCCGTATCAACAGCCAGAGTGGAAAAGGTGGGGTTGCCTATGTATTATCCCGTGAATTTGGACTCGATCTGCCCAAGGCGATGCATCCGGAAGTGGGCCTGTTGGTCAATGAAAAGGCAGACTCGGAATCACGCGAATTGGCTGGCGATGAAATTTATGCGACCTTCAAGGCGGAGTACTTGGAAAAGAACGATCCGCTGGAACTCCTCTGCTACGATACAGGGAAGGAACCGGGTCAGGAGGAGGTTTCCTGTTCTGCAAAAATACGGGTAAGCGGAGAGGAGAAGGAAGTGTCCGGACGGGGTAACGGACCGATCAATGCCTTCGTGCATGCTCTTGAGCAGGAAGGGCTGAAGGATTTCAAACTGATCGATTATCGACAGCATTCAATCGGCGAAGGCTCGGCCACGGAATCCGCAGCCTACATTCAATTGCAGACAAAAGTGGGTCGTGTGGCTTATGGGTGCGGAATCAATTCAAGCATTGAAAAAAGCGGACTAATGGCACTTGTGAGTGCCTACAACCGAACGAGGTAATCTTGTCTAATAGCAACCCGAATGCCACCAGCATTAGCCTCGAAGGAGTGCTTGAACGTATCACTTTTTACAACGAGGAAAATGGATTCCTTATCGGTAAGCTCATGGGGAATGATAAGACCGCAGAGATTGCAGTGGTCGGGAAAGCTCCCAAGGTGCAGTGTGGAGAGACCCTCGCCCTGACCGGGAAGTGGTTCAATCATCCCAAGCACGGCCGGCAATTTTCATTCACATCCCTAAAAAGTAAATTACCTGCCTCCGCTTATGGTATTCGTAAATATCTCGCCAGCGGACTGATCCATGGGATCGGAAAAACCTACGCCAATAAAATTGTGGATCATTTTGGGGCCGATACCCTACGGGTAATTTCCGAAGAATCGGGGCGACTCAAAGAAATCGAGGGGATTGGAAAACTTCGTGCCAAAAGTATTAAGGAAGCATGGGAAGAACAGAAGACTGTACGCGAGGTTATGATGTTTCTGCAGACTTATGGTGTAACCGATGCTCTATGCTTGCGACTCGTTCGTAAATATGGGAATTCAGCAAAAACCATTCTCGAGACTGAACCCTATCGAATCATTCGTGAGGTTAAAGGAATTGGGTTTAAAACAGCTGATAAAATCGCTTTAAATCTAGGGCTTGCCAGTAATGGGCCGGCCCGGATCGATGCGGGAGTGCTCCATACCCTG
>CACMQL010000054.1 GCA_902615835.1 uncultured Verrucomicrobiota bacterium
CATAGAAAAAATCGTCGCAGGAAAACTTGAGAAATTTTTTGCAGCTTCTTGTTTGCTAGAGCAGCCTTTTGTTAAAGATCCGGATTCTACAGTTAAAGACCTTCTCGCAAAAACTTCATCTGAAATTGGATCTGACTTATCGGTTGGTCAATTCCTGAGATTTCAAGTTGGGGAAAATAACTAGTCATCAAGAGTTTGCGACCCAAGTGGTTGCAGATACGGCAATATATAACATAAGAAGACTTATACCATGCTTTCTAGTCAGTTCTGTCCCGAGCATCCAGAAGACCAGTATTAAGGTGAACAATATCATCGACAGGTGATCAAGCCAAGGGTAAGGAGTTTCGCAAAATATTGGTCCCAGTATACCCGCAACGCCACCAACTAAGCCAATATTAAAGAGATTGGACCCTATGATATTTCCCAGCAGCATGTGGGTTTCATTTTTTTTAAGCAAGGCAATGGACGCGGCCAATTCTGGCAGGCTCGTACCTATGGCAATCAGCGTAAATCCTATCAATTCATTGGGTATCCCAACGATGTCAGCGAGATTCTTTGAACCATAAACAAGTGATTCTGATCCTAGCCAAAGCAGTAGGCCACCAAGTAAAATAAATGAAATAACCACAAAAACCGACTGGTTTTCATTTTCTAATTCGTCTTCCAATGGGGACTGGATATTTCTATTTCGAAGTGACACCACGCAAAGACTTCCCAGGTATCCGAAAATAAAAATGATCAGGATGAATCCTGCTTGAAAACTGAGTGCAGAAGTATGACTAAAGATTATGGAAGAACTAAATCCAAGCGTAACCAAGGTTAGTAGTACTAATTGGATTGGTTTGACGGCCCGGTGAGTATTAACAGGTTTTAGGATTAAGGATATTCCTAATATAAGGCCAATGTTAGCAACATTTGAACCTATAATATTGCCTAAAACTAAACCGCTGGCTCCGGAATTGATTGCCGAGATCGAAGTGAATAGTTCAGGTGCTGAAGTGGCAACGGAAACAATGGTGAGTCCGACTATGACAGGAGGAACCCCAAGTTTCCTTGCTAAAATCGAGCAGTTGTCAGAAAGCAAATCTCCTCCTTTTGTTAAAGATACGAGTCCAACTATCGCCGACCCAACGAGCAAAGCGATAAAACCGAGAAATGAAATATCCTTTAAAGCTGAGCCCCAAATGTTAAATAGATCGTACACCAACAGTGTGAAGTTTGCTATTCTTCGCCCATATGAATTGCAAGGACAATCGAAACTCTGGAATCCATCCTTGACTTAGACTCTTATTCCAACATCTTGCTCTCCTTCAATTACAATTGTATCCGTTTCCCATGAACCAAGCTAAGAAGCTTAAAGATACCCTAAATTTGCCGCAAACTGACTTTCCCATGCGAGCAAATGCCGTGGAGAATGAACCTCAAAGATTGAAACATTGGGAAGACGCAAACCTGTACAATAGAATGATTGAACAGAATGCAGATAAAAAATCTTTTACCCTACATGATGGTCCTCCATTCACAAATGGAGATGTACATGTTGGAACCGCTTTAAATAAAATACTAAAAGATACGATCCTCCGCTTCAAAAATGCTCAGGGATACTATACACCCTACATTCCAGGGTGGGATTGCCATGGTCTACCCATTGAATTTAAGGTAACGAAAAAACTTCGGGAACAAAAACAAAAGTATGATCATGTAAGCCTTCGTAAATCATGTGCTGAATTTTCAAAAAATTTTATTGAAACCCAGCGTTCACAATTTAAGCGCTTAGGAGTGTTGGCCGATTGGGATAAGGAATATCGTACCATGAACCCCGAGTATGAAGCCGAAATCCTGAGGACATTTGCAGATTTTGTCGAAGAGGGTCGTATTTATAGAAGTAAAAAACCGATTTACTGGTCGATCCCATGTTCGACAGCACTAGCCGAGGCAGAGATTGAATACAAAGATCATGTGAGCCCTTCCGTATATGTGTCTTTCCGGATGACAGATGAGCACAATACTTCCGTAGTTATTTGGACAACTACGCCATGGACATTACCGGCTAACTTAGCAGTCGCCGTCCACCCCAATGAGAAATATGCAAAAGTCAAGGTTGCAGATGCTTTTTATTGGATTGCTGAATCTTTGGTGAAGCAATTTATCAAGGTTTGTAAATTTGAACTTTTTGAAGTTGTTGTGACATGTAGTGGCCGAGAACTTGCTGGCCAAAATTGTAATCATCCCTTCATCGACCGAATCAGTCCGATACTTGAGGCTGATTATGTCACGATGGATTCAGGTACCGGTTGTGTCCATATCGCTCCGGGTCATGGGTTAGATGATTACCTGACTGGGCTTCAGCACGGACTCGAGGTTTATTGTCCGTTGGATGATGATGGTTGCTACATCAAGGATGATGAAATGCCTGATGAATTGGTCGGGATTTCGGTCTTGGAAAAATCAACCGGGTGCATGGCGAATAAAAAGGTTTTAGAAATTCTGAAGAGGGAAAACCATCTGCTCGCACAAGAAAACCATCATCACCAGTATCCACACTGTTGGAGAAGTAAGACTCCAGTTGTTTTTCGGGCGATGGACCAATGGTTTGTATCTTTGGATAAAGATGATCTTCGGAAAAATTGCGTTGATAAACTGAAGGATGTTAGCTTTACCCCGGATTGGGGGGCAAATAGGATTAAAGGTTTCTTGGAATCAAGACCTGACTGGTGTATCTCTAGGCAACGATCTTGGGGAGTCCCAATTCCGGTGTTTTTCGACGACGAGGAGAATCCATTGCTGGATGCTGAACTTATTCGATTTCTAGCTTTGAAAATCGAGCAGCATGGTTCTGATTTATGGTTTTCTTCGGATGAAAAATCCTTACTTGCCGGCTATGAGTTGAATAATTTCTGGAAAAACAAGAAATTATCAAAGAGTAAGGACACGTTGGATGTTTGGATCGATTCCGGTTGCAGTCACCGGTCTGTTCTTCGCAAGGAAAAAGTACTCGATTGGCCAGCCGACTTATATCTTGAAGGAAGTGATCAGCACAGGGGATGGTTTCAAAGCTCGCTTTGGACAAGTATGGCTAGCTATGATTCCGCCCCATACAAACGCATTTTAACGCATGGGTTTGTTGTCGATGGTGATGGAAGAAAGATTTCCAAAAGTGACGGGAAGCCCCAAACCGCAGATTCCTATATTAATAAATATGGTGCGGATGTTTTACGACTATGGGTTTGTTCGGAGGATTTCAGAAGAGATATTCCACTTTCTGAGGAAATTCTTGAGCAAGTTGTTCGCTCGTACCGCACCTTACGAAACACAATTCGATTCCAGCTAGGAAATTTAAGTGATTTCAACGAGGCGGATGATTGCCTGTCATTGGATGAACTAGATATGATAGACAGATGGGCCTTAGCTAAGACTGCGGACCTAACAGAGGAATTGACCGCTGCAATGGAATCTTACGAACTGCATCGGGCGGTTCAATTAATAAATCGGTTTTGCACCGGGGTATTATCTTCCACTTACCACGATGTTGTTAAAGACAGGCTTTATACGCTGCACCGTGAAGATTCCAAAAGAAGATCAACTCAAACTGCTATTTTAAGGATTTTTGAAACTTTTGTTTCCCTTATTGGTCCAATTCTTCCATTTACTGCTGACGAAGCTTGGTCTTTTCATAAAACCAATCAAAAACTTGGCAGTGACTTTCTTGTTCTCCAGAAATGGCCAGAATCCGTTTATTCATGGAAGGAATGCTTAGAGGTGGAGGATGCCGAAAAATTATTAAATCTCAAAGAGTCCAAAATTAATGAAGTATTGGAATCTTTGCGTTCTACTAAAGAAATAGGGCAATCATTGGAGGCCGAATTAGTTTTAACCTGTCCCAAAGAAGACCCTCTGTTTGAAATATTAGAAAGGCGTCAGGATGATCTTGCTGAGCTATTCATTGTTTCTTCAGTAATTTTGAATTTTAGGGAAGGAAACTCCGAATTGTCAGTCTCTGCTCATCATGCTCCTGGTTTCCGTTGTCCAAGGAGTTGGAGATGGGTTCCTGAACTTGTAGAAGTTGAAGACTGGGGGCCTGTTTCCCCAAGATGCGCCAATGTGCTCTCACAAATTAATCATTGACTTTAAAAAATCATGACAACTAAAAGAAATATCCCTGCCAAAAACCAGTCAAAATCAAAAGATTCGGCCGTAAAAAAAGGTAAGACTCCTGCTGTTCGAAAGAAAAAAACCGAAACGGCCAAGAAAATCTCTGCCAAAAGCCGAACGACCCCAAGTAAGGCCACCTCAAATGCGTCCCGTTCAAAAGTTCAAAAAGAAGGAGAGGTTGACAGCAAAGTGAGGGAAATCATTTCCAAGAATGCACAAAAAATAAGCGGTGATATTAAGGAAAAGCCTGAAAGTAAGACATTCACTTTAGATGATGTTCGAAATATCCTTTCCTCTAAACACAAAGATTCAAAGAAAGAAGCTAAGCAAACAACCAAGTCAGAAAAAGTAAAAAAACCTAGTCGCAAAAGCTCTTCCTCCAAGGTAAAGAAATTAGCAACTGCATCTATTGACGACATCCTCGGATTTGGAACAGGGGTCTCCGCCGCTCCAGCTAAACCCATGCGTAATCCAAAAAAAGTGCCCAAAGAGTGGCAGGCTTACTATGATGCTTTGATGGAATTACGGGCATCACTTAAAGGAGCACTTGGCGAAAGATCAAGTGAGACAATTGGAGCATCAGCCAGAGAGTCTTCCGGGGAATTGTCGATTAATTCAAGCGATGCGGGAACTGAAACTTTTGACCGTGATGTTGCTTTGTCAATGGTTGCCAATGAGCAGGAGGCCCTGAACGAAATTGAAGATGCCATTGACCGGATCTTTGACGGGTCCTTTGGCATCTGTCAGGAAACGAACAAGCCCATCAAAAAAAATCGTTTAAAGGCTGTACCCTTTACACGCTTTTCAGTTGAAGGTCAGGATCTCTTTGAACAAAGAAAAATTAAGGAGGGTGGCAGCAGTGTGGGTACTTTTGCGACCATTGCAGACTCAACTTTGGGGGTTGATGAATAATCTTTAACTATATTACCTTGATATGGTTAGATATAAAAAGTTTTGGTCTATTTGGAGCCTGATTTACTTTTTGGATTTACTTTCCAAATCATGGGTTGTTGAGAATGCCCAAAAACTAAGATATGACCCGATCGTTTTCATTGATGGCATTTCAGGAAAGGAAGCATTCTTAGAAATTACATATGTCACGAACCCAGGTGCTGCCTGGAGCATGCTTTCTGATTATCCCGAATTTCTGACTGCTTTGGCAGCTTTTGCTCTTCTTGCAATTTTTATATTTAGGAAGCATTTGGAATTAAGCGAAATGCCACAACAGCTAATTTTCGGATCAATTTGTGGAGGAATTGCTGGCAACCTGACTGACCGTATTTTTAGGGAACCTGCTGCCGTGGTAGACTTTATTGATATTTACATTCCCGTTGTTTCTTATGATTATCCAGTTTTCAACGTTGCGGATTCAGGGATTTTCGTGGGAGCTGCATCCTACTTTATCTGGTCTCTTTTCGAAGCAAGGAGTGAGAAACTAAATAAAGAGCTTGAACCTTCTCCTTAAAGAGGATGTTCATCGCTGGGTAATGATTATTCAACATTAAGTGCCTGTTCTCTAAGTTTTTCCATCTCCGTTCGAGCATCTATGGCAAGTTGTAGGCAATCATACTTTGTGGATTTTGAACATATCGTATTAAGCTCTCTTCCTATCTCTTGTAAAATGAACTCAATTTTTCTTCCTATGCTTTCAGTTTGGTCAAATGTGATCAGCAATTGTTGGATGTGACTATTGAGTCGGGTAATTTCTTCTGAAATATCTGATTTGTCAGCAAAGATTGCGATCTCTTTGAGTACTCTTTCGTCGTTTAAATCAATTTGCAGTCCCGCTTGTCGCAATCGTTCATACAATTTGTCTTTCCATTCCTGCACCATGTTTAGGCTATCGGATTCAATCTTGTCGACTAATTCAGAAATAAGAGAGACTCTTGCGATCATATCTTTTTGGAGCGATTTTCCCTCATGATCCTTCATTTCAATAAGTTTTTCCAACGCTTCTGAAAGGAGATGATTTAGAGTTTCATCCACTTCAACAATCGGAAATCCCTTAGTTTCTCTTGAATTTCGAAGTTTAAGGAGTTCCAAAAGCGTTTCCCCGTTGGTCTTAATAGTGCTTCCATATCTTTGGAGCAGGTTGGTAAAGTCCTTAAAATCTGCATCGAACTGGTCTTTATCGAAAAGAGAAAGTCTTTCCCCAGTCTGACATTCGACTAAAGCTGAAATTCTTATTCTTCCCCGGAAAATTTTTGATTTAATTACTTGGGAAGCATGAATTTCGAAAGATTGCCACTCTTTCGGGCCGGACATCAGGACCTCCAGATTTCTTTTGTTAACCGAAGCTAGTTCTATGATTATGATATTGTTTTGGAATGCCCTTTGAGCTCGACCGAACCCAGTCATGCTTCTCATGCGAAAGTCATTTTTGGTAACCCTTTAACCCCCATGATTCTAGCGGCTTCCATGGCATCCTTATCACCTCGACCGCTTAAATTAACGCAAATGGTGTGACTGGGCGAAAGTTCTTTAGCCCTTTGCAGAGCATAGGCCAGACCATGAGAGGTTTCCAAGGCAGGTAAAATACCTTCTTCACAAGAAAGAGTTTTAAAAGCATCCATAGCATCATCATCACTCGCATGGGCAAAATCAATCCTTCCGAGATCCCTGTAGTAGGCGTGCTCGGGACCAATCGCAGCGTAATCCAAACCGGCTGAAACCGAATGTGTCTGGTTAATTTGTCCGTCCCGGTTTTGTAAAATCCATGTTTTGCAACCTTGAAGAATTCCTAATTTACCCCCTTCAAACCTTGCTGCGTGCTCTCCCTCGGATAAGGATCTTCCTCCAGCCTCAACTCCGATTAATCTTACTCCGCTATCGTCTAAGAATTCGTGAAAAAAACCAATCGCATTGCTACCACCTCCAACACAAGCGATCATTTCGTCGGGTAACCCACCGATCTTTTCCAGAAATTGCTGCTTGGTTTCCTGTCCAATGATTTTGTGAAAGTCACGAACCATACTGGGGTAAGGATGCGAGCCCAGAGCCGAGCCCAGAATATAATGAGTATTGCGTACATTGGTTACCCAATCTCTCATCGCTTCATTGATGGCTTCCTTAAGGGTTTTGGATCCAGCCTCAACACCATGTACTTCAGCACCGCTTAGCCTCATCTTAAACACATTGAGTGCCTGTCTCCGCATGTCTTCAGCACCCATGTAAATCCTGCACTTAAAGCCAAAACGGGCACAAACCGAAGCCGTTGCAATCCCATGCTGGCCAGCACCCGTCTCAGCAATAATGCGTTCTTTACCCATTCTTTTGGCGAGAAGGGCTTGGCCGAGTGCATTGTTAATTTTATGTGCCCCGGTGTGCAATAAATCTTCTCTTTTAAGATAAATTCTGGCCCCACCAATTTTTTCAGTCAATCTTTCGGCGAAGTAAAGCTCAGTGGGTCTGCCGGCAAATGCTCTCAGCATCTCATGGAGTTCACTCTTA
>CACMQL010000055.1 GCA_902615835.1 uncultured Verrucomicrobiota bacterium
AGAAATCATGGCAAACAAAAGTGGTGCTACTTTTTATTTAAGCTCAAATTTACCATCAGCTCTTTTTTCCAAGACACCACTAATTTCCATCATCGACAGCGTCGAACTAAGAGTTGAAAAGTCCAGACTTACTCTTTGCATCATCTGCTCTAAATTAAGACAAGTCCCGTCACTTAGTGTAGAAAAAACCTCACGCTCTTCAGGAGTCAGGTTTTCACTCCTTTGAGATTTTTCTGTAGCCAACCCTGTTGATGGATTCTCAGGCTCTCTTTTTGAATGGCTGATGACATGAAAAAAACTATTTTTCAATTCATCTAAAATATCCTGTGTATTTCTTATCAGAGTAGCCCCTTCTCGGATTAACTCGTTACAACCTGTAGATTCGGGCTGATCCACCCTACCCGGAACAGCAAAAACGAGGCGTCCCTGTTCCCCAGCAAACTGGGCTGTGATCAAACTCCCGCCGGCAGCAGCAGATTCAATTACAAGAATGGCCGAGGAAATTCCGGACACCAATCGATTTCTCATCGGGAAGGTCCTTCTATCCGCTTTTCGGGAAAGAGGAAACTCTGAGATCACTGCTCCTTTTTCCGAAATCTCGCGATACAGCTTGAGGTTTTCAGGTGGATAAATGATGTCGAGTCCACATCCAAGAAAAGCGATTGTTTTTCCTTTTACCTCAAGTGCAGCTTGATGAGCAATCGAATCGATTCCCCTTGCCATACCACTTACGATGCAGAAGCCAGCCTCTGCGAGCCCTTTTGCCAGTTCATGACAAATTCGCTTACCGTATAAACTGGGTTGTCTGGTACCAACTATTCCAATGCAGGGTTGCTCGGGAATACACCCCTTTAAGTATAACCCAATCGGTGGGTCGTAGATTTGATTCAATAACTCTGGATAGTTTTCATCACTTATGAATTGGATACCCCTATTGAGCATCTCTTCTTTTTCTTTCTGTAGCCAGTTTTCATTTTTTTCATCTAGAATACTATCGGCCATGGCTGGGCCAATCCCATCCACTGCAAGCAGGGCAGATCTGGATGCAGAAAATATTTCACGGGGATCATTTTGATTGGCGATGAGTAATTTGCGAACGCTAACCGGACCTAGGTTCGCCATTCCATTGAGAAGAAGGCGAGCATCCATTTCTGAAAGATCCTTATTTATCATACCGACATCTTAAACCGCCAAAGAAAGAGATTATTGGCAAGTAATTCGTAAAGAAAAAATTATTTCAAAAATTGCAATCGAGACGGATGCCTTAATTTCCGTAGAGCCTGAGCCTCCAATTGTCTGACCCTCTCACGAGTCACCCCCATAATGGATGCAATCTCTTCCAATGTTAAACATCTACCCGGGTCATTTTTAGAAATCCAATTACGGGCACTTTGCAACTTTTTTTCGCAAGATCCGGGAAAAGCTGGAATTTTCAATTTTTTGATTTTTCTGGAACTAGTCACCCGTAAAGGTAACACAAAAAAATAGAATCTTCCAAAATCAGTCTGTGTTGTTAATGTCAGTAATTTTTAGAGGATGTCCTACATCAAGTGCTCTGACTGCCCGTTTTCCTAACACATGATCCCAATAACTCGGGCACAAACCATCCCCAGGTCTTGCAATTCTGATGTTTCCTTCGGTTAATTCATCACCCGCCTTAACCGCCCTGCAAACAAGAATGGATCTTTTAAAAAAAGCTGATTCCTTCGAAACTTTTTTGGATCGGCCTGCGTGTCCTAAAATTTTCGATGTGGATCTTACCGCTCTCACCATCTCGGCAAATTCACCAGGAAGCATTGAAAACCCGCCGTCAATCGATTCTTTTTCTCGATCAAGCGTTATATGCTTCTCAATCACGCTTGCTCCCAGAGAGGTGGCGATAACCGCGACCAAATGCCCGGAAGAGTGATCTGAAAGTCCAAAACGGGTTTGAAATTTATCTTGGATTTGTGGCATTTCACGAAGGTAAAAATCATCGAGTTCTGCCGGGTAATTACTGACGCAATGGAGCAGAATAATTTCTGGGCAGCCACAAGAACTTAAACAATCAATCGCCTTTTGGACTGAATCATCACTAGAAACTCCCCTACTCGCGATGACCGGTTTTCGGGTCTCTCCAATTTTTTTAAGCAACGGAAAATGATTCAATTCAAAGGAAGCCACTTTGTAAACAGAGGGATTAATTTCTTCCTCAAGGAATCTCACTGCAGACTCATCAAAAGGGGAACTAAAGAGAGAAATACCAAGCTCCTGAGCATATTTAGAAAGTGGTTTGTGCCATTCCCATGGCGTCATCGCTTTTGCATACAAATCATGCAAACGGTAGCCTTTCCATAAACCAGACTGGATCTTAAACCGACTATCCTTTCCCTCCACTGTAACCGTTTCGGGTTTGTAGGTTTGAAGTTTTACATAATCTGCTCCTGCTTTGGCACTTTCCAAGATTAAAGCTTTTGCTTTTTCGAAGGAACCTCCATGATTACCGGAGATTTCTGCAATTATCAACGGCTGCTTTTTATTTCTAAAAAACCGCATTGATTAAAAAAGTTAAACAAGGTATTCAGAAAGCAAATCACTCAATTGCTCTTCGTTGAGAGATTCACAGTTTACATTACTTGCATAACGGAAACTTTCCGGACAACTCCTTCCACCCAGAATACCAATCTTATTGCCCCAAAACGATTGGATGGGTTGCACGACAAAATGATTATCAAACTCAAGTACATTTCTTGCCTCATCTTCAGGTATCAAGATTTCATGCATTTTCTCACCAGGTCTCATTCCAATGGTGTCCCACTTGGCGTCGGGTGCAATCACTTGAGCAATATCTGCAACCGAACAAGTTGGTATTTTGGGAACAAACAACTCACCACCCACCATTGCCTCAAAGCTTTCCAAAACAAAGTCAACACCTTGTTGCAAAGTAATCAAAAACCGGGTCATTTCCGGGTTTGTTATCGTCAGGACTCCCTGCTCTTTTTGCTTTACAAACAAGGGTATGACGCTACCTCGACTTCCCACCACATTGCCATATCTCACAACAGAGTAAATGGTACCTGAGTCTCCCGCGTAACTATTCGCAGCAATAAATACTTTATCCGAACACAACTTAGTCGCACCATAAAGATTGACCGGATTAACAGCTTTATCAGTGCTCAAGGCAACCACCTTTTTCACGCCTGCCTGTAAAGAAGCCTCCACAATATTTGTAGCACCGTTCACATTGGTTTTTATGAATTCATGAGGATTATACTCGGCAGCAGGTACTTGTTTGAGTGCGGCCGCATGGACAACATAATCCACATCTCTCATCGCCAGGTATAACCGCTCACGATCTCGAACATCTCCAAGAAAAAAACGCAGTGCAGGGTTATGTAAGTGAGGATTAGCCTTCATTTCAGACTGTTTTAATTCATCCCGAGAATACACGATTACTCTTTTAGGGGTATATTTTTCGAGCACTGTTTGCACAAATCTCTGCCCAAAAGAGCCAGTACCCCCTGTTATTAGAATCGATTGGTTGTCAAACATTGAAATTATTTCTAATAATGACCAATTAGTTAGACCTAGTCGATGACAAAGAAACCATAATCAACCCAAGAGCAACGATCACATTCACCTAATTCCCTAGTATTAATGAATAAAGATTCAATTTGGCTGTCTGAAACTAACATCACCCACGCTACAACAGTCATTATTTTCGGAGCTGTCGACACTCGCATATTGGCTGATTGTCATTCGATCTACGGAGAAGGCGTTCTTTTAGTAACAAGCGAAGAAATAAATACTGATTCTCGACCCAACTTTTTCATCGCAAAACCAGAATTTAGTAGTGAATCTTTTCTTGCTACTCTGACGGATTTTTTCCTGCTTAATTCAATTCATCCGCCTGAACTTAAAGTTTCGGTTAGCATAAAAAAGCAGGATAAATCCATGTATGAGGACTTGATACACCTCACTTTAAATGAAATTGATACATTGTTAAGAGCCAGGAAAACAAGGAAGGAAACTGGATTTTTGAGACAGCTTCAAATTTTCGAGAATCTTGATGGATATTTGGGCAACCGCATTCCTGAAGACTGGAAAAGCTTATCGAAAAATAACTTGGCTGTGGTTGTAGGAGCAGGTCCATCCTTGGATTTAACCCTTCCCTTGATTAAAAATGGATTACCTTCTCCAGTTATTATTGCCTCCGATAGTAGTTTAAAAGCTCTGGCAAAAGAGAATATCTTTCCCCATTTCGTTGTCAGTATTGATCCGGAAAAAAGCTTTGAAGCCTGCGGAGACCCAAAGTTCAAACCTGGGATTGCACTGCTGTCCTCACAATCTCATTCAAGCTGGGCCAAAAATTGGGATAAAAAGTGTTTCATCTCCGGAAGAGTGATTTCAGAAGACTGGCTAGGCGAAAAAGGGGTTGGTAAATCCTCGCTTCAGGCAATTAATAATGCTGGTTTGACCGCGCTCGCATTTGCGGACTTTATTTCACCCTCTGCAATCCTGCTTGTGGGTATGGACTTGGCAGGTGGTGGAGATGGTCGCGTACGCTATGCAGAGAGCACCGGTAGGTCCCACATAGAAATTAATGCCAGTACTTTTCATCAAATCCCCGGAAATTACAATAAGACTGTGCCCACTCCCTTCTTCTCTGATTGGCATGAAACATCGCAATCAACGGCTATATTTAGTCAAAGAAGATCCATCCTGAACCTGAATGATCGAGGTGCATACTTAGATGGAGCTAATCTAATTCATCCCCGAGATTTTGAAGAAGTAAAAAAAATACTCAAAGAAAGTCTCATTCCCTTTGCAGGCGGAGACTCAGGACTTCTCTCAATCAGAAGAAAAATTAAGGGACTTGGTCTAAACCAGGTTTTGACCCTGATGACCACCCGTTGCGACCAGCTTTGGCAGGTAATGGAAAAACATTCCTCTAGCTCAAATTTTAAGGAGCTTTTCAAGGAGATATTTTCGGACACAGATAACGCCTATTTGCTGGGAGACTTTGCTTTTTCAATTATGCCAAGATTATCTTTGAACAATCATGACGAGTCATTCAATGCCGAAAGAGAACAACTAAAAATTCTTTTGTGGAAGCTCGAAGATGGCATCTTAAAATCAAACCCTTCTGAGGAGTTCATTAAGAGATTCCTAACCGAGAACTTTGCTTAAAGATTTGAAGACCTCAATTCCTCAAAAGCATTTCCAGCCAATTGAAGAGATTTTTCCAGGGAATCCTGATCGTGAGCATCACTAATAAACCAATTATGATGCGGATGGAAGTAAAGCCCTTTTTCAGAGGCAAGTTTACAAAATTTTTGAATTAAAAACAAATTTTCATCTCCCTCAAACCAAGGATAGGGCATAGAAGGGGGACCTGTCATTTTTAATGAGAAGTTGGCTCCCTTCGCCAAACTTTCCAATTTTTCACAAAAAAAACGGCCTTTCTTGAGGACGCTTTGCGAAACTTTTTTTTCTGTAGTGATGGTGAGTGAAGTTAGAGCTGCTTTCATGGCAACGGCATCATTCCAGCAACTACCCGTGAGGAAAACTTCGGATGCAGCATGCTTAATTTCTTCAATACCCACACAGGCAGATATAGCATAGCCATTTCCAAGTGCTTTGGAAAACACAGACATATCCGGTGTAAAATTGAAAAAACGATGTGAACCACCTTCATGTAATCTCCACCCTGCCCGCACATCATCTAAAATGAGCAAGGTACCGTGCTCGGTGCATAATTTTCTTACATGACCCCAAAAATCACCTAGGGGCATAATGGAAGGAGCGAAAGCCGCATGGTGGTAAGGAGTAAGAATGATCCCGGCAATATCATCCTTTCTTTGTTTGAAAATATCCTCCAATTGATTGAGGTTATTCCATTCAAACTCCACAATATCAGAACGGTCTGAATCAATTCGTCCGCCTATGCCGGGATCACACCATGCATCGACTCCGTGATAAGCTCCCAGGGCTTTGACAATAAGAGGGCGCTTAGTGTATTCTCGTGCCACCCGGATTGCCCATGTGGTGAGATCCGAGCCGTTTTTGGCAAAAACTGACCAGGATGCGAAATCAATCGTTTGAGTAAGTTTCTCGGCTAACTCAACAACAACTTCATTCGGATGATTGAAAATTGCACCTTTTCGTCGCTGAATTTCTACCACTTCCTCGATGATCGGATGTTGATAACCGTGCAAAACCGCACCATAAGCACACATAAAGTCAATCCACTCATTACCATCAACATCCTGAAAAACCGCCCCTTTTCCGGATGAGCAAAAATGAGCAAATTGCCTCGGCAATCCAGCAGCCGGGGCAATATGTCCGTAAGTACCCCCAGGTATGACCTGCGATGCCCTTTCAAACAAACTGTCAGATTTACTGTGTGCCTTCATATTAAAAGGGGTAATTCTTTTGCAGTTACCCTCGAGCAGTAACCCACTTTATCCATCAATGGTAAATAGCCTTCTATTTGATAATCACCCAAAGCCGAAGCAACGAGGGGATTTACTTCTTCAAGGCAGGATTGCATTCCCACATCAATGCTAGCAAATGAGAATTTTACCCTTGGTTCTTCTTTTGTCACTTCAGATTGTGTATGCCAATAACCATTCTTATTCCTTCGAAGAATCAATAAGGGTGAGCGGGTATTTCTTAGAAAAAAAAATATGGGACCTTCTTCATCTCCAATTAAAGCAACACAAAGAGGATGAAAATTCATGTAAACTGCGGTTGCTTCGAGACAAGTTGACAAGAGAACAAGTAAATATTCTAGATTAGCCTTCTTTGCTTTAATGAAATTTCCAAATTCGAGAAGGATTTTAATTTTTTCAAAAGCAGAAAATGGCTGTTTTATCCAAAAGCGAAATTCGGGAAGAGCGACTCTCCCTTTGTGCAATTTGAGAATATTTTTTTTCGTAAAGACAACATCTTGTCTTTTGCCGAAAGAAAGTAAATTCGCTTCGAAATTATGAGGTTTAAGCGATGTAGATTTCTTGTAAACTTCAGGGAGTGCCATACAACCCTTGAACATCGAACGAGCAACCGCCCAAGCTTGAAGACTAGTTTGGTCCATCTTCACGACCCACTAACTTGGCAATAGTTTCTTTTATGACTTCAGGCTGCAGCTTCAGCCCAGGGGGAAGCATGGTAAAATCACTATCTATATGCTTACAAAGCATTTCAGCATTCTTGGCAACTCTTGGAAGGAGTCCCTGGTTCTTAAAAAAATTAAGATTATTATGTTCTTGTGGCATAATTCCACCAGAAATATCAAAAATCATATGAG
>CACMQL010000056.1 GCA_902615835.1 uncultured Verrucomicrobiota bacterium
TTGCTTGGTTTCGCAGAAAGGAAGATTGTTTGATCAAAAAAGAACCAGCATTTTGATAAAGGCCACCTCCTCCATTTGAAAACCTGCTTTCATTTCCGGAAAGCAAGGAATTACTAAGGGTCAAATTTCCATCATCCATCCGTAACGCACCCCCCCAAAAGCCTGCCTTGTTGGTAAGGAATGAGCATGAATGCAGGGTCAGGTTTGAATCACTTGCCCAAATAGCTCCGCCGCTTCCCGTTCCGCCGGTTTGGTTGCTGGTAAATATGCAATTCTCGAAGGTGGCATTGACCTCCTGTAACCAAACCCCCCCCCCGCCCGGAAAAGACCAGTTATTCCTGAACTCACAATTACGGATTTTGAATGCAACTTTTTCCGCCCATAGCCCCCCACCGTTTCCACGATCATCCGTGAAGTTTTCAGTGGCATTTCCTTCTTCAATGATAAACCCGTCAAGCAAAGCTCCATTGAGAGGAACCAAAATATGATAGGAATTATCGACAGGATTATCTGTCTCGCCAATATCACCTGAAAGTATCGTCTCATTCTTCGAATAATCTCTTGCGGATGAATTAATTTCACCGCCCGCAAATCCTCCTAAAATTGAAACATCACCCGGCAAAACAAAAGAGGCAGACCGGACCTGGTCAGGAAGATAGATACCCTTGGCAACCCATACTTCAGAAAAAGAAGCCACCGTGGCCAGGGCGGTTGTCAAATCCGTGAAAGCATCATTCCAACTGGTACCGTCATTCTTCCCGGTTGCTTGCTGATTAACGTAAACAACGGACGATCTGCTAGCCACAAAAGTGTGACCCGTGGAGTGATTTCCGAGGCTGTTGATTGAGATACTTTGTGGAGAAAAGGAATATCCACTTTTGCTTGGTGTGACGACCCCTGAGTACCCTGCATTCAAAATGGTAAAAAAAGAGCCATTCTCATCACTCATTGTATCCTTGTCTACGGAAGAAAAAGATAAGCTGACACCTTCAAGTCCGTAACCATATGGATTCACCACCGTACCGGTAAAATAATGCTGTCCAATTTTTTCAGAAGTTCCTGTATCCTTATGTTTAAGACTTACATCAACCGAAGTTAATCCGAGTCCTGAAAAGGTAAGCAATCCTGATTCATCAACATTATCAAAATCCTCGAGGGCAAGGACCATCACGGGCTGTCGGAGGTTCCAGTTGTTCTGATCAAAAGTTAAGGTGGATGAACTGCCCAGAAGAAAATCTTCTTTATTCGAAAGCGAAAGATTTATTTGCACCTGACCCTCGGGTTGAGCGCTCAGCCTGACCCCAAAGGTGGAATAATTACCCTCATATATGCTGGTAGAGAAGATACTTGGCAAGATACCTTGGACTTTGGAAGCCCTGAAGTTTGCAACATAGGGCGTGGATATTTTCAGTGCCATGACATTATTTTCAGTTTCAGGATTTCCTGTCGGAACGCCCAGATAAGAAATGGCCGGGTTGGAAAAATAGGGAATAGAATTCTGGTAGCTTTTCGATGAGTTATCGTACGCCATTACCGTCCGATAACCTTCGCCTTTCAAAAACCATCTTTTGCCATATGCAAAGGCTCCATAATCATAATCCGAACTTTGGCTAACATTCAAAGCGTCCTCCCGGTTATGCAAACATCCCATATTATGACCAATCTCATGGGCCAGAGTGAACACGGGAGCCCCAATCTGGTCCCAGACGCAAACATTAAACGCGGAATCTTCAAACGACAGGCTCGGAAAATTTAGGGTATTGGCAAGCCCACCCATATCGCTATCGGTTGATAACAGCGTAACCACATCGGCCCCGTATTGGTCGCGTAGACTGTGAACTTCATCAAGGAATCCATCATTCTTGTTCGTCAAACGCTCCAAATCCACATCCAAGTTACTGGTAGGTGAATAGCCTGTTTCATAAAGATGAACCAGCCTGAGTTGTATTTGTGCTTGACTGTTTCTAAAACATAAATTGGCACCGGTTACTGCATTCGCTAGCTCGACAAGTAATTCCTGTTGGCTACCAATTTCATTACGGACTGCTACGGGACAAACCACCATTAAGTCGATAATCCCGGCATCGGCATTTCTCCAAGCGTGCTTGGTTTGGGCGGCACTCCTTGGGCGCGGGTCAGTCCAGGTCTTTTGAGTCATCTTACATCCTCCGCAGGGTCTCGACTTCGGAGTTGAAGAAAAAATGGTTTGGTGATTCAGGTTTCCCTTGAACTGGAAATTTGACTTGGGGCTCGACACACCTCCCCTTATTTCTTCATCCACTACCGCCAGGGTAAGATACCCGTGACCGACTTGCGTGTTCCCACTCCATGAAAACTGATTCCCGCCCGAAGCCTTACTAACCATTCGTTCAAACTGTAGGACACTTCCATCCTCCTGAATAATTTCAATCTTGGCAGAATCAAACTGTGGTTTTTCCTTGAAAAGATTACGGGAGATCAGTTCATCTACGCCGATAAACAAAGCAAAGGTGATCATAAACCTCAGATTGAAATGGCCAGGTGAACTGTTCATATTATATGGAAACACGTTATAAACCACTCGTCCATGTCAATCAACTGCACAACACCCACCCCTCTTTGCTCATTTGAAAAACACTCTGCTTTAAATGAACTCGAAAACCACTCAGGCATAATTCGTATAACCATGGGGAAAACCCTCGACGCCATAGAAGATTCCACAAGTTGGTTTCTGGAGTTTTGTGAAAAACTAGGCACGCCGGTTTCTCAAAGTGCCAGTGGTGAACTCGTGTTGAGTATTCGTGATCTGTCATTCGGTCAGGATGATCCCAAAACCCGCGGCCCCAATACTAATCGTAAATTGGGCTTCCACTCGGACCGGTGCGATGTGATAGCTTTTTTATGCTTGAGACCAGCAATGACCGGAGGCGAAAACCAAGTGGTTGATAGTCGGGAAATCGAGAGAGTCATCAGATTGGAAAGACCTGACCTGCATCAGGTTCTTCAACAAAATTTTCCCTATAAAAGACATGTTGTGGACAGGGGGAATCAAAAACCTTTTGTCATGCAACCCATATTCTCTGAATGTATGGGTTATTTTGCCTGTTCTTATCTTCGCGTCCTGATCGAACGGGCAGATCAGGATGAAAACTGCCCCTCCCTGAACAGTGCCCAAAGAAAAGCCATTGATTTTCTTGACGAGGTTTGCGAAAGGCCTGAACTTCAACTTAGATTCACTATGAATCGGGGCGAAATTCTTCTGCTTAACAATTGGTTCTTGTTACACCGGAGGACGGCGTTTGAAGATTTTCCCTATCCTAGGCATAAACGTCATCTCTTGCGAGTCTGGCTATCCATGCCAAATAGCCGACCGATTGATCCTTCGTTCGCTGAGAATTATGGCTCCACCGAAGCCGGTTCGGTACGGGGAGGCATGACGCCAATAACATAAATTCCAATGATTTAGGCAGAACCACCCTTGCCAGATTGTTAATTTCAAAATTGAATCCATAGATGAATGCTTACTCCCTGATTCTAAGTCTCCTGTTTTGCATATCCTTTCATGAGGTTTTATTTTCCGAAAAAAATAAAAGAGAGACTGAACTCCTCACTCCAATCACATCAATTGGTAACATAGAATCAGGCAAGCAAAACTTTAATCTATTAGTTTTGGGAGGTGGATATTCTCCTTCCGGTAACGAAGTTTCTCTTGAAAGTAATGTAAAATATCTGCACCGTATGCAGCAAGAGATTGGTTTAGGTAAGTTTAAACTTAAAACCCTTTTTGCGGACGGGATGGAAAAGACCAGAGACATCCAATACCGTGATCCTAATTTTACCGTACCTGAGTCTAATTTAATCTTGGCTGAAATTTTTGGTTCAACTAGGGGAATTTTTAACCAGTACAGGAATAACTTTGTAAATGCAGATGGCCCGTCCTCCGTTAAGGAATTAGATGGTTGGATAAAGGAGGTCAATTCGACCGCTGAATCAGCATATAATCTTATCTATTTTACCGGACATGGCGGGAAAGGAGAGAAAAAATCCCCGCTCAATACCAGTACTTATTTATGGAATAATCAAAAAGTGAAAGTTTCTGATTTCACACACAAGCTGGACTCTCTTCCACTTTCACATTCCATTATTTTAGTTATGGTCCAATGTTATAGTGGAGGTTTTGCCAATTATATTTTCCGCGAAGGAGATTCGAAAAAAGGTCTTCATCCACAAATAAGAGCCGGGTTTTTTGCCACAGTGCATGACCGCGTCGCCGCAGGTTGCACTCCTGACATTCGGGAGGAAAATTATCAGGAATACAGCACGCATTTTTGGGAGGCACTATGTGGTGAATCAAGAATTGGAAAAAAAATCACCAAACCAGATTTTAACGGTGATGGATACACCTCCTTATCAGAGGCTCATGCATATGTAATCATCAATGCAAACACCATTGATCTTCCCATTAAAACATCAGACTTATTTCTGCGAAGGTTTTCATCCTTTGAACCACCCAAAGAAGCAAATCAACTCGTTAGTTTAATAGACCAAAAAAGAGAAATCGAGTCAGAATCTGATTCCAATCTATCGGATCGGAAAGTGCCTCAGCAAGATTGGATTTTTCGAACCGATCCGATATCTGAAATTTTAATTTTGGCATCCCCTGAATCCAAAGCCACGATCAAAGCGTTGGCAAAAAGACTTTCCTTTCAAGACCAAAGTTTATTTGAGAAAGCGGAGAATAAAATCGAGGAACTCAAAAAGAGAAGGGAAGAACTTGCCAAGAGTAAAAAGAAAAAAGATGAACAGAAGAAAAATTTGAAAAACAAAATTAAAAGCAGACTATTGAAAGAATGGCCTGAGTTAGCCAATACTCAACACCCGATAGCAGACCGATTGAAACAACCTGCTAAGCCCTCAAGGTTACTTACGGTGGCAAATCAAAATAATGAATGGAAGGATCTTAAAATGCGAAAAGAAGAAATTCTTAAAATTGAGAGCCAAAGGTTTAAGCTTGAAAAGATTCAGGTCCTCGCAATGAGGTTAAAGTATGAAATTGAGAATGTTATTCTCAAAATTGCCTTACCCAAGATCAATTCTCCCGATATTATCGAACGGTTTTCCCGAATTGAGAAATTGGAAAGAACAATTCTTAGGCAGGCTAAAGGCTAGTCAATAAGACCCAACTACAATAATCAGAACCCTTTTCCGCGAAGTGCGGAATCAAGTTGTTTCTGAAATTCCATAACATCATCATCGGAAGGTTTGTAACCCTCGTCCCCTCCACTGAGACCCAGCCGGCCAAATTGATCCAAGGTCCATTTTTTCTGTTGGCCGTCTGAAAAGGTCACGCTCCCACTGGCCATGGCACCCGGAGGAGTAACGGTGTCTAGCTCAACTTGTACTCCACCTGTAGCCCCATCAAGTGGATCATCCGGGGCAGGAGGCCTGCTTTCATCATCCGAGTCTTCATCAACAGCCGGCTCTTCTTCCTCTTCATCAATTAAATCCAAGTTCAAATCATCAACCAGGAACCTTACATCCATGTAAGTCATAACGAGACCGAAATCATCATTTATTTTTTTTTGAATATCGGATAAGCCCATTCCCTCATTTACCCAGCCTGCGATTTGACGCTTTTGCTCGTCGGAGGGATGAGAATCGGAAGAGCCAGCATTTTTTGGTGGAGGAGATACCTCCTCATCCGAGTCTCCAACTTGAAAATTGTCAGTGATCATCAATTCAAAAATGGGGATTAATTGTCAAAAATCAACAGGTCTATGATAAATTATTTGAATTACTCCATCGCCTGCGATAATTGCTCGTTCAGTAATTCAACCGAGTGCTTGATGGAATCATCCTGATCCATCATATTTTCGACGGTTTTACAGGCATGAATCACAGTGCCATGATCTCGGCCACCAAAGGCTGCACCAATTTCCTGTAAAGAATGCTCAGTCAAAATCCGCGAGAGATACATTGCAACTTGACGGGGAAAGGCTATGTTTGCGGGTCGTCGACGGGAAAGCATATCGGCCATTCTCAGATGGTAATAATCAACCACTTTTTTCTGGATAGATTCCATAGTGATCCGACTTAGGTTCTCTTCACGGAGAATATCCCTAAGGAGACGCTGGACCGTTTCCAAGTCTGCCCTTTTCCGGGTTAATCCGACATAACCGGCAACCCGGGTTAAAGCACCTTCCATCCGCCTGACATTACGGGAGATATTTTTAGCCAAAAATTCAAGGATATCATCTTCGATTTTGATGCCCATGGCATCGGCTTTTCGGGTCAGGATGGCAACCCTCGTTTCAAGATCCGGTGCCTGAATGTCAGTAACCAGTCCCCATTGAAACCTGGAAAGTAAGCGACTTTCAATTTTATCAATTTCCCCGGCCGGGCGGTCAGATGTAAGGAAAATTTGCCTTTGGGCCTCGTAAATTTCATTAAAGGTGTGGAAGAACTCCTCCTGTATGCGTTCTTTACCAGCCAGAAATTGGATATCATCGATTAATAAATAATCAACACTGCGATAACGGGCCCGAAACTTGGTAAGGCTGTTTTCTTGAATTGCACGGATGAATTCGTTGGTAAATTTTTCACAGGAAACATAAGTGATCCTGCAGGATGGGTTACGGTTTAGGGCCTGATGGGCAACGGCATGCATCAGGTGAGTTTTCCCTAACCCCGTTTCGCCATACAGAAATAAAGGGTTGTATGCATGCGCCGGTGCGTTGGAAACCGCAATGCAGGCGGCATGAGCTAACTCACTGCCTCCGCCGACAATAAAATTGGAAAAGGTATTTTTGGGATTAATCCCGAGTGACCTTCCTTTAAGAGCGGGTCCAGTCAGGCGGTTTTCTGATTTCGTCTTGTTGGATTTCAACCGATCCTTGTGATCACTACTTTCATTTTCTTCCTCGGCGAGTTCGCCAAGTAAATCAACTGTGTAAGGGCGTCCAACCAAGCGATCCGCTTCCTGCCTGATAACATCCAAATAATTGTCACGGATCCAAATTGCGGAAAATTCGTTCGGGGCTATTAATTCGCACCCATCATCGTCAA
>CACMQL010000057.1 GCA_902615835.1 uncultured Verrucomicrobiota bacterium
GTTGCAGTCGGACTTGCCTTATTGGTGGCTTTATACAAACGACGAAAAAGTGTATTTTCTGAAGACATTAGCTTGATTCATAATTGAGGAAGTTATCATGATACAAGTCGCGTTCAGTTTATTGTTGTTACCTTTACTCTCTGCCGGTGTGACCTTATTGTTTCTCCGGAAATATGGAAATATTGCGTGTTTGCTTTCCGTTGCAAGTGCCGGAGGTATCCTTGCTTTTTCTACCTTCTTAATTTTCGGAAATGATGCTGGGTCCGCATTCGCCTGGAACACGCCTTGGTTCTCCCTGTCAGGTTGGCAATTAGATTTTGGTTTTCTTATCGATGGCCCAGCTAAGACTTTACTCTTCGTTGTTTCTTTTGTGGGTCTACTGATCCACATTTTTAGTCTAGGCTACATGGCGGATGACAAGGCAAAGGCCCGCTATTTTGGAGGATTGTCAATTTTCATGTTTTCTATGCTTGGCATTACCCTGGCGGATAATCTGGTGATGATCTTTGTCTTTTGGGAATTAGTAGGTTTTAGTTCCTACTTATTAATCGCCCATTATTTCAAAACTGATGAATCCGCGAAAGCTTCCCGAAAAGCTTTTATCGTCAACCGGGTGGGTGATTTCGGTTTTTTATTGGGAATCATTTTTACCTACTGGACCTACGGGACTGTCAACCTTCAGGAATTAGCGGTTACTGCAGAATTGGACCCAAGTTTGACTTCCACTCTTGTTTGCCTACTGCTTGCCTGCGGTTTCATTGGTAAGTCAGCCCAATTCCCGCTTCATGTTTGGTTGCCTGACGCTATGGCGGGCCCCCCTCCAGTGTCTGCCTTAATTCATGCCGCCACTATGGTTGCGGCTGGTATTTTCCTGCTGGTTCGAATTGAATTTCTTTTCACTACGGATGCACTTCAATTCATTGGTCTGTTGGGGGCGGTGATGGGACTTTACGCTGGATTTTGTGCCTTGACCCAACGAGACATCAAGAAAGTCTTGGCTTATTCAACACTATCCCAGTTGGGATACATGGCGGCGGCTTTTGGGCTTGGATTGCCCGGGATTGCCTTATTTCACCTGATGACTCACGCTTTTTTTAAAGCCCTGATGTTTCTTGGGTCAGGATCAGTTATTCATGCCTGTCATCACGAGCAGGATATTTTTAGTTATGGTGGTCTCAGAAAAAAAATGCCACTTACCGCTTACACTTTTTTGATTGGGGTTATGGCCATTTCCGGCGTTCATTTTCTTTCAGGATATTTCAGTAAGGATGCTATTTTGCTGGGTGCATACAATTTGGACTTGGTCATCTTTTGCATACTTTATGCCGGTGCAGTTCTCACGGCTCTTTATATGTTTCGCCTGTATTTTCTTACTTTTTGTGGTTCTGCCCGCTCTCATTCTTCCGCCAGTGCCAATGAATCTACAATCTTCATGACTGGTCCTCTCTGCGTTTTAGGGGTATTGTCCATTCTGGGTGGGTTTCACGCATTATATCCTTCTCCAATTGTCGAGTTTCTGCTACCTGACATCATTCGCGTAGCTGACATGCCAAACCATCTTTGGATGAATGTTTTGGGACTCATTGCCTGGGTGAGTGGATCACTGCTGGCATGGAAAATATATGGATCACAATCCGATGAGAATGATCCGTTAGCAAAGATATCTCCAACTCTTTTTCAATTATCAAACAGCAAATTATTTTTCGACGACATCTACTCCTTCTATATCAATAAAATCCAAGATCCTTTTTTCCGCTTTTTGGAAGTCATGGAACTACTTTTTATATCCGGACTCATGGTTCGGGGAACCGCTGGTGTAGCTGCTCTCTTTGCCCTCCTTGGAAAATCCTTTTATTCAGGAAAGATTCATAGTTATTCCTTCTGGTTTGTCACAGGCATCTTAGGCTTTCTAGCCTATGCTATCTTAAGCGGAGGAAATAATTAAGAGATGAATATTTTCCAGCTATTTCTACTTGGATCGATTCTTGTTCCAACCGTTTCCTCTTTGGTCATATTTATATTTTTTCTTAATGATTCGTCCCGGGCAAAACAAATCGCTTACATTGCCTTTGGTTTTCCATGTATGGCAGGAATTTTCTTATTCTTAAGTGTTGATCCTAGTCATTCAGGATATTCCTATCAACTGCTTTACGACCGCATGGGTCTGCAAACACTTGGCATCACTTTTCATCTCGGTCTCAATGGCGTTTCTGCTCCTTTATTCGCCATGGCCGGTTTTGTGGGGTTGGCTGCGGGGTTAGTTTCGATTAAGTCTGATGCGGAAAGGCTGCCACTGTTGTTGGCTTTGTTGGCTTTCATGCAAGCAGGTCTGATGGGACTCTTTGCCAGTGTAGACCTCCTATTTTACTATTTGTTTCATGAATTTGCCCTCATTCCCACATTCCTCATGATTGGTTTATGGGGAGGGCGTGATCGCCGTTCCATTGCCCTGGAATTAACCATATACCTAACCCTTGGTGCTTTGATTTCTCTGGGTGGGTTGGTGGCTTTGAATGTACTCCTAGATGCACCAAAGTTTGATTTTCCTCATTTGACCGAAGCTTTGCTTGCAGAAGGATTGGCCATTGGTACTCAGAAGAAAATTTTTGGACTTCTTCTTTTTGGTTTTGGAATCCTCGTAGCCCTCTTTCCTTTTCACACCTGGGCACCTCGCGGGTATGAAGCGGCTCCCACCCCTTTATCCATGTTGCATGCGGGAGTTTTGAAGAAATTTGGTCTGTACGGACTGGTGCAGTTGGCACTACCCTTATTGCCAGCGGGTGGTTTGTCCTGGGGGCCCTACATACTCTGGCTCGCACTGGGTAATGTTCTGATTGTGGGTGCGATTACCATCGCCCAAACCAACCTAAAATCCATGATTGGCAATGGCTCCGTCATGCATATGGGTTACTGCTTTTTGGGGCTTGGGGTATGTTCATCCTTAGGAGCTGGTGCTACAGTCATGTTGATGTGTGCGCACGGCTTGTCCGTTTCTTTAATGTTCCTTATTGCTGATTGTATTTCTAAGCGAACCAATACCCTGGAGATGAATGAAATGGGGGGACTTGCCGAGAAAACCCCTGTACTTGCATGCTTTTTTGCGGCTGCAACCTTTGCAACTATTGGGTTACCGGGATTTGGTAATTTCTGGGGTGAATTTGCTATTTTTCTTTCACTAGGAGAATATAAGGAAAATCATCTGGTGCTTGGACTCGCCGCTTTGGGGATTATCATTTCAGCAATTTTTGGCTTGCGGGCCATGGCCAAGATATTTTTTGGAACTCAATCGGAAGAATTATCCGTGTACGAAAAAGATCAGCGAATTCAAGACCTTTCGATGGATGAAATTCTTCCCGCCTCTTTCATTCTTGTTCCACTTATACTATTGGGTTTATGGCCCAAGGGAGTTTCCCAAGGAGTGGATACGAATATTCAGGCAAGATATGAAATCCTCGAAAAGGGGGACGGTAGTTATGGTCTTCCCTCTTGCTGCCCTGTGGATCAGGTTTTGAATATTGCAGTACCCCTTAAGTTAGAAAAGCAAGAAGAGAGGTCGGGGCAGGAGTCGGAGTAGTGATGGAAGCTTTCCTTGTATTTTCAGCAGATAATTTATGGTCTGAGATCTGGCCCGAACTCTCCCTTGCCATAGGGGCAGTCTTTATTCTTTTGATTGATCTATTTTCCTCCAAGAAAAAAAATAAAAGGAATATATGTAGTGCTTTTGCAATCCTTTTTCAGGTATGTTTGATGATATTTCATTTATTTGATTATCTTTTGATTAATCATACTTTTGAGAGGTCTTCATTTTCCGGAATGATGAGGCATGGTTTTCAGGGAGATGTGATGAGAACTTTTTTTCTTCTTTCTTCAATCTGTGTATCGATTTTAGGTAATCGTTTTCTGAAATTACAAAACCTGCGTTTCGGTGAGTTCCATCACCTCACCATGCTTGCCACCGCCGGGCTTATGATTCTTTGTCAAAGTACAAACTTAATTGTACTTTTTGTGGCTTTAGAAACGGTAGCCCTCGCTTTTTACCCATTAGTGGCTTACAATCGTGATTCAATCAAGTCTTTGGAAGCCGGAATAAAGTATTTGATCTTTGGGGCATTGAGCTCGGCCCTTCTTTTGCTTGGAATTGTAATGCTATATGGGGTTGGCTCGAATCCTGAAGCCTGGGGAGCGATTTCTACGGGTCCTTCTGGTGTTGATTTTTTATCCTTCGACTACCTGGGAATACTCTTGGAGACGAATCAAAATAATTTACTTTTGAGATCAGGAGTGGTTTTGGTGCTTGCCGGCATTGCTTTTAAGATAGGTGCAGCACCATTTCAAATTTGGGTTCCTGATGTGTATCACGGTTCTCCGAATCCTATCACCGCTTTTCTGTCCGTCTCCTCCAAGGCAGCCGGATTTTTTCTTCTTTTGAATTTAGTGAATGGCCCTTTCAGTGGATTGTCTAAATTTTTACTCCCATTAATAGGTTTTGTGGCCACTTTCACTATTCTGTTCGGGAATTTAGCCGCTTGTGCCCAGTCAAAATTAAAACGCATGTTAGGACTTTCGGGAGTGGCTCATGCAGGATATCTCCTGGTTGCGGTTATGGCATCGATGCATTTTCCGGGAGACAGTGATCGAGCCGTATGGGTGGTGTTCTTTTATCTATATATATATTTGTTTGCATCTTTTGTGGTTTTTGGAGTTATGAGCCTAGTAAGTCTGTCAGATGATTCGGACCAAGAAATGGATCATTATGAAGGGTTGCTTCGCAAACATCCATGGGCAGGCATCTCTCTGTTGGTAGGAATTGGTTCCTTAGCCGGGATCCCCCCCTTGGGAGGATTTGTCGCTAAACTAATGCTCTTCCATGTTGCTTTTGAAGCAAAGCTTTATCTTTCGCTGGTTGCATTGGTGATCGGAGTAGTTGTTTCCATTTATTATTATTTCGGATGGATTCGCGAAATCTGTTTCGAACCCAAGCTTCGTTTTGATGATGATGAAAAACCGGATGACCCTTGGACTAAAATGCAAGACATCGGCTTGCTCAAATGGACAATTTTACTCTTCGCAATTATTTCCTTTGCCTCAGGTCTATGGCAGGGGCCATTTGGAGATGCCTTCTAACATTGCTTTTTTCTAACTTTCTAGCTAATTTTTAAGCATTGCCCGGGTGGCGGAATTGGTAGACGCGCCAGATTTAGGATCTGGTATTCTTTGGATGTGAGGGTTCGACCCCCTCCTCGGGCACCATTATTATTAAACCAAGTCAAAAACCTTCCGTACTTGATGGTGCATTTTCCATCTGATCCTCTCTGATCATTTTTTTGATTAAATGATCAAATCCCGATGAAAAAATCATAACTGCATTGGATCCAATTTTCTTCGCCCTAAGAAGTTTGTCATTTCGCTGTAAATCGAATCCAAATGTTGAAAATTCATTTTCGTCTAGTTCTTTATCACTCTTTTTTTCCCAAAAAGAACTACCACTTTGCAGGTTTAGTAAGTGAATGAATTCGAATTCAGTAATTATTTCACTTCTCCTGTAAACTTCCATAACTGACTTACCCTGAACATACAGAACATGGAGATTCCACCCCTCAAGCATGGAAGATGTTTTGATGTCTTTGGATAATGGTTTTCGGCCGTCGACTGTTTTGTAATAAATCCTCAAATCCGCACGGTCAGGAAAGTATTCCTCAAATTTGACATAGGGCATTCCCTTGCGTCTGTTTGACAAGACATTTTCTTCCCTGTACTGATACCCACCGGATCGGAGCAGTCTCTTTTCAAGAGCCAGGCGTTCATCCCCAATCCTTGCATCCAAATGTAGAACGGTTTGGGCGATGAAGAAAGTAACGGAAAGGTAAAAAGAGATTTTCATTATTTATCGGATGTAAGTTATTTATTCAATCTAGTATTCAATTAGGTTTGATTAAATCAAGTCTTGCTTTTGTTGTTCCCCTTCTCATCATAGATTTATGATTTTTTCATGCCTTTCCGTACTCAGACAAGGCTGGTTGGGGATCCCCCTTTTCTTTTTGGGGATCGTCACTTTAGCCTTTAGTCAACTTGCCCAAACCGCGGATAACGCCCAAGTCTCAGGCGAAGACTTTGTGACCAGCATAAATGCTAAGCTTGCCACACAATCAAAGATCATTGCCGATTTGAAAACGCAGTTGGATGAAAATCCCACTGCATTAACCAAAAAAGAAGTGGTTTCGAATTTAGAATTTGTTTCCGGAGAGGATGGTAATTCGGAGGTGGAAATTAATCGCCTGAAGTCCAATTTACAAGGTGTGGAAGATGCATGGCTTGCCCGACGCAGTGAATTGGAGAATTCGATTCGGGAAACTTCCGGAAGACTTTCTGACTCCCAAAATATTTTAGAAGATCTTAAAGATAATTTTGCAGGCAGGTTTTCCGAAGCCCAACCTGCTCTCCAAGTATTAGACAAATCCGTTATGCGAACCTCAAGCGAGACGGAGGCATTGTCTAAACTGATGGACGCCGCTAGAATGGATGCAAAGTTCGGTATGCAATCACTGGTAAAAGAGAGTGAAGATTTGATGGCCCGGACAACACCAATACCCCCAAATTTGCAACAGGTTATTCCCCAAACTTCCGTAGGGAGAAATGTTGCTTCGGTCATTCAATCAAAGGAAGCAGTCTCCCTGTCATCTTCGGATAGATTTAGCCCTTCCATTACTGCTGGATCGAATATTTTGACCAGGCCATTACCAGTTTCACCAAGCACCACCAATGGTTCCAAAATCAGCAAATTGGAGTCCGAGCTCGCGGCCTCTAAAGACATCCAAACAGAACTTTCTGAAGATACTGCGCAAATGCAGATTGAGTTGCGTCGAGCTTA
>CACMQL010000058.1 GCA_902615835.1 uncultured Verrucomicrobiota bacterium
ATATTGGGAAATGGTGTACCGTACGCATTATCGATGATTAAAGGTATTCGCTGAGTATTCGCCAGATCACGCAGCCTGGCAACCTCCTGATCCGTTACCACATTTCCAGTAGGATTAGTGGGTCGTGAAAAGCACACCGCTCCCACTTGATTATCCACCTTCAATTGATCGAAATCCACCCGGTATTTGAAAAGACGGTCAGTCAATATCTCAAGGTCGGGACGGAAGGAACGAAAAAAGTCTGGTTCCAGACCGACTTCCGCATAACCGATATATTCGGGAGCCAAAGGTAATAGAATCTGCTTTAGGTTGGAACCTCCGAATTTACCGCCAAACAAATTGAACAAGGAAAAAAAGGCATTTTGACTACCATTGGTCAGGGCGATATTTTCAGATCCAATATCCCAAGCAAACTCACTCCGAAATAACTCAGCCAGAGCACCAATGAATGCCTTGGCCCCTTGAGGGGTGTCATAGTTTCCAATGACCCTCTCAAATTCTCCAGGGTTCGCAAGAATATGCTCCATCCGTTTTTTAAAAATTGACTGTACTTCAGGAACATGAGCCGGGTTTCCACCACCCAGCATCAAAGGGGCCGGGTTAGAGACTAAAGCATCGCCCAAATCATCCATCAATTCACCTATGCCAATTTCGCCGGCAAACCGAATTCCAAAATCTGAAAATTTCATCCTTTACTTTTTTAATGAAATAAAACCTGAACCGGATATGATATCGATATATTAGTCGTTTTAAACTAAATTACTGAAGCTTGAGTTTCACCTGAATAATTTTCCCCTTGAACCGGGTGTTCCGTTTGTAATTGGAAACCAAAGAGAGCGAATCGTTACCAACCTCCATAGGATCCCGGGGGAAGATACCGATCAATGGAAACGACCCACCTTCAGCCAGCACCTTTTGACCCAATCGCACTTCGGTCTTCCCGTCTTTGCTTAGCCTAGCGGACACTACGACCCTCTCTTCGGGAAGTGGTTCGTTTGATCTTAACAGTTTCAGGCTTCCCTTATTCCGGCAGGCAAAGGCAAGATATCCATCCTCCAGGTAAAGGGAATAGCCGCTATTGGATCCACCATGGGATACCAAGACGCCATCCTTTACCGTACCCCGTTCCAAAGTAACGATCACCTCGAAGGGTTTTCCCGTAAAATCAGGGGCCTGTTCCCGCTTTACCTGATCCCCATGTTTAAAGAGATAGTATCCTTTTTTATCCTGGTTAATTTTATCAAGAACTCGGGACGGATTTTTTTCCTTAAATTCATAATAAGGACTGATCCTCATTCGCTTGGCCCAGGACAACCATTCTTTTTCCAGTTTCCTGGCAAGTTCAGGTTTACTTTCAATTAAATCAAGGGTCTCGCAACGATCTTTAGCCAAGTTGTAAAGCTCCCATTTTCGTTCATTGTAACGAGCGTTTCCACGAACCAATTTCCAGTCACCCTTGCGAATGGCACTGGCATCAAAATGATCAAAGAATAGAGTTCGTGGCTTGGCTTTTTGACTCTCCTTGAAGAAAGGCACCATGCTAAGTCCCTCGAGCGGATGAATCTTCTCACCGCCAAAGGTATTCGGATAGCTTGCATCTGTGACTTCCAGGATCGTGGGCATAAAATCAATCAGATGAACTGGGGACCGCACCCATTGATCAGGCTTCCGGATACCGTCCGGCCAATGAGCGATCAAAGGGCTGCAGTTTCCTCCCTCATGATTGAAATGCTTGTACATACGCAGGGGAGTATTACTCAGGCAGGACCAGGCACTTCCGACGGAATGATAGGTTCCCGGACTGCCTACGCCCCGCAACGCCTCTCCTTCGTGCAACTGAGTGAACCCTTTGCGACTACTTTGATCAAAACCATAGGGACCCCATTCATAACAGGCTCCGTTATCACTGGTAAATAGAATGAGAGTATTTTCGAGATCCCCGCCCTTTTCCAACAATGTCAGAATTCTTCCGATTCCCTGATCCACATGATCAATCATCGCTGCAAAAGTAGCCATCCGGTAGACCAAGTCTTCCTGACGATTTGCAGGAACATCCATCCAGTCCGGGTTAGGTCTTCCCGCGAAGTGGTTGGCAATGTCATCCCGGTCAACTGGGACCTCTGAAAGTTCGGTGAATTTCCATGAATCGGTTAATAAGCCCGACTCTTTTTGCCGTTCAAAACGTTCCTTCCGCAGTAGATCCCATCCCTTGCTGTAGGTTTCCAAATAGGAATCACGGGTTTGGGCAGGAGCTTCCAAGGGAAAATGCGGCGAAGAATGAGCGAGGTAGAGAAAGAAAGGGGATTTCTTTTTCTGTGCCTGACTCAGAAACTCGATCGCGTAATCGTTAAAGGCGTCGGTGGCGTAAAACTGATCCTCTTCATAGTGGAGTTCTTCAGGTCTTCCCTCGGGCAATCTTAGATAGTTATCGATTTTCCATTGGCTTGCACTATGTCCGCGAACATAGCCGTAATAGTCATCAAAGCCACGACCCGTAGGTAGTTCCTCATGTCCAACATGCCATTTACCGACTCCATATGTAGAGTAACCTGCAACCTTCAGTACCTCGGCCAAGGTCATGCATTGTTTATTCAGTTTACCCAAATATGCAGGTCCCAAACGAGCACTTTTGTCACCGCCAGTGAAATTAGCAATGCCCGCCTGATGAGAATACAAACCAGTCAAAAGTGAAGCCCGGGAAGGACAACAACGGGCGGAATTGTAGTTTTGAGTAAACCTCAGACCATTCTTTGCCAATCGGTCCAAATGCGGAGTCCGAACCTCACCCCCAAAAGAACCGAGATCGGAATAACCCATATCGTCGACCAAAACCACGATGATGTTGGGGCGGGTCTGTCCGATCAACGAAAGACAAATTGAGAAAATGAGGGGAAGAATGGCAATGATGCACATGACCGATTCTTCATCATTTTCAGAAGTGAAGTAAAATAAATTCGGAATCCGTCTCCTGATTTGATTATGTTCCCCCAAACATGCCCTCTTCAGAAAATCACCCTCTCCCACCCCATGCATCCTCGACCCTCGCACTATGGGGTGCTCCGCTGCTTTCGCTTTTGACTGGCTGGTGTGGGTGGGAATTCGGTGGACTTGAAGGGTCTGCCTCCCTCACTCTTGGCATCGCTCTATGGACTGCCCTTTGGTGGATCTTCGAAGCGGTGCCCATCCCGGTTGCCTCTTTGCTCCCCCTTTCCCTGCTTCCGCTCTTTGGTATTCTCGAACCCAAGGTCGTGGGTGAAAAATATGGTCACCCTCTGGTGCTACTTCTTCTCGGAGGGTTTCTCCTTTCCAAAGCGATGGAAAAAAGTGGAGCTCATCGAAGGATTGCCTTAATGATGGTCAACGCCTGTCCGTCCGGTGAAAAATTTCTGATCCTTGGCTTCATGGCAGCCACCGCCTTTCTCAGTATGTGGATATCCAACACCGCAACCACTCTGATGATGCTCCCCATGGCCCTTGCGGTCATTCAAAACAGCCGGAACGACGGGCTCAAAATACCGCTTCTATTGGGGATTGCCTTTGCGGCCAATGTGGGTGGAATCGGAACCCCGATTGGTACCCCGCCCAACCTCGTGATGATCGGAGCTTACAAGGATTTTGGACATCCCGAACTATCCTTCACGGAGTGGATGAAATTTGGAGTACCGGTCAGCGTGACCATGGTGCTGGTCATCTGGCTTTGGTTAAGCCGGGGCATCACCGGAAAGGAATCGCTTACCCTACCCGACCCCGGAACATGGCGAACTCCGGAAATTCGCACCTTGGTTGTCTTCGGTCTCACCGCCCTTGCCTGGATCACTCGCTCCGAGCCTTTCGGGGGGTGGAAGACCTGGCTCGATCTGCCCAATGCCAATGACGCCAGTGTGGCCTTCATCGCAGTGATCTTTCTTTTTTGCCTGCCCAACGGAGAGAAAAAAGGAGAACGCCTCTTGGACTGGAAAACCGCCAACCAAATTCCCTGGGGTATGTTGGTGCTGGTCGGAGCAGGTCTTTGCCTGGGTGAAGGCTTCAAGCAATCGGGTTTGAGCACTACGATTGCCAGTGTCTTTTCAGGCATAGAAAGCCTGCCGCTCCTTGTCCTCCTACTGGGGATCGCACTGCTCGTAACTTTTCTGACCGAGATGACCAGCAACACCGCCACCACTAATGTTCTGATGCCCATCCTGGGAGCCGCCGCCACCGCTTCGGATTTGGATCCGATCCTTTTGATGATTCCCGCCGCCATGAGTGCCAGTTGTGCCTTTATGTTACCGGTTGCCACCATTCCCAATGCTGTGATTTTCGGGACTGGAGAAGTAACCGTAAAAAGGATGGCAAGAGAGGGGTTAGTTCTCAACCTCCTTGGTTCCTTGGTCATTTCTATAATCTGTTATCTCTTACTCTCCTAAAAACTCCCATGAAATATCTCTCCTCCCTGCTCCTTGTTTTTGGCTCTGTTTGTCAAACGCATGCCCAAGAGCGCCCCGGAAAGCCAAATGTCGTATTGATCCTCACGGATGATCTGGGCTGGCAGGATGTCAAATGCTATGACATCGACGACCCCTCCCCAATGGAGACTCCCAACATCGATGCTCTTGCCCAAAAGGGAGTCAAATTTTGGCAAGGGTATGCTCCAGCTCCCACCTGTGCCCCCAGCCGTTGTGCGATCATGAGTGGGAACCATCCGGCTCGGGCCCAAAAAACCCATGTGGTGGGAGGAGCTCCGCCCACCCCCAACCACAAGCATGGGTGGTCGATGATGGCCCCGTGGTATAGTGGCCGCATGCCAGAAAACGAAATGACGCTTGCCCGTGTTCTTCAATCAAACGGCTATGTAACCGGGCATTCCGGGAAATGGCACATGGCTATTGATCATAAAGCTTTCCCTCAACCGGAAGACCAGGGGTTCGACTGGACGAGGAGTAGCCTGGGTGCCCGTTCGAGAATGCCCAACCGGTTATCAGGCTTTGCTTCTAATAAAGAAGAGGATCCATTTCGCCTCGACGAAAATGGATACCCCTATCATCAGACCAGCGAAGATGCCCTTAGTTTCCTTCGTGAAAATCACCAAAAGCCGTTTTTTCTCTATTATGCAACCTGGTTGGTCCACACGCCAATCCACACCCGGTCCGAGCAACTTCTTGAAAAGTACTGCAAAAAACTAGGCGTTGAAAGGCCAGCTGATCAGGAGGGTTGGACAACAAAGGGACAAACAAATCCCTTTTATTGCGCCATGGTCGAGGAACTTGATTACTACATGGGAAAAGTTTTTACTTACTTGAACATTACGGAAGATCCTCGTTGGCCTGGACATAAACTCATCGATAACACTTTTATCATCTTTACATCAGATAACGGTGGTATGGAAGGTTATCCGGGCGAAGTGATTACGGATAATTATCCTTTGGATAAAGGAAAAATATCGGCGATGGAAGGAGGGACCCGAGTACCTTTGATTATTACGGGTCCTGGTATTCCGAAAGGAGTTGAATCAGATGTAATGGTCAACGGCCTCGACTTTTACCCAACTCTGCTAAGTCTAACCGGCACCGAACGACCCAAAGGCAAAAATCTCGATGGAGCTGATTTAAGTGATCTTTTACTCAAGGATCCAAGTAACCCGAAGTTGGTAAAAAATAAGGATGGTAAGCCAAGGGATACCATGGTGTGGCATTTCCCCCATAGCGTGGCCCTGGAAAGCACGATCCGTGTAGGTGGATATAAACTTGTTCGCAACTACAATCATCGCTTTGAAGAAGGCAGAACAGAACACGAACTCTATCAACTATACAAAAAGGAGCATCGAAAACAGGTGAGAGTGGATATCGAAGAAGCCAATAACCTGGCGTCTCAAAACCCTGAACTTACTAAAAAGTTAAATCAGAAACTTTCCTCAATTCTCGATGAGATGGATGCTAGTTATCCGTATTTCAATCCACAGTCAAGTAGGGTTGGCCCTGAAAAAAAGCTGGTTCCTGCGGTAAAATCTCATCGGCAGACATCGAATGTAGTTAGGTTTACTTTCAGTGAAAACGGGGCAAAAGTAATCCGCGCTGATCTCATTTATACCTTAAACGGTGGAGAAAGACATGAGGAGTGGTTCCGATTCAAAGATAGCATTCGAAAAAATAATGAAATTAGCTTTCATTTACCTGAGGAAACCACTCATTATTTCTTAAATTTAATCGATGAAAACAATTTCCTAGTCAGCTATCCGCAAGCGCCTGACTATTCGGAACTAAGTAAGACAAAAGACAAGTTCGCAAAGTATGCGATTGCCAAAAAAATGAAATAATTAAGCTAGTTCTCCGTCTATTTTTCGGAAAAGGAAAGCATCTCAAGTCACCAGGGAAAGAATTAAACATTTAATGTCCCTGTTACCGTGGTTTCACCATCGAAATGAACGGTGGCACCTGTGAATACATTTACTCGTTTATCGATTAAAAGATCTCTTTTCTTTTTAGGGGAAGATCTTCTACAACTATTTGAGACCGTAGAATTTTATCGCGTTCTCATGGAAGAGTTTTCTTGCTATTTGTTCCGCTCTTTTAGTGTCCCCAAGTTGCATACCCAAGGCATTGAAAAAGTCACGAATTATACTTAACTGCTCCGAATAACGGCCTCCCCGATCGGTGACCGGCCAATTGCTTCCGTAAACAACACGGTCCTCCCCGAAGGCATCGAAAACTACCTTGAAAACGGGTGAGTAAAACGATTTTTCCTTCGGGGTGGGCTTAACCCCTGCCCGCTGGAAAATACCGCTTACTTTACAGTACACATTTTCATGCTGAGCTGCTTTCTCCATTGCCTGCTTCCATGTGGCATCAAATGGCTCATGGGTAATATTCAAA
>CACMQL010000059.1 GCA_902615835.1 uncultured Verrucomicrobiota bacterium
CTGTTAGGTCATGCTCGTAAATTGCACGGAAGATGTGGGCTTCGTGCGTTGAATAATTCTGCGAAGGATCACCAAAAACATAATCTTTGAGTGATTCGACAGGTTTATTGTCGTCACCAGTTGGAATACCACGATCAATGAAGCGTTCTTGATCTAAGAATTCGTAAGATACATTCAAAGTGCCACCGTCACCCAATTCGTAAAACAAGGTTGGATTAATGCCAAAGCCGTCCCCGTAATAAAAATCACGATGATTTTCCAAGCTTTCGCCGAAAATGTTAACCCGAAGAGCGGTGTTGTCATTGAGATCCATGTTTTTATCAAGCTGTACATTGTGTTCGCCGAAGGTATCAATACTTCCACTCAGAACGGTAAAGTCATCACCAAGAATTCCTTTTTTGGAAACTCGGTTTATAAGACCATAGCCTGCTCCATACCCTGAGACTAAGGCATTGGGACCACGGAGAACTTCAACGCTTTCCACATTATAGAGTGGACGATAGTACTGAACATCATCACGCACTCCATCCAGAAAGAAATCCTGAGTAGTACGGATGCCTCGAATAACCATGGCGTCACGGTGACCTTCACCTTGTGAATTAACAACTCCAGGGGTGTAATCGATGATATCACCAACACTCTTCAATCCTTGAACTTTAATTTGGTCGCTTGAGATGACTGAAATGCTTTGTGGAAGTTTATTTGCAGGCAAAGAAGACTTCAGCCCAGTAGATAAAGAAGGGGCTTCTATCTTTGATCCAATGACATTTAACGAATTAAGCTCAGAGGTAGCACCATCGCTGCCATCTTGAGCACTAAGATTGAAGTTGGCCAAGGCTAAAGCCAATAGGGCAACTCCGCATTTACGATTGTTTTTTTTCATTTATAGTTTGAGTTTGGATAGGGTCTGAGACTGAGACTCAATCTCATTGATATTGAGACTCAATCTCAATAAGCATTCAATGTCAACCCTCTTTTCCGAAACGATTCAAGATGTGCAAATGATTTAAGTTATTCTTAATGCAGCCTTAGTAATCGATTTGACCGCTTTGTCCTTTGAATATTTTATAACAATAATGCTCCTGTAGTTCAATGGATAGAACATTGGTCTCCGGAACCGAAGATCTGGGTTCGACTCCCAGCGGGAGCGCCAGTTTTCCCTTTTGATCAAAACTTGGCACGGATGGTATTTGGAGTATGATGAACATTATGAATTTTGATTCATTAATACCCCTTAAGCACAAACTTGAAGAACATCCTATTTTTGACAGGATCAACTCGATTGAGGAGTTACAAATCTTCATGGAACATCATGTATTTGCAGTGTGGGATTTCATGTCACTGCTCAAAAAGCTTCAGAAAGATTTGGTTCCAAGCGGCTCGCCTTGGATTCCCAACCCAAATGGTAACCTAGTCAGGTTTATCAATGAAATCGTCATGGAAGAGGAGTCAGATCAGGCTTTTGGAAACGGAAATGAAATTACCTACACGAGCCATTATCAAATTTATTTGGACGCAATGTCAGAAGTGGGTGCATCGACAAAATTGATCTCGGAATTCGTAAATGAAGTCTCATCCCGAGGGATTCGAATGGCTCTGGATTATCCAGAGATTCCTGAACCATCTTTAGAATTCATGAGACATACTTTCGAACTTGTTGATGGAGGTAAGTCGCATGAAATTGCTTCCTCGTTTGCAATAGGTCGCGAAAGTATCGTGCCCCTGATGTTTCAGAGGATACTCGATCAGTCCAAATTAGGAAGTGATAAAGTACCGGTTTTCCGTTATTATTTACAGAGACATGCAGAATTGGACGGGGATCATCACGGGCCAATGGCTCTTAAACTGTTGGAAAATATGTCTGCAGGTGATACCAGAGTTGAAACCGAAATAGTTAAACAGGCAGAAAAAAGTATTGAAGAAAGAATAATTTTTTGGGATGGCGTGCTCGATGCTTTGAGTTGATCAAGCAGATCACAAACTCAGGCTAATTCAATTTCAACGGTAAATTCATCCCGGGCTGCGGGACCAACCAAACGGGTTGTCCCGTTTGCTGGTGAATTGGGGGGGGACATCCATGGCTCCACACAAAAGTATGGGCTCTCTGGCTTTGTCCATGTGACAAAGGTTAATCGTGATCCCGTCTTTGCTCCACCTACTTCGGAAATTCGTATGGTTTCCTCACCGTTGCCCAGACAGATCTCTGCCGAGGGCTCAGTCGTCTGGTTAAAAATACTGTTGACCAGATCGGGAGCATCAAGTCGGTAACAGTCATCCTTCGAAGATGCCTTCTTGATCAAATTCCCCCCGTTTTGGTATTGATATACCGAATTTGCACGAATCTTTAAGGTATGTTCTCGAAGTGTTAAATGTTTCCTCCAAGGAACCTGAAAATAAGGATGTAAGCCAGCCGACCAGGGTATAGGAGTTCTTCCTTCATTTTCTAAGATCAGACTAATCTGTAGTGATAATTCAAGAAAATGGTAAATTACCGTAAAGGTATAGTCGTAAGGGTAGGATTGATTTTCTTTTTGTATCAGTTCTACTTCGAAACCAGACTGATCAATTGAACGGACATAAAAGTCTGAATCTTTAGCAAAGCCATGCATAGGCACGCTCACTGGGTCGCCAGAGGAGGGGGACCATTTGTCTTCCTTGCCATCATGAAAACATCTGCCGGCGAAAGGAAATAGAATCGGGATACCCCCATGAACATTACCAATACCGCTTTCGCCAATTGTTTCCGGCCAATGAATAACATCCCTAACCGAGCCATCTGCCATGTTTAGATGCCAATTCATCAGCAATGCCCCCTTTTCGGGCGAAGCAAGAAAGGTAGATGGTCCGACATCCCATCTTCTAATTTCCTGATTTTGATAGCTGATTTTTTCCATGTATTTCAATTGTCCATTCTTTCCGGTTTGCGCAAATACATTAATCAAACAAAATTGAATCCATCCTTTCCATGTTACTTGTATTACCCAAATTTATTTTACCTCTTGTTTTATTCTGTGCCTTTGCTCTGGCTGATGAAAACGCTTCGGATGTCAATTCCTCCTCCTCAACCTCATCTTTTGAAGGAACTAATAGTAAAATAAGTGCTTTTCAAATACCTGTACGTGATCAAATTGGACCACCTATCCTTGATATTTTACGTCGCGGATTGAAAGATGCCATCCGAGACAAGGCAGACTTGGTTATTCTGGACATGGATACACCGGGAGGAGAGCTCGGGGTAACATTGGAAATAATGGAGGAAATCATCGAAAATTTAGAAAAGTTTGATGGAAAAATTATTACCTATGTAAACGATGAAGCAATCTCTGCAGGAGCATATATAGCGATTGCCACCAGTGAAATTGCTTTTTCTCCCAAATCACAAATCGGAGCCGCTGAAGCAGTCAGCGGCGGAGGTGCCAACATTGATTCTTCGATGAAGAGGAAAATTAATTCTTATCTAAAGGCGAAAATTCGAAATTATGCAGGCGATTACAGATACCGTTCGCAAGTCATGGCTGCGATGATGGATGCAAATGAGAGTCTGATCATCGAGGGGGAACCTTTGAAAACAGAAGCAGGAAGCCTAATAAAAAAGCCTGGCGAATTGTTAACCCTCACCGGTCAGGAAGCATGTCAAAATTATGGCGACCCCCCTGCCCCGCTGCTGGGTTTTGGCGTGTATGATTCAGTCGAAGATATAATGAAAGATAGATACGGTTCTGAACAATGGCAGATTAAAAAGATGGAAATTAATTGGGCAGAGGAAATGGGGCTGTGGCTCAATGGCATTGCTCCGCTAATTCTTAGCATCGGTTTGGTTTGTATATTTGTGGAATTCAAAACACCAGGCTTTGGTGTTTTTGGCGTTGCCGGGATTCTTCTTCTGCTCGTTTTCTTCGGATCG
Organism: uncultured Verrucomicrobiota bacterium; assembly: GCA_902615835.1. Classification (GTDB taxonomy): domain Bacteria; phylum Verrucomicrobiota; class Verrucomicrobiia; order Opitutales; family Seribacteraceae; genus Seribacter. The sequence goes on from CACMQL010000059.1 coordinate 3,905, forward strand.
AAATATGTGGCAGGATTAGCAGGGCAGGAGGAATTATTGGTTTTTCTATTGGGAGCTTGCCTAGTTTTGGTGGAGATCTTTTTGGCACCAGGTTTGATATTACCCGGAGTTTTGGGAATTGCGTTGATGATGGGCGGTATTTTTTGGGCAATGATAGATGTATGGCCGACTCCTGATTTTCAATGGAGTATGGAAGTGATCCGCCCACCTTTATGGGAAATGATACAGACTTTAGGGCTTGTGTTTTTGTTCGGTCTGCTGGTCTCCAAATTTTTACCCAAAACACCTATGTGGAAAAAACTTATTCTTTCCACGACTCTTGGAAATGAGTGGATATCAAAAGTGAATATGCAGAATCAAAAGTCGACCAGTCAATTGATTGGCAAAATTGGAAAATCCATTTCAGAATTGTATCCGATTGGACAAATTGAATTGGATGGAATCCGCTATGATGCGCGTTCGGACATGGGAAAAATCGCCAAAGGAGAGAAAATTGAAGTTATCAAAAAAACAGAATTTGAACTGGTCGTTAGGCTCGTGGATACATGATTGAAGTAATTGGAGTTTTATTCCTTTGTTACTTACTGATTGGGCTGGAAGCGATCGTGCCTGGAGGTATTCTTGGAATTCTAGGTTTCCTCGGGTTATTTTTTGCTGCCTACTTGGCTCAAGTCGAATTTGGCGGTTGGTTTGCTCCTTCCTTGACCTTTCTTCTTGGAGGACTGGGGGCTATGATTTTGGTTTTCATTGAGTTTACTTGGTTATCCAGAAGTCCACTCGGCAGGCGTCTCTTTATGAGTCATTCCATAGAGGGTGGTAGCAACAAAGAGGTGGCAACACCTGAAGTTTTGGGTAAATGCGGAAAAACCGTGACCGACTTACATCCAGGAGGACGAATTCAGATTGAGAAGGAAAAATTTGATGCAGTATCTGAGGATGGTTTGATTCCAAAGGGAAGTAAGGTGAAGGTTGTATCAATTGAAAATTTTTGTCTCAGGGTTCGCGTCGATTGATTTTGCAAGGTTTGAATTACTATTTATAAATAGGAATAAAATTACTTTATTATGATTGAATGGATTATTATTGGTTTGTTGACCGTCATCGGATTGGTCGTATCACTCGTCATCATCTCGTTTTTCAACACTTGGCTGAAAGCTTTTCTGGCTAAAGCTACCGTTGGGTTTACTACCTTACTGGCGATGAGACTGAGGGGCGTTCCTGTTGGTATGATTGTGGATGCGAGAATAACTGCAGTGAAGGCGGGAATTCCCCTGGAAACGGATCAACTCGAAGCCCACTATCTCGCTGAAGGAAATGTGGTTCAGACGGTTCAGGCACTCATTGCTGCATCTAAAGCTAACATTGAATTAGCTTGGGATCGTGCCTGTGCAATAGATTTGGCTACTCGTGGGACGAGTAAATCTGTACTCGAAGCGGTAAGAACTTCGATCAACCCAAAAGTAATCGACTGTATGATTGAAGGCAGAGAGACGATTGATGGGGTTGCCAAAGATGGTATTCAAGTAAAAGTACGCGTTCGGGTTACGGTGAGGAGTAATTTAGACCGTTATGTGGGAAGTGCTCAGGAAGAAACCGTGATTGCCCGAGTCGGAGAGAGTATTGTTTCAACAATCGGATCCTCCGAGAATTATAAAGTAGTTTTGGAGAACCCAAATTCGATCACTGAAAAAGTCTTGGACCGTGGCTTGGACCAGGGTACTGCGTTTGAAATTCTTTCTATTGATATTGCGGATGTTGATTTGGGTGAAAACCGTGGAGCGGCCTTACGGTCTTCTCAGGCTGCTGCTGATAAAGAAGTAGCTCAGGCACAGGCAGAAATTAGAAGGGCGGCCGCGGTCGCCCTTGAACAGGAAAACATAGCCAAGGTACAGGAAATGCAGGCTAAGTTAGTGGAGGCTGAAGCACAGATCCCTCTGGCAATGGCAGTGGCTTTTAAAAGTGGTAATCTTGGCGTAATGGATTATTACAAATTACGAAATGTCGAGGCGGATACAGAAATGAGGGATAGTATTTCCAAGGGATCAGAGCAGGATTGATGAAACTTTTCTGAAAGATGCCCGACTTACCTTTAGACACGCTTTTCATAGTGGGACTGCTCATTGCGTCCTTTGTAGGTAGATTTTTCCAAAAAAAATCTGGGCCAGGATCCTCTTCCGGCGAAAACCAAGAAGTCGAGGATGGTAGTCAAAAGAGATCAACTTTGCGAGATGTTCTGAGGGATGCATGGGAGAAGGCGAACCAACCAGAGGTGATCAATCCTGAATTCACTGATTTGACACCACCACCTCTGCCTTTGGAAAAAGAAACAATAGTTGCCGTGGAAGAAGAGGAATTTTCCACCGATGAGATATTCCCGAAAGCTTTATCTCAGCCAAAGGACGCGAATG
>CACMQL010000060.1 GCA_902615835.1 uncultured Verrucomicrobiota bacterium
GGATCAAATAAGGGAAAACACCCCCTATGACAAACTTGCCTACAAACTAGTCAGCGGACACGGCTTGATCTTTGACAACCCAGCTGCTGCCTACTATCTACGCGATGCAGGCATGGCACTCGATAATATGTCCAATTCCGTCCGGATTTTTCTAGGCACCCGATTGGAGTGCGCCCAATGCCATGACCACCCCTTTGATAAGTGGACACAGATGGACTATTTCAAGATGGCCGCTTACACCTATGATTTTGATGTGCGAATGGGCGTGACCAAAGAGTCAAATCGTCAACGGGTTTATCAGGATTTTGGAAAAAGAAAAACTGAGGCTTATAAAAATGCGGCTGGATTCGAAGATTTTCCCCACATTCATGATGAGTCTAAGATTAATGACTGGCTGAGTCAGCACTATGCTCCTGGTTATCTGGAACGTAACAATTTAACAAAAGAGGAATTTAGGGAAGCCGCCATGAAAGGGCTGGCTGCACGGAAAAAAGCTTCTGATTATGACAACCCTGTCTCGCAGACAGTCAACATGTTATACGGCCATATTTCAAATGTTCAGGTCCAACATCACCAAGATAAGCCCCTCAAACTTCCCCATGATTATCAGTATGAAAACGGATCTCCCCATGATATCGTTCAACCCGGGACCATGTTTGGACCGGAGATTCCCTATCTTGAAGATCAGACTGAGCGAAAAAAGGCCTATGCTAATTGGCTGACTTCTCCCGAGAACCCCCGCTTCACCCGGGTGATTGTGAACCGGATCTGGAAACGCACTTTTGGCCACGGCCTTTTTGAACCTGTGGATAACCTGACGGATCGAACGGAAATAAGTCATCCTGAGTTGCTCGATTTTCTTGAAAGCTTGATGCAGGATCTCAATTTCAATATTCGAGCCTTTCAAAATGTTCTCTTTCATACTCAACTTTTTCGCCGTGAAATGCACTTGGAAGATCATTCAGCTGGCATGAAATTTTACTTCTCGGGTCCACTTCTTAAAAGGATGAGTGCAGAACAGATTTGGGACTCAATTACCACCCTCATCCTTCCCCAGGTCGATACCTATGCACCAAACCGAAAGCGCACATTGGAACGCATTGCCCGAACCAAAGCAATTTATCACAGCCTTGAAGGAAGACCCATAGCGGAAGTGCTACCCAGAATACGGGAAGCCGGCGCCCTTCGCCGTGCAATTCGGTCGGAACAGGAGTCATTCGAAAAACAAATCTCTTCCGCTTATGCTCAATCCAACCATGAACTTGCGAAACAACTCACGAGTGAATTAAAGCAAAAAGTGCGAAATATGGAAAACCGTAATCGGGAGTTGGTTTTCGTCGATCTTAAGGATAACCAGGCCACCCCTTCCATGATGATGGGTTCGTCAATGATCACAGGCCCTATGAGCGAAGATACCTCTCAGTTCATTGAACAGATATCCAGTGCAAGGCCAAGAAAAGCACCCGACGGCTTGCAACCAAAAGAACGCAAGCAATGGGAGGATAAGGAACGTTTGTCCCTGCGGCACTTTCGAGAAGTCGTCCGATTAATGGCTCGTGCTGTGGAATTAGAATCGCCAGCCAAACGGGGTCATTTTTTACGTGACTTTGGCCAGTCAGACCGGGAGGTGATTGAAAATGCCTCCTCCCACGCATCGGTTCCGCAAGCCTTATATTTGCTCAACAGCCCTCTTGATATCGCAATTCACAACGCAAACTCGGTTCTCGGGCGGCAGTTAAATAAATTAGATGACCCGAAGGAAAAAATCAGCCTGATCTATCGGAGCATGCTTACTCGAAAGCCAACCAGTCGTGAAATGGAACGAATTCTTTCCGAATATGAAACGCACGGGGAGGAAACCACCGAAGATTTGGTTTGGGCATTACTGAACTCCCGACAGTTTATTTTTATACAATGATAAAATCAGATTACAATCGTCGTCGCTTCATGGAATTAGCTGCAGGTACCTTTCTTGGTGTCTCCGCCAGTAACTGCTTTGGATCAGTTGGAACCAAAGAGTCAAGTCCGCCTCTCGCAAGTTCTGATAAACAACTCATCTATCTCTACATGGAAGGGGGCATGAGCCATATTGATACTTTTGATTTAAAAACTGGTCATGAAAACCAAGGATCCACGCGCCCAGTAGACACCAACGTCGATGGCATTCAAATATCAAGTCATTTACCCAATCTAGCTAGGCATACCGATAAACTTTGCATCGTAAATTCCCTCACTTCTACCGCCGGTGACCACGAAAAAGGTAATTATTTCATGCATACGAGCTACCAACAGCGGGCAACCATAAGGCATCCCGGAATAGGGGCTTGGTATCATAAATTCAGTGGCAAACTTAATCCCACTTTACCCGCTTCCGTATTTGTAGGAAAAGAGAGCCGCTTCCATGGAAGCGGTGGTTTTTTTGAGCCCGAATTTGAACCCTTGGCCATCAATGAACCTCAATCCGGGCTTAAGTACGCAAGAGCCATGGTCAACAAATCACGCTTCGAGAGGAGGCTTAATTTAACCACGGACATTGATGCTGAATTTCTCAAACGGTACCATTCGAAACCTATCCGTGCCTATGGTCATATGTATGCGGATGCAGTGCGCTTAATGGAAAGCCCGGATCTGGAAGCATTTAATATTCATAAAGAAGACACAAAAACCAAAGAGCGTTATGGCACGGAGCCTTTTGGACAGGGATGCCTGCTTGCCCGTAGGCTGGTGGAAAGAAATGTCCGCACCGTGGAAGTCAGTTATGGCGGATGGGATACTCATCAAAATAATTTCACCACCCTTCCGGAGTTGTGCCATACCATGGATCAGGCAGTGGCTGCATTGCTCGATGACCTGGAGAAAATAGGTAAGTTGAAAGATACAGTGGTTGTCTTAACCACCGAGTTTGGAAGGACTCCCAAAATCAATCAAAATGTGGGGCGGGATCATTACCCCCAGGCATTCACCAGCGTTCTGGCTGGAGGAGGCTTCAAGGGAGGTTATGTTCACGGAAAGACTTCCGAAGGAGCAGAGGAGGTTTTGGAAGGTTCGATGACAATTCCTGATTTTAATGCAACCATTGCCCATGCCTTGGGAATTCCAACAGACTATGTTATGTATAGCCCAACCGTACGACCTTTCACCGTCGCTCATAAGGGAAAACCCCAGCTGAACCTACTTGCCTAGTTTGATGAATAATTGCCACTCAGGTTACGGGTATTTTTCGAAAAACGATCACCATATTTTGAATTAGATGCATTTGCCAGTGCGTCTGGCAAGCAGTATGGGTAGGTTATCACTATGGACATAATTGAAAAGAATCAGCAACGGATGTTTAAGCTCTCTTCCCAAAGTCCCCATCTTGCCAAACAAGTTGAGGAGTTGGACTGGAGCGAGCTAGAATCAGCCTTGGAGGAATGCATTTTTAACAAAAACGAAATTGGATTGCCCAAGGATTATGGCCCCGCTGCTTATTTCCCGCTGCTTCCGGAATCTCCTGAACAGGATGAGCTCTATAAAAAAGCTTACCAGCATGGCGAAAGCCTGATTCGGGCGGGTAAAACGGCTGCATTCACCGTGGCAGGCGGACAGGGTACCCGACTTGGCTATGATGGGCCCAAAGGAACCTTACCGGTCACCCCCATCAAAAAGAAGACACTCTTTCAACTATTTGCGGAGCAAATTCTCGGGCTCTCTGAAAAATATGAGATAATCATTCCATGGTATATCATGTGCAGTCCTTTAAATTTGCATGCCACGGTCACCCACTTCAGGGAAAACAATTTTTACGGACTTGGTGGAGAAAATCTCCGCTTTTTTGCTCAAGGCGTCATGCCCGCCACTGATTTCGAGGGTAACCTGCTCCTGGCTTCGATGGATAGTCTCGCCCTATCCCCCAATGGACATGGCGGTTCCCTCAAGGCTTTGATTGATTCCGGATCCATTGCCGACATGGCAAAAAGAGGTATTGAGCATGTCTCCTATTTTCAGGTCGATAATCCATTGGTGACCATACTCAACCCTTTATTTATCGGACTGCATGACCTTCAAAAATCAGATATGTCGAGCCGGTCCCTGACCAAAACCGGGCCGTTTGAAAAATTGGGGAATTTTGTTTCGATCGGCGATCGGGTTACCATAATCGAATACTCGGATCTCCCGGAGGAAAAAGCACTTGAGACGGAAGACGATGGCCGTATCAAATACCGGGCGGGAAGTCCGGCCATTCATGTTCTGCGGCGCGACTTCATTGAGCAATTTGCCCGTGGCGAAAATAAACTGCCTTACCATCGGGCTGAAAAAAAGGTCTCTTTCATCAATGAGAAGGGTGAGCTGATCGAGCCGCATGAACCAAACGCGGTGAAATTTGAAACCTTTGTTTTCGATGCCCTGCCAATGGCTAAAAATCCATTAATTCTGGAAGCTGACCGGCGGGAAGAGTTTTCCCCGGTAAAGAATAAGACCGGGGTTGATTCACTGGAAAGTTCCATGGAGGACCAGATTAAAAAAGCCCATAGATGGCTCTCACAACATAATTTATCCATCCCTGAAAATACCACGATCGAAATATGTCCCCGCTCCTATCCCTCCCTTGTGGATACTGAAAAAATCGATCTGCAGGAGGAAGATTTAACGGAAGATAAAATATACCTGACTAAATTCTCCGTATGAAAACTTTTTTGTATTTCTCTTTTTCTCTTTTCCTCGCTTTTTCTGTCCTAGCCCAAAAAGTAGATCCTACCTATAAGCAGGTTTCCTATGGACCACATGAGGATATGACCCTGAACTTTTGGAAAATTGAATCCCAAAACCCAGCTCCTCTACTGGTGCATATCCATGGAGGAGGCTGGTTGGGCGGAAAGAAACACGAAAAGGCTAATGCAAATGAGCTTAAACATGGATACAGCTTTGCCTCGATCGACTATCGTCTTGCTGGGGTAGAACTCCTGCCCGCTGCCGTACATGACGCAGCCAGAGCGATTCAATTTTTAAGAACAAAAGCAAGTGATTGGAATTTTGATCCCAACCGCATTGCGGTTACCGGTGGGTCCGCAGGGGCGGCTTCGAGCCTGTGGCTTGCTTATCACGATGATTTGGCTGATCCCCAAAGCAAGGATTCAGTCCTCCGGCAATCATCACGGGTTTGCGGGGCGGTTGCCATGGGCGGGCAAACAACTCTCGATCCATTTCTTCTCGAAAAAAAGATTGGTCCAGCGTGCGTTCAGCATGGAATGATTTGGAAAACCGTGGGAGCAAAAAGTATTGAAGACCTTATGGACAACTGGGGTAAATACAAAGCACTTTCACTGGAATGCTCTCCCATAACCCATGTTTCCAAGGATGATCCTCCCGTTTTTCTCAGCTATGGAAAACCAGATCCAGTCCCCGTAATCATGGGAGACGGCATTCATCACGCTGGCTTTGGCCGTCTCCTTAAGGAAAAATGCGAATCTGTTGCGATCCCCTGCCATCTGCAAGTCAAGGAACACGAGACGCCATCACTAACGAGAGCGCAATTTCTCCAAGAATTATTTTTCAAATGATAAAACATAATCCCTTTCTTCCCTAGGAAATCTTCCTCACTTAATGGTTTAGGCTTTTACAATAAAATTATTAAATTAGAATTACTTCAGTTTTCTCCCTCACATTTGTTTATATCCGTGATGAAAAGATCCGTAACAACCACAGTCGTCTTTTTTCTTCCCATCTGCTTTGCATTGGGTAATTACTTTGTTCCGCC
>CACMQL010000061.1 GCA_902615835.1 uncultured Verrucomicrobiota bacterium
TCGAAAAAAATGAGCATGACTTAAGTTTTTACCTAAGAGAAGTTGAGTTACATAAAGACAAAATTCGGAGAATGCAGAGTAGCTTTTCATGGGTCATAACGTCGTGGATGAGATTTCTGAGAAGAAAATTTGTGGATCCTTTAACCAAATCTAATAAGGGCTCACTTTCTTCATCGAATATTACAATCATTAGAACCTACTCTGAATGGGTTAGGAAATACAATACAACCAAGGCCTCAGAATTTGAAAATTGGAAGGAAAAATTGGACAGACTTAAAACAACTCCCAAAATCTCCATACTAATGCCAGTTTGCGATCCCGAAGAAGAGTTTCTTCATAAAGCAATTCAATCGGTCATTAAACAAATCTATTCAAATTGGGAATTGTGCATTGCTGATGATGCTTCGGTAAATCCGAACATAAAAAATATTTTGAAATCCTATGCCGAAAAGGATTCTAGAATTAAACTTATTTTCATAGAAGAACGAGGTCACATTTCAAAAACTAGTAATTCAGCCCTAGATATCGCACAAGGAACATTTGTCATCTTTCTTGACCATGACGATGAACTTAGAGAGCACTCCTTACTCCGAATCGTAGAAGAAATTAACAAATCTCCAAAAGTACGCTTCTTATACAGTGATGAAGACAAGATCGATGAAAAAGGGAATCGGTATGACCATCATTTCAAGACCAAATGGAATCCTGATCTACTACTGTCTCAAAATTATATCTGTCATTTGGCTTGCTGTGAAATTGAGCTTCTAAGAAAAAGCAATGGTTTCAGGGAGGGATTTGAGGGGGCTCAAGACTGGGACCTTTTTCTTAGAATTACTGAACGATTGAAAAAAGAGGAGATTTCCCACATTCCTGAAATTCTGTATCACTGGAGAGCATCATCGAAATCGACGGCAAGTTCGCTTACAACGAAAAGCTATGTTCATGAAGCAGCCTTAAAAACACTAGAGGACACGATTAAAAGAAGGTGTCTCAAAGCTACTCCAAAACTTGTAGACAAGAAAAATGGATATTGGAGAATTGCCTACGCGATTCCATCGGATGAACCATTAGTGTCCATTCTTATTCCGACAAAAGACAGAATTGACTTATTGAAAACATGCGTAGATAGCATTTTAAAAATAACAGAATATAAGAATTTTGAAATACTGATCTTGGATAACGACTCTATTGAAGAGAATTCACACAAGTATTTTGAGCATTTATCTGAAATCAAAAATATCAAAGTAATCCGAGTAAAAGGCTTCTTTAATTACTCTTACATCAACAACTATGGAGTTAAACTAGCAAATGGAAATATCTTAGCTTTTATCAACAACGACATTGAAATTACACATCCCGAATGGCTTCATGAAATGGTTTCACATGCCATTAGAAAAGATATAGGGTGTGTGGGTGCAAAGTTACTTTATCCAAACAAAACTATCCAACATGCAGGGGTCATTATTGGCATAGGAGGTGTAGCAGGTCATTCATTCAAAAATTACCCTTCAACTCATTCCGGATACAAACATAGGCTAAAACTTGTGCAAAATTATTCAGCAGTTACGGCTGCGTGCCTAGTTGTGAAAAAAGGAATTTTTGAACAAGTTGGAGGATTTGATGAAGTGAATCTGAAAGTCGCCTTTAATGATGTCGACCTTTGCCTGAAAGTATTACAGGCAGGATTTAGAAATTTGTGGACTCCTTACTCCGTTATGATTCATCATGAATCTGCTTCACGAGGATTAGAAAAGACAATAACCCAGAAGAAAAGATTTCAAAAAGAAGTTTTATTCATGCAAAAAAAGTGGAGTGATACTCTTATGAATGATTCATTCTATAATCCTAACCTTTCATTGGACTCTGAAGATTTCTCACTCAGTTTTCCGCCAAGATCATAAAATTTATGGAAGATTTTCTACAAAAAAAAGAAATCAAACTAAGAAAAATCGAAGAGATCATCAGTCCTACGAAAGATTACATCAAAAATAAAAATAATTTTGATTTTCTTCCTAATTCTCTTCGCAAAGAATACGATCTTAAGACAACTGAAAATATTTCAGCCCATGGTTATGATCGTTTCGCACGCGAACTCATTGAAAAAAACCGTGAAGGGCTAATTTTAGACTGTGGATCCGGGAAAAGACCAGAGTACCAAGATAATGTGGTTAATTTTGAAATCGTTCCTTATGAAACTACAGATGTTCTGGGTATTGGAGAGAAGCTTCCGTTTATTGATAACTGTTTTGATGCCGTTCTTTCTTTAAATGTACTTGAGCATGTCAGAGATCCATTTAAATGTGCTGCAGAAATCTCCAGAGTTTTAAAACCTGAGGGCAAGCTTTATTGCGTGGTGCCATTAATGTGTCCTTACCATGACTTCCCTGACCACTATTACAATATGACGCACTCAGGTCTAAAAAACCTTTTTGAAGATTTTTTAGAAATCGACAACCAAGATGTTATTGCAAGTGGTCTACCTATCTTTTCCTTAACTTGGATTCTAAATAGCTGGGCAAGTGGATTGGATGATGAAACAAGAAAATCATTTTTGGAAATGTCCGTGCAAGAATTACTTGCTGATCCAGTTTCTTATCTTGAAAAACCCTTTGTGAAAAATCTTGCAAAGGAAAAAAACTTTGAACTAGCAGCAACAACAGCTCTTTGGGCAACCAAGCCTAGCCTCAATATTAATGATCAAGATATTCCTCTTTTTCTACAGAAGAGGACTGAAATTTATAAATTACTTAATGGAAGAGGTATAGAAATTGGCCCTTTCGAACATCCAGCTAAATTATCTGATAACTGCACGGTCGAGTATTGTGATGTTATTTCAACTGAAGAAGCAAAAGATTTATTTCCAGAAGTTGATCACCAAAATCTAGTTGAAATCGACCACATAATTGACCTCGACCAAAATGGCCTCTCCAATTTCGAAAATGAAAAATTTGATTTTGTGATCATTAATCATGTGATTGAACACTTATTCAATCCGGTACTCGCTGTACTTGAATGCATAAGAGTACTTCGACCAAATGGACATTTGGTAATAGCTGTTCCTGACAAAAAATATACTTTCGACCAGGAAAGGCCCCTAACAACCTTCCAATCTATTAAAGATAGAATAAAAAGAGAACCAGCCCACCCTATCCCAGAGGACTATCATGAGATGATCACTTATATTCATAAGAAATTAATTAACGCTTCAGCAGAAGCTCAAAAGAATGCACTGGAAGGATTTTTAAAAAGACGTGAACATCTTAACATCTGGGACTCAAAAACTTTTAACGAATTTATGATTCAAGTCTTAGGTCTCCAGAATGACTCCTTAAAAATGAAGAAGAAATTTACTGCAGACGAAAATCAATTTGAATATATTGCCATATGGGAAAAAGGTTAGATTAAATGATAGATAAGCAAGAGATAGACTTGCTAATTGTGGGTGCTGGTCCAGTTGGCTGCACAATTGCAGAACGTGCGGCTCAAGTTAAAGGATGGAAAAGCTTAATAATCGACAAAAGAGAACATATTGCTGGTAATTGCCACGATTGTATAAATTCTCATGGCCAACTCGTTCATAAATACGGACCGCACTATTTTAGAACCAGTTATGAAGATGTTTTTCGTTATTTATCAAAGTTCACCAGTTGGATTCCCGGTAATTATATAGTTAAAACATCAGTAAAAAATAAACTCTACCCCATTCCCATTAATTTATCTACGCTCGAGAAATACTTCGACCAAGAACTAGATGAGGATACAGCCCTTAAGTTGCTTCATTCATTACGAGTTCATAAAGAAAATCCAAAAAATTCCGAAGAATTTATATTGTCCAGACTTGGAAAGGAATTGTATGAGGACTTTTATCTAGGCTACACCCTTAAACAATGGGACATCCACCCCAAGGACTTGGACCCTAGTGTATGCGGAAGAGTACCTATTCGCCTAAACCGTGATGAGTCTTACGTTAATGCAACTCACCAGGTCATGCCAAAGGACGGTTTTACTAAAATGTTTTCAAGAATGATTGAAAGCAAAAATATTTTTTTTAAAGGAAATACTAACTTTGAGGATTTGAAAAAAACTATCATTCCAAAAATTGCTACTGTATACACTGGACCAGTTGATGAGTATTTCAACTATTGCCTTGGAAAACTGCCATGGCGCTCCCTTCAATTCGAATGGAAAACATACAAGGAGAAATTAGTACAACCCTGCGTACAAATAAATTATCCCAACGACCACAAATATACTCGAAGCGTAGAAATCAAACATGTAACAAAACAGAACATAAATACTTCTACTGTTTCTTATGAATACCCTCAATCCGTTGGTGATCCCTACTATCCGGTACCACAGCCAACTTCTACAGAATTATACCTTAAATATAAGCAACTTGTTGAAGAAACCTCTCATAAAGACAAGGTTTATTTTGTTGGTAGATTGGCCGAATATACCTACATCAATACCGATGAAGCTATAAAGAGAGGACTTGATGCCTTTCAAAAAATAGCCAATTCAAATGGAATCGATTGATTTAATCGTCATGGCACCAACCTTTAACGAAGGAAAGGTTGCGAAAAAGGTGATTGAGGAATGGCATGCTGCACTCAATGCTTTAAGTATAGCAAATTACAGATTCTTATTGGTAGATGACGGTTCGACTGATAATACAAGTGAAATCTCCAGAACTGCAGAAATACCCCATGAGAATCTCATAATTTTGCGGAAGAAAAATTCTGGTCACGGAAAATCTTGTATTTGGGGTTATCGAAAAGCTCTGGAATTGAATCCCAAATGGGTTCTTCAAATTGACTCTGATGGGCAGTGTGACCCAAACTTTTTTTCTACATTTTGGAATAAAAGATCGGATAATCCGGTGATCTATGGCTATCGTAAAACGAGAAAAGACGGGTTCTTTCGCCTGATTACAAGTAGGATAATTTCTCTTTTTGTATTTCTTTGCACGATGAGGTTTTCAAGAGATCCGAATGTTCCATACAGATTATTTCAATGCAATATTCTAAGTCAATTAATGGAAAAAGATTATGATGTAGAACTTAGTAATATGCTTCTTACTTATGAGGTTGAAAAAAGGTTCAAAATACTGTGGGTCAAGATCAGTTTCAGAGATAGGTTTGCAGGAAAGAGTACCCACAAAATCTTCAAATCAATTACTTTGATTTTTCAGTTAATAAGAAAAATAGGGTGAATTTCATAAAACATAAAATCAAATATATTTTACTCCTGCCCGTACTTTTTCTTGGAGTTCTAATTTATAATAATTCTCATAATGTGCTTTTAGCTGACGAATGGGATACGCCGGGACATATGCTATTGAAGTCAGTGGATGCAAATCTTACGTTTCAAGATTTTATTTCTCAACACAATGAAAGTCGTAAGATTTTCCCAAAAGTTCTTTACTACAGTTTAAGTAAAATATCTGGACTCGATATTACTCATGTAATCTTTATCCGTTTTGGATTAAGCGTATTGTGTTTTTTCTTGTTATTAAAATTATTTCAAAAACAAAACTATCAAATCTTTTACTCATTTATTATATCCATTTTACTATTTTCTCCGACT
>CACMQL010000062.1 GCA_902615835.1 uncultured Verrucomicrobiota bacterium
TTTTCCCTGCTCGGATTTTTCGGTGGATGCAGTGATATTAAGATGGAAGAGGAAGCTACGGAACTTTTGTCCCAAGAGGGAGAAGACACAAATGTTTCCATAAGTGAATCCACAGACGGTCTTCAATTCACTCAAAAAAAAACCGAATCAGAGGTTGAGGCGACGGTTGGGTTTTCAAAGCAGGGTCATCTCTCCTACCAGGGGGATTTCAAAAACGAAAAGCCACATGGTTTATGGACGACTTTTTTTCCGGATGGCAAACCCCGGTGGCAGGGATATAAAAAGGAGGGTCTTAATCATGGCAAGTTCATCATGTGGTATGAAAACGGCCGCAAAAAAATGGAAGGGATTTACGATAATGGTCAAAAGCATGGTCGTTCTATGAGCTGGCACCCCAACGGTACCAAGTGGCAACATAAATTCTATCACCTTGGTCAACCCAGAGGAACCTGGTTAACCTGGGATGCCCGAGGAAATCTGCTTTCTAAGGAAATTCATGAAAAGCCATCCGAAGAAAATGCATCGGCATTGATTCGCAATTAATCTGCTTGTACCGAGTTCATCTCAATGCAGACTAGTCCAAAAAAATGATCGAACCAGTTTGGATAACCGGCATGGGGCTCATTACGAGCATTGGAAACGACCGATCCAGCGTCGTAAAGAGTCTACGTGAGATGAGGCATGGGATTGAAAATCCACCCATGCTTCAAGTTGATGAATCTCCGGTCAAAGTGGCTGGCATGGTCAAGGATTTTGAGGTCGACTCCTCCGATCCAGAAGACTGGATTTACCCTCAAGAGTATCATGTATCCCGAGCCACATTGCGGAGTTTTTCCCCCCATGTTCTCTATGCATGGTGTGCTTTGCAGCAGGCGATTAAAGACGCACATCTTTCAGAACAAGACATGCAGGATCCTGATTCAGGCCTATACACTTCTTCTGGCGGCTCGATGCGGTACATTCATAAACATTTTGAAAAAATGGACCGACGCGGAGTCATGGCCTGCAATCCCCTAGCTATTGTTGCATCGATTGCGGGCACCCTCACTTTTAACTTAGTCGCAGCCCTTGGCGTCCGCGGATCTTCCACTGGTCTCGTCTCTGCCTGTGCTTCTTCCGGGCATGCACTTGGCACTGCGTTGGATGAGATTAGACTTGGGAGGCAGAAGCGTATGCTGGTGGTCGGGGCAGAAGATTGTAATTTTGAGAGTATCGTACCTTTTTGCGGCATGCGGGCACTTTCCCTTGAATCCGACCCCAACCGGGCGTCCCGTCCCTTTGATCTAAAAAGGAATGGTTTTGTCGGTACGGGCGGTTCGGTATGCCTGGTCTTGGAATCCCAGTCGGAAGCCGAACGCAGGGGGGTTACACCTTATGCCCGGTTACTCGGCTGGGGCCAAGGGTCGGATGGGCACAATGTCGCCATTTCTCATCCCGAAGGACGGGGATTGCAGGACGCAATGACCAAAGCATTAAGGGATTCCCGGATGGGCCCGAATGAGATCGACTATGTCAACGCCCATGCACCGTCCACCCCGATCGGCGATGCCTCCGAGATCAAAGCCCTCAAAGCAGTGTTCCCATCCCCTCAGCAAGTTAAAATTTCCAGCACCAAAGCCTTGACCGGCCATGGATTGTCCCTCTCTAGCATTATGGAAGCCGCTTTTTGCTGCCTCGCCCTGAAAGAAGGATTCCTGCCCGGTTCCGCCCATGTCACCGAACCGGACCCGGAACTGGGACACCTTGATCTTTTACAAACCAGTCCTGATATCCAGGCGGAACGAATCCTTAGCAACAGCAGTGGTTTTGGCGGAGCCAATGTCAGCGTGATATTGGAAAAAGTATAGTTTCACATGGACAAAAAATCCACCCCCATTCTTGCTGAAATAATCAAGAGAAGACGGACTCGCAAACCGGCTCAATTTTCAAAGACTCCTCCTTCTCTCGATCTTGTTACCGAGTTGATAGAGATTGCCCGGCATGCTCCGAATCATCACCGAACTGAACCGGCCCGTTTTTATCTTCTCAACCGGGAGAAAATTCAGCAACTGGGCAAACTGTTTGGAGAGACTCTAGTAGGTGATGGCAAAGACCCGGCTCTTGTGGAAAAAGGAAATCGAAAAACCCGGGAATGGGGTGAAGCTCCCGGTATCATTCTGGTTACCTGCCTCACCGACGAATCTTCCGATTTGGCCCTTAAAAACCCTGCCGTAATCGAGGAAGATTACGCCACCTGTTCCTGCATCTGCCAGAATTTACTGCTCCTTTTTGAATCCGAAAATATCGCGAGTAAATGGAGTACCGGAGCGGTTTGGAAACATCCTGAATTCAATGATAGAATAGGTATACAGGACCCTGAAAACGAACGGATGGTGGGCATTCTTTTTTACGGTTATTCTGAACAGCAGGTTCCAACCCGCAGGCTCTCTTCCCTTTCCAATCATCTCAAAACCTACTAAATTTCAGGAGTACAAGGGCACCTCTTTATCCATTGACCGATGAATATAAATTTGCATATTCATAACCCTTTGGTGGTTTTGGCGAAATAGCTCAGTCGGTAGAGCAGAGGACTGAAAATCCTTGTGTCCCCAGTTCGATTCTGGGTTTCGCCACCACCAAAAATTTTAATATTTATTAGATGACGAAAGGCTTTTTAGGATGTGCCTCAACCCATAATTTTCGCTTGGACACTTCTTGGACACTTTGATGCATTGTACTAATTGTACTACCCCATCCTAGTTCCTCGATTGGTTCTAAGATCAATGTCATACTTCCAAAGGAGTGGGGACCATACCGAAAAGTATATCAGATATGATTATATTATGACTCTCCTCACAAAATTTTTCGGAATAAGAGCTTTTTTACCTCAATCGTAAATGCTATGGTAAAAGGATTTGTTGAAATTGTGATTGGAAGTCGTTGCGTTGAAATTTCCTTTCGGGTAGCAGGTATCGATACGCCTGAATTTGGAGGGACAAGTTACGAGGTGAAGGCTATATGTAGAAAGCGAAGAACCGGGCACATGAGTTGCTCACCGATGCCAGAACGATTGAGCTAAAGAATCCGTAAAGGGATAAGTATTCTAGGGTCTTAGCCGAGGTGTGGGTGTGTCATGAATCCCTTGGCGAGAGACTACAGAGCGAAGGCTTGGCGGAGAACGATAATCGGGAGGAGGCGAGACTTGAGTGGTGAGTTCGAATGATCAGCTGAAATTTAAGTATCGCGGAGAACTTGACTAGATTCTTAGCTGGTGTTTTTTTTGCCAAGTGAAAACTATATTATTTGTGCTGTTTGTTGTTACACTTTTGGCAGGGTGTGGAGAATCCTCGAACTTTTCCGATAACATCAACAGGAATGATGCTGCCAACTTGGGCGAAATTCTTGCTGAAGCGATTGATAAGGAAAAATTACAAAGGCGTAATCAAGTGGGTGAAAAACCTTATTTAGCTAAGAATAAACAAACGCCTTTTACAGGCTGGGTAAAAGAGATGTACGATAATGGGCAGGTTTATGAGTTGACCCAATATAAAGAAGGCAAGCCAGACGGGACGGGGACAAAATGGTATCAGAACGGGCAGAAGATGTCCGTAGAAAATTACAAGTACGGTATGCTGGTTTCTGCTGTTGGATGGAAACCCAATGGCGAGAAGTGTACCGTAACCAATGTGAAAGACGGAAATGGGGTTTATGTTATTTACAACGAGGACGGTACGGAAAAGTCCTGCTTTACCTTCAATGACGGCGAATTAGGTGAAAAGTCTGCAGATAGAGTAGAATCGGCTTCTTTGAATGAGATGATATTGATTGAAGGGCAGACTTTTTTGATGGGTAATGCAAAGCCTGCGGAAAACGGAGAGATTTACCCGGAAGAAGGTCCTGTTCATAAAGTTGAAGTGTCAAGTTTTTGGATTGATAAATACGAAGTAACTAATGCACAGTTTAAAGAATTCGTGGATGCAACCGGTTACATCACTTTTGCGGAAAAGCCCCTTAGTCCCGACATGTTCCCACTTGCCCCCAAGAATCAATTATTACCCGGTGCAACAGTCTTTGCCCCTCCGCCTGAGAATATTAATCCCAGAGCTACGAACGATCCTTGGAACTGGTGGTCGTATAGAAACGGTGCATCCTGGAGGAAGCCTGAAGGTGGGACTTCCTCAATTCGGGAAAGGATGGATCATCCGGTGGTCTGTGTAAATGTCGACGATGCCAGAGCCTATGCAAAATGGGCCGGTAAACGATTACCAACAGAGGCAGAATGGGAACTGGCCGCACGGGGCGGCTTGGTGGATTCTATGTATGTATGGGGGAATGAAGCCAGACCTGATGGTAAATGGCTGGCGAATTGTTTTCAGGGAAATTTTCCTGCGGTTAACACAGCCCAAGACGGGTTCCATG
This sequence comes from uncultured Verrucomicrobiota bacterium, assembly GCA_902615835.1. Taxonomy (GTDB): domain Bacteria; phylum Verrucomicrobiota; class Verrucomicrobiia; order Opitutales; family Seribacteraceae; genus Seribacter. Next base: position 4,399 of record CACMQL010000062.1, read on the forward strand.
GTACATCTCCGGTTGGTTCATTTCCCCCCAACGGATTCGGATTGTATGATATGGCTGGAAATGTATGGGAAATATGCAGTGATTTTTACCATCCCTCTTATTACACTCAGTTTATTAATAATCCCCAAACCAACCCATCCGGTCCCGCCTTTCCAATTACTCAGATTGAACTTGAACAGTTTCGACGAACAGGAACCTGTCCGACGCCCATGGAAGAAAACAACCGACTTATGAATTTAACTGTTTCCCGCGGTGGATCTTTCCTGTGTCATTGGGAATATTGTCTTAGATATCGACCGGCAGCCCGTAACCATTCAGAAACATTGTCACCATCAAATCATACTGGCTTCCGTTGTGCAAAAGATGGCTAACATCATTTCTGCGCCTAAACAGGCTACTGTGGAGCTGACAAAATAATTTAGTGTTAAGCGTAAAATTTGCCGACAGGGCAGATTAGACTCCACTACTAGTTAATTGTATTAACAACTGTCAGTCCGGTGGTGGCAAATGTGATAATGACTGCGACCATGAACTGAATTATTTTTTTACATTGGTTATCATTGAGCATGGTAAAATAACGAATCCACATTCAAACTGGATCACAATCGGGTAAAATTTTTATTGATCCCGGGTCACTTCCATAGTTCAGGAGTAGCAAAGATTGAGCTAGGGAATTCTCACAAGGGAAGAATTTTCGCATTGTTAACATAGGTGTATAAAGATGAAGAATTATTTGGTGAATAGCTTACAAGCGATGGATTGGCCATGGACTATAATGCGGAGGTGAGAAACCTGATTGGTGAGTTTGGATTCCCGTTCGCCCTCTCGCTTGCTTGAGCTGGACGAAATTAATTGTTTGTGTTATTATTTGGTTATGAGTGAGGAAGTGCAAAAGGAGCCAGAGTTTAATTTTCCCAAAGTGATCTCACTGGGCAGTGAAAATAGTAATGAAACCAAAAAACTTACTGCTGAGGAACAACTAAAAAAGTCCTTGTTGGAAGGAACCTTGAAAACAAACACAAGGTTGGCGCCCGAAAGCAGGACAACGAAAAATAATCCAGAAAACCAATCGTAACCCATTCCTTGACAATTTCCTACCGTGGGTAAATAGGCATAAATTG
>CACMQL010000063.1 GCA_902615835.1 uncultured Verrucomicrobiota bacterium
GTCAGTCGATGCAAAGTGCCAACCATGGACTCGGTTTTTGAACTCATAGACCTTCTCTGCCTGCTTCGGTTCAATGAAATCCAGCTCTACATCGAACATACCTTTGCCTTTCAAAACCATCAAGAAGTCTGGGAAGAATTCTCTCCCTTCACCGGGGAAGAAATCAGACAAATTGACCACTACTGCAAAAAACGCTTCATCGAACTTGTTCCCAATCTCAATTCCTTTGGACACTTTGAGCGATGGCTCCGTCATGAACCCTATAAAAAACTGGCTGAATGCCCGGAGGGGTTTCAACGGGACGAGCCCTTCATGATCCGGAACCATGGTTCCGTTTTAAAACCAAATCAGGAAAGTCTTGCTTTCATCGATGCCCTTTACGAGGAATATCTTCCCCATTTCTCCTCTTCCAAGTTCAATGTCGGATTGGACGAACCCTGGGAACTGGGTCAGGGTTGGAGCCGGCCCAGAGTGGAAGCAAAAGGGAAACACACGGTTTATCTCGATCATTTGAAAGGGATTCTCGCTCTGGTAGAAAGACGCGGAAAATCAATGGAATTCTGGGCTGATGTACTGCTAGAAAAGCCGGAAAATGCCCAAAATCTGCCCCCATCCGCATCCCCTGTCATTTGGGGATATGAAGCGGATCATCCTTTTGAGAAACAGGCTAAAATTTTGGCTTCCTCTGGTTTAAAATATTCCCTGGCACCGGGTACGGCAACCTGGCGGAGTTTTTCCGGTCGCTGGGATACGGTCCGGCAAAATCTCGGGGCTGCCTGTGACATTTCAAGGAAATACCAGGCCGAAGGAATTATGCTGACCAACTGGGGTGACTGCGGAAACCATCAGCCCTGGGCGACCTTGTATCCTCCCCTTTTTCTGGGTGCTCAACTCGCCTGGAGTGGAAAGAAGGTAACGGATGAACAAATTGGTTCAGCGGTGGATCATTATGTCTTCAAGAGTCCATCCTTTGGCCTGGGTTATGAATTGATCAACTTGGCCCGACTCGACCAGTTGACCGGCTTTCATCTTCCCAATAACAGCCTGCCCTGGTTTGCTCTTTTTTCCGCTCAACCCGAAAAATTACCCCGCCATCTCGAGGAGCACACAAACCCTGAGAAAATAAAAAGAGGATTGGATTGGTTGAACGAATTGGACGCCAAAACTTTATCCTCTGAAAAAACGGTGCAGGGCGACCAGGCTGAAAGGGAATGGAGACTGGGGATTGAACTGTCGAAAATTGGACTGCAACATGCCTCCTCTCAATTGAATCACGGCACCCTTTTCCCTAAAACCAATGACTTGAGCCATGAATTGATTGAAAAATTTCAGGAGATTTGGCTAGTTCGGGCCCGAATCGGAGGTCTTCATGAAGCCGTCGATCTCTTAGAAAAAGCCCTGCAAAAAACCAACCGAGCTTAGACGGAAATTCCCTCAACAACCGGAATTTGGGCAGCTATGGCATCGGCTCGGATTCGCCCCTCTTGCGTACATGAAATCCATTCTCCCGACTGTTTGATCAGTCCTACCTTCCCTAAGGCTTTAAAAAAATGGATGAGCTGTTTTTGGTATTCTTTTGAAAGTCCAAAACGATTCGCAATTTCAGCAAGGTTAATTCCCTGATTCATGCGCAAGCCAAACAGGAGCGCATCCTCCGCCAGGGTATGATGAGAGATTTCCAGAAATTCATCATAATCCTCGCGAGAAAATCCATTGCTTACCCCCGTCAACCATTGCTCAAGATTCGAGGGGTTTTTCCATCGTCTGCCCTGATATTGAGAACACGCAGAAGGGCCCAACCCCACCCAATGATTCATTTTCCAGGTATTGAGGTTATGCACGCAGGCATAACCCTCCCGGGCAAAGTTCGAGACCTCGTACTGAGAATATCCTTTACCCGGCAAAAACTCCCAGGCTCTTTCATAAAAAGCCGCCTCTTTCTCGGGATTAATGGAGAGCTCGCCCTTTGCTAAACGATAATATAAAGCAGTATCCTCTTCGAATGTCAGACAGTAAGTGGATAGATGGTCGGGGTCGAGTTCCACCGCTTGGGTCATATCTGATTCCCATTGGTTTATGGTTTGATGGGGAATGCCAAAAATCAGATCAAGATTTACCGATTTAAAACCAGTTTCACGAATCATATCATAAGCCCGAAAGACTTTCTCGGGCCCATGTTTCCGACCTAAAGCAACCATCAGTTCCGCATCAAATGTCTGGACGCCCAGCGAGATGCGGTTGACGCCGCCTTTGTGAAGAACTGACAATTTTTCCTCCGTCACTTCATTTGGAGCCAATTCAACGGTCCACTCGACCTTTTCCCCCAATCCCATACCCTTGATGAATTCACACAACCGCTTCAATTGATCTGGCTGTAAAATCCCCGGCGTACCTCCTCCGACGAAAACGGTGTCCACTGGCTGAGCCAGATTTGCCTGCTTCCACTCCTTTTGCAGCCCGGTAAAGTAGCTTTCCATTTTCTTTTTGCTTGGTCTCTCCTGATAAAATGCGCAAAAGTCACAGGTGGATGAGCAGAATGGAACATGGATATACAGCCCAAGTGTTGATTGTGAATGTTTTTGATTTCCTTCCTGCATCATCTTGGGTTATGACCAATTTCCAACAATCGACAAAAAGAAAATGAACCAATCCAAATTCAGACTAACCGTCTTCCTTGCCATTCTCGGAATCGGATTTTTATCCAGTTGCCGCCAGCCGACTTTCATCAATTTGACTTCCAAGAATATAAGCCAGAATCCGTCTGGTATTTATACTCTCCAGACAGAAGTTGATATTCAGGATCGCAAGGTTGATCCAGACTCAATTTCAGTGGCAGCGGTTGTGGGAGGGGAATTTATTCCCATGGTTAAAGATCCGGTCAATCCCATGTTATGGAGCTGTGATTACAAACTACCTCTTGGGTTTGATGAAGCTACCTACTATTATCAGGTCAATTATAAAACCAAATTGAATAGCGGATCCCTTAAACCGGGAGAAATTAAAAGCGACCTGCAGCTGTTTCGTCTTGAAAATCGATATGTGGGAAACCTCGCTTCCTATCGTGGACCCGTCGGGGTCGAAATTGCAGTCCAGGGCCGGGGACTGACCAAATATGATTCGATAACCTTCGGCGGAGAAAAAACCCAAACCCGTTATCTGTCCGAAAATGAATTGCGTTTTACCGTCCCCGCACTGGCTTCCGGTATCGACTACCCCGTACAATTGATTGGCGGTCCCCACGGAGCTCTTGATATTGGTAACTTTCGTATCGACCAAAGCCCTCTGGGAGTGGTGCCATCTTCTCTTGAAATTGCATCAGGTGACTCATCCACTCTCCTTTTCAAGATCGATTATGATGCCCCAAGCGGTGGGCTACCCATTGATGTAAGAACCAATATCCCGGATTCCGTGGTCATGCCGGAAGCCAATATTGCGGAAGGTGACCGGACGGTAAATATTCCGATTCAGGGAGGAGCACCTGGCGAAGGTAAATTGATCATTTCCGCACCGGGCTATGACTTGATCGAAGTACCGGTCCGCGTATTCTAATTCGAGACGCTTCTTGAAAATGGTTGATCCGTCAGGTGCGGACAACTTTCCGGTTTCAGTCATCATCCCGACTCACAACCGGGCCGAGTATTTACCCCATGCACTGGACTCGGTCTATTCTCAAACCTGTCCAGTCGTGGAAGTCATTGTTGTGGATGACGGATCAACTGATCATAATGTAGGGAAGCTAAGCTCTACTTATCCCTCAGTTCAATTTCTGAGACAGGAAAACCACGGAGTCTCTTCTGCCCGCAACCTTGGCATTGTCAAGGCCAGTCACCCATGGATTGCGTTGCTCGATTCGGATGACCGGTGGGCACCGCAAAAATTGCAACGGCAAATCAATCATCTTTCTCTAAACCCTTCTCTCCGGGCTGTGCATACGGGAGAGAAATGGATCCGCAATGGGCAACAGGTAAACATTCCCGCAACCCTTGATAAATCAGAAGATAGACTTTGGGAAAGAAGTCTGGAAAAATGTATTATCTGTCCATCCTCCGTGCTCCTGCACCAGTCGGTCTTTGAAAAAATCGGCAACTTTGACCACAGTCTTCCGATCTGTGAAGACTATGATTTCTGGCTTCGTCTTTTACTCACCCATAAGATCGGTCTGATTGATGAACCCCTCGTCCATAAATACGGGGGACATCCAGATCAGCTTTCCATGTCCACCTGGGGACTTGACCGGTTCCGCGTCCAATCACTGGAAAAGATTTCCACATTTAAAAACATATCCCCCAGGCATCGGGCTCAAATTTATGAGACGATTATCCGAAAAACCGATCTGCTTGTTAAAGGTTTTATAAAGCATAAAAAACATCAGGAAGCCCATCGCTACCAAGCCCTAAAAGAACAAGCCACCGAAGAGTTATCCATTCTAAACGAAAGTATAGTGTCATGAATTTCTTGGTCGCTTTACAACCGGAAGCCCGTCCATTGATTGAGAGACTCAAGCTCAAGAAACGAAACGGTACCCATCCATTTCCAGTTTTTGAATACGGGACTGACCGCCTGGTTATTTCCGGAATCGGCCGGATCCAAGCCGCCGCGGCCACCGGATTTCTACTTGGGCAATGTGACTTCCGACCACGGGCAATCATCAACCTGGGTATTGCGGGACACGGTTCACTCGATGTGGGTACCGCATTCCTTGCCAACCGGAGCTCCCATTCCCAGGAAAGGGGAATATATTACCCACCCGCAGTCTTTGAAAGCAAGATAGCAAAATCGGGCTTACAGACCATAGACGCACCGGAAAAAGATTATCCTAAACCCATCGGCTATGATATGGAAGCTCATGCCATCTGCTCGATTGCCTACAAATCGGTCACCCGCGAGCTCGTTCAGATTATGAAGGTGGTATCCGATAACCCCTCGTCTCCACTCACCGAATTTGATCCAAAGCTGGCCACCGATTTACTTTTTGAAAACCTTTCAAATGTTGAAGAAATAAGCGAGAAACTCGAAGAACTGGAACGGGAAATTACCATGGATCCGGATATTCTTGCCATACTGGCCGAAATGAAAGCCAAGTTTCACTTAACCGCTACCCAGACTCACCAGCTTGAAAAACTGCTCCTGCAAGCCCATGCCCTGGGCTTGGGCGATAATGAAATAAGCAAGTTTTTCGACTCTTCCACGGATAGCAAATACCTGCTATCCAACCTGCAACAAAAATTGGACCCGCTCCGGATTCTGCGATGATCGATACTATCTATTTTGAAGAACAAGTGGCGGATCATCCCCGAACCCTCGCCCTATTCGAACGGTTCTCACAGTCTGACCGAATCCCGTGCAATCACTATAAAGAAGTATTTAATCCAA
>CACMQL010000064.1 GCA_902615835.1 uncultured Verrucomicrobiota bacterium
CGTTGGTAATACAAAACCCGTGAATGAGAATATCTCCGCGTCGAATCGTGTTGATATAACTGGCACACCCACTGAGGATGAATTTCAGAAATACTTAGTTGGTTTCGCAATTCATGCCAACGACTACAGCGATGACTATTTCTTATTATTCAAAAACCAAACTGATGTTGTTTTTATAGACGGTAGTGATTTAGGCACGGGTTCTTACAATTATAATTATAATGGTGGAAATCCAACGTTGATCTTAAATATTGAAGGTGGTGATGGAGACAAGTGGGCTTCTACAGTAAACCTAAGTTTCAACGGTTTTTATCAAGGTACTTGGCAAGAAACTAGTCATGTTTTTAATGGAGTAAGCGATACGAATTTAGATAGTGGACCTTTTACAATTTTCGCAGGGACAAAGATTGATGACCTGATTGGGCTTCTAGATTAATAACTAACTTTTAATCTATATTTAATTCAACAGCCTTAGGCTGTTAGTAATGTTTCCTAGATTTTTTTGTCTAATTCTCCTATCAACCTCTTGTTCGGGTCCAAAGGAAAATTTAAAAAAACAAGAAATTCAATTAGATCAGGAGTTTGCACAAGAGCTTGCTGATCTTTCAAATAAAACAGCTCAAAAAATTGGATGGGTTGATGCTAAAAACCGTCTACTTAGAAATAATCTCGAATTAAAAAGGGCAAGAGAGTCTGTTCGACTAGCAAAAGAGCAACTTAGTCAAGTTTATTGGGATTTAATACCAGTGTTGAATTTACGGGCGAATTTATCCCAATCACTGGAAAACTTGGGTGAAGTCAGTGGTGATGATATTCGCTTTAGTGTTTTTTCTACTTTCAATCTTCCGGGATTGGTAAGTCTTTATTCGAAAAAATATGCAGCTCTTTTGGCGGAGGTAAAGTCTTCGTTGGAAATGGAAATAAAAAGGAGACAGCTAATCATTAGGTTGTATGAATTATTTCTTGCATATGAAGATTTTCGGCAACGAGTAGAAATTCAAAAAAAAACCAAGATTTTAGCTTCGTCAGAGCAGTCTACCTTTTTTGAGAATTTAAATACCAGTCCTGAAGGTTTGTTAGTTGAACAGCAAATTTTTGAAGAACAAATAAAAGAAGAGCAGCTCATTCTACAGGCAAGTTCATTACTGGGAAGTTTTGAAAATAAATGGATTCTCGTGCCAGACGAACTACCGGACTTAAATTATGAAACTGAGTTACCTGACTTTAATGATACTAAGAACTTTGGAATTTTATTAAGAAAAAGACAGGCTTTAGAACTAGAAGCAGCAAGGTTGGGTAAGGTCGTTTCTCAGTTAAGTTTCTTTCCCGATATTAACTTTGGAGTCTACAATCCACCTATCTATGCGAGCTGGGTGGATAACTATAGTTATTCGGCGGATAGGATGATTGTAACTGCTGGAAGCAGCGTTGCACTAGATACAAATCTCAGAAAGATAAGACATCTTAAAAGTCTAGAAAAACAATTAGAATTTCAGAATCTGGCAATTAAAGAAGAAAGAAATAAGCAAATCTCCGAGGCTTATCTTGCAAAAAAAGAATTGGAATTGGTCGAGAAGGAACTCTCTCTATCATTGCTGAGAATGGATATTAGCAACTCTTTTATTAGGGCTAACAACTTAGAAGAGTTGCGTGAGTTTTTAGAAAGAAGATACCTTCTTACTCAGCGAATAAGCAGTTTAAGAATGAGAAAAGCTAGAATAGAAGGAGCATTTTGGCTCTTAGATGAAAAAAAATGGAAATCCCCCGAAAATGATTTGACCGAGTCGTTAATTGAATCAAATTTTTATGAACCTTGAGCGAGAAAAGTCACACATCCACTCCGCTTGCATTTGGCATTTATTTATTTACCTGTCAGATTTTCATAGCAAGTTCTCTAAGTGCTAAAATTGAAGCCAGTAAGTTATTTAAGGAATCCCATCGAATTCTTGTTGGAGAAGTTTTAGTCAAGGTATTTCCAAGGCGGGAGTATTTAATTAAGGCGGGTGCTTCTGGAGAATTGAAGCTAAACTACCAGCAGGGGAAAATTAAGGTTGAAGCAGGTGACGAGTTGGGCGGTATAGATATTGAAACTCATCAGTTACAGCAAGATTTGTTGAACATAGAGGAGTCCTTGCATAAGGAAAAAAAATTACCCCAAGCCCAACTTCAAAGAATTACTGAGATTGATAAATTCAAGGAAAGACTGAGTAAAATAGACTCTGAATTAAGGCTGACTAAAAAGTTTTTGGATAATCCTGATCTTTTTTCCCAAGTTTATGAGAGTGATCAATCCGATAGTCAATTAACTCAAAAATTGTATTCAACTTTACAGGATTTAAATGGTTCAAAAAAGATTATTCAGGAGAGAATCTCATACTTAGAAAATGAAAAGTTTCAGGATTTGGAGATACAAGAAATTGAGAAAAAATTAAAAATTAAAAATTTGCAGTTTCAGGCAAGAGATAGGGAAGTTCGTTTGACAGTACCTTTTTCCGGGGAATTACAGTACTTATATCCGTATCAGACCGGAGAAAGAAATTTTGTCGCATCAGGTGTCGATATCGCAAAAGTACGAGATATAAATGAAATTTATGTAGATGCTCCTATCTACAACTCAAAATGGAGGTTAATATCAAAGGATAAACTTAAACTGGTACTTAAAAGCACGAGTGGTGAAGAAGTAGGCAATTATTTAGAGAGTAGAGAAAAGAACATTTCTGGAAACGCTGTGCTCGTGTATCGATTTTCATTTCCAAAATCAAAAGTAGAAAATCTTAGGCCTATGTTAGATGGCATGGTAGATGCCAAATTATATTACTCTTTTGAAAAGCCTGCTCTTTTGGCTCCAAAATTTCTTTTAGTCTCATTAAATCCGGTTCTCTTTAGGGAAAGAGGCTGGTATGGACTTATTGATGAACTTTGCCCAGATTTCGAATTGATTAAAGTTGGATTAAACCAAGTTGGAATTCGCTCTAAGTCTACAGAGCAGTCGGTGTCAAATTAACAGGAATTTAATGATTTCAGTTGAAAACCTTTGTTTTTGCTATGATTCCGACAAAATATTCGATAACTATTCTCACTGTTTTTCTCCAGGAATTTCATTAATTAAGGGGTATTCAGGATGCGGGAAATCAACACTGCTCAAACTAATTGCAGGTTACCTTCCTCCCGATTCTGGAAATGTAAGTCTACCCAAACCTTGGTTGGCTCCTGATGAAAATTTCCAAAGAAGAGGTCTTGGTTTTGTTTTTCAGCAACTCAACCTGTTGCCCTTAATATCGATATACTCAAACCTGTCACTAGTAGCGAGTCTTGCCGGTATTCCATCTTACGCAGCAGAGGAGAGAGCTCAGTCATTATTGAGAAGTTTAGGGTTAATCGAGTTAAATCATCGTAAACCAGATGAACTTTCGGGGGGGCAACAGCAGCGTGCCGCCTTAGCAAGAGCACTTATAAAAAATCCTCAAATACTTTTACTCGACGAACCGACATCCGGCTTGGATGATGAAAATACAAAAATTATAAAGACAGTCTTACTTGAAAACCTCAAAGAACAAGACTTTTGCATAATTGCCAGTCATGATGCACGGCTTGACAAATTTGCTGATGAGATCTTCGATTTTAATTTGCGTCTACCTAGCTAAGGAAATCTTTTCAGGTTGGCTTACAACCCCGACTGCTTTCTTTGCCCGTTTTATGCTTAGTTTGTTTCTGTGCCTCTCATATATGATTCTAAATATTTTTTTCAGTTTGGCAGAAAGTAAAATACAAAGAAAAATAGATTCGTTTGGATTGGGAACTATAATACTCAAGACATTTGAGAATAAAGTTTCCGGAAATCCAAAAATTAATCATCTTTTTCAGAGTCTTGCATATGAAGGAGTTTTTTTTCCGTTCGAACATACATATGTGCAAGCAACATTGAACGGTGGTAAAAAAGCAAATATTATTATATTTTCCGATGATGCAATCCCTGCCTTTATTCAATTATCAGATGATTTTTTAAATGTTTCTTCTCCTTTTTTTTTAGTTTCTTCCGGGTATCCAAGTGGACTCAATATATCGGTAAATATTCATAATTTTGTAATTGAGGCTCAGGTTTTCAAGCCACCTTCATCATTATCACATTTTGCGCGGGATCATGCTGCTTTGTTTGTTTCTAAAGAGTATGCCAAAAATTTTGGGAATTTACCTACTAATCAAGGTTTTTTGTTTATCACAAAAACTACAGAAAAGATGTCTCTTCATCTGGAAAGTGTAAGAATTTTAATACAATCTTTGAATTTTGATCATTATGAATTGACTAGTCCAATGGATTGGGTTGGTGAAATCAAGGATTTGAAAAAATTTCGAGTACAAGCTCAGACTCTTTCAAGCATATTATTTGGTTTACTAACTATATTTATTTTTAGCTCAGTCTCTATTTTTGAATTCAGGAAGAACTTATATGTAATTTCTTTATTTAAAAGTTTTGGGGTTAAACCTCTGTTTATATTTCTACGATACTTCGTAGATAATTTTTTTATAAGCTTAACATCATTATTCTTTTCTCTCTACATAGGTCAATTATTGTGTGAAATACTCTTCAAATTCATAAGTATTGATATTGTTGGCTTCGAGAAATTAGTGGTTGATTCTTTTAGCTTTAGCTCGAACCTCTTTTTGGTTGCAGTCTTCTTTGTCTCAATTTCGATAAGTTTAATCCCAACGCTTCTCGCATTACAAAAGCCAGTGGGTCGGTCCTTGGGATAAAATCTGTTTTGCAAGCTATCAAAAATTACAGGTAAATTTCAGAGATTGACGAAAAAGTTCGAATTTGTATCTTAGAAACGAAACATTCATCCTACGCTACAAACACTATGAAATTCATCCTTTCATCCATTCTT
>CACMQL010000065.1 GCA_902615835.1 uncultured Verrucomicrobiota bacterium
TTGTCAATTTTTGCAAGTGCTCCAACTACAGCCTGCAGTCGCTGACTAACCGAAGCGGGTATTGTTTCTTTTTTATCTTTGTTAGGAATTCGGTTTAGGAAGCTTTGCAAGTCGTCCTGAAGAGGGGGAGGGAAGCGTGGAGCAAGTCTCAAAAGTTGACTCTCCAATCTTTCAAGAGTTTCAGAAACTGGCAGTATAGCTGATTTCAAATCCTCATTCTGATCAGCTAATTTTATTCTCTCCTCTTCACCTGCGGAATTTTCTTTTTCAACAGATTGAAGCTTTTCATCGATCGTTTGCTTCTCCTCTTCGAGTAATTCGACCAGATCGTTGAGTGAACTTTTTTCGATTTCCCACGACGATGATTCCTTTGTAATCAGTCTTTCAGTAGCAATCCATTCTTTAAAGAGGGAAGGTGCTTTTGGAATTTCGCAGAATAACGATCCTGTAAAAATGAGTAAAGTGACTGGTGCTTTTAGATGTAAAATTTGTTTCATAAACGGAGGTTTTGGAAATATTTTCATTTTTCATCTCCATAAATGATGAACAAGGTGATTGTGGTATTCCGTCTTGTAACGTTGCACTGTTGTTACAATTTTGGCGCATAGTAGCTTTTGAAAATTAGATAATCAATTAGCTCCTTAACTTTTAGGAAAAAATAAAGAATTCAGATAACGGTTTTCAATAGAAATGATCAACTGATTGCTCGTATTAATATTCCATTTTTAAAAGTGATGGTGGTACTTCAGTCTACGGAATAGTTTATGTGACTTATGTCAGTGTGCAGAATTTTATAACCTTTTTCATTTTACTTTTCTGCTGGTTTTATCTTGAAAATGTAACTTTTTCGCAACGGTGTCACCGTACTTAAATTTGAGTCTATAAGATCAAGGAATTTACATTGACGTTTAGATAATCAACTAAATATAACTCCATCAATTGAAACACATTGACAAAATTTGTAAGGCATTGGGAGATCGTAATCGTTTACGAATTATTGCCAGTCTTTTCTTGTCCAAAGAATTATGTGCCTGTCAAATTCACGAATGGTTGGGTGTTAGCGGAGCAACTGCCTCAAACCATTTAGGCATCCTTGCTAATGCTGGTTTCATAAGCAGCAGAAAGGATGGAAAATGGGTGCATTATCGATTGAATCGAACGGATCCAGGCATCCAATCTCTTTTGAAATGGGTTAAGAAAAATATTTCTAATGATACAGAACTTAATCTTGAGTTGGATAAATTAAAGCTGGTTACTGATTGCAGTCCAATTGAGTTGCGAATTCGGCAGAGAAAAGAAAAGTCCAAAACTTTGTGTTGTTAGCTCGAATCTAGAATTTTCATGAATAAAAAACTAAAACTTCTTTTTTTATGTACAGGTAATTCCTGTCGTAGCCAGATGGCAGAGGGATGGGCCCGCCACCTCAAGGGAGATCATATTGAGGCATTTTCGGCCGGTATCGAAACGCACGGGCTGAATCCAAATATGATCAAGGTAATGGACGAAGCGGGAGTGGATGTAACCGACCAAAAATCAGAAAATATTCGCGACTTTGCGGATACACAGCTCGATGTGGTGGTTACCGTTTGTGGGCATGCTCATGAAACCTGTCCTGTCTTTCCCGTAAATTGTAAGGTGGTACACAGTGGATTTCCGGATCCCCCGAAGATGGCAAAGGAATTGGCTGAACAAGGTGCATCTGAAGAGGCTCAATTGGATTGTTATCGAAAAGTGCGTGATGAAATCAAAGAGTATATCCTTACGTTACCCGAATCTTTGGAGGAGAAATAATTTACTGAAATGAAATCCAAGTATTTTTCTGAATTCTTAGGCACGGCCTTCCTGTTTTGTACAGTGGTTGGTTCGGGAATCATGGGACAGAATCTGAGCTCCAATGATTCCCTGACTCTACTGGCTAATACCCTGGCCACCGTGTTTGCCCTCTATTTTCTGATTACCATCTTTGGAGATCACAGCTCACACTTCAATCCGGTGGTATCCATGGTCATGCTGCTAAGGAAAGAGATATCAACACAGGTGTGCACCATTTTTATTATTCTCCAGATATCTGGAGCTATCCTTGGGGTGATGCTTGCCAATTATATTTTTGAATTGGATCCCGTTTACTTTTCGGAAAAGCCAAGGAGTGGTACTCATTTGTTTGTGAGTGAAATACTTGCCACTTTTGGATTGCTGATGGTCATTCTATTGTCATCCAAGGAAAAGGTAGCTGTAACGGTGGCAGCTTACATCGGCGCGGCTTATTGGTTTACCTCCTCGACTTCCTTTGCCAATCCTGCGGGAACGATTGGCAGATCCTTTTCCAATACCTTTGCCGGAATTTCCACCAATGATATTTTACACTTTTGTGTGGCCCAAATCATTGGTGCTTTTCTTGCCCTTTTTGTTTATAAGACATTTTTCGAATCGCAGAAGTGAGTGATTCAAAAGATCTCGTGGGAACGGAAGAACATCCGTTCTCTACCTCTTCATTTCTTAAGGATGTTTTTATGTGTTCTTTGGTAGCTTTTGGTGGCCCGGAAGCTCACCTCGGAGTCTTTCTTGACCGTCTGGTAATGAAAAAAAATTATCTTACCGAAAAAGCACTGATGGAATGGATGGCTCTTTGCAGTTTTCTTCCCGGTCCCACAAGCACGCAGGTAATAACCGGTATCGGACTGGAAAGGGGAGGGCGTTCCCTTGCTTTATTAACCTTGGTGGTCTGGGCACTACCCATGATTCTGCTTATGGGATGCTTATCTTTTATTCCTCAGGCATTTGGTTCTTCAAATTCCTTTCCGTTCTGGCTTGAATTTCTCGTGCCGATGGCTGCCGGTTTTGTCTCATGGGCGGCTTGGCAGATTGGCCGACAAGTAGTGACGGATAAACTCTCGGTTGCTCTGTGGGCACAGGGATTTGCGGTTGTTTTAATGAGCGGTTCTCCCTGGGGAATACCTTTGATTCTCTTGTCCGGCGGGATTCTTGGAATTGTTCTAGGTGACAGTCAAAAGACTGAGCCAAAGAATAATGAAAAGGGGAATTCTTTCCCGTGGGGAATCTTCACATTGTTTGTGGGTATCACTTCAACTTGCTGGATAGCGATGCAGTTTTCTCCTGATTCCCTGATTGTATTATTTGAGCGGTTTTACCGATATGGATATTTGGTCTTTGGTGGAGGGCAGGTGGTGGTTCCCGTGATGCAGGGTGAATTGGTGGACCAGACTGGTTTGCTTACGGCAGAAGAATTTCTCTCTGGATTCGGTTTAGTCCAGGCCCTTCCGGGTCCCATGTTTTCCTTTGCTGCTTTTGCTGGAGGCTTGTCGGAGAATCATGGAACAATTACCAGGCAGGCATTGGGTGCACTCCTTGGCGGGTTTGCAATTTTTCTTCCAGGCACTCTCCTTCTTTTTTGCGTTCATCCAATATGGGAGAAATTCAGGAATTTACCATGGGTGCCCAAGGCTCTTGCCGGATTAAATGCAACGGCAGGGGGGCTAATTGGCGGGGCACTGGTCGTGATTCTCTTGGGCATAGACCAAAGTATTCCAACCTATGTTTTCTTTTTGCTCACCTTGTCTGCATTGATGAGTCGCAAAATCCCCTCACCAATACTCGTGATCTTGCTGGGTATTATATCTTGGGGATTGGGTTTAGTTTCGTAGGAATCATTTTCTTCGCCAAGAGGCGGGGTCAATTCCATAAAACTTCTGGAATAGATTGTATATGTCCGGCGACTCTCTTTTTAGCCTGGCACCCCTTTCAAAAAAAGCGGATGTACCGCATGAAAAAAGCTCGGGTTTGTTTCCTTTGATGCATTCATAGCCCCCATATGCCCGAATCGAATAGTTTTTACCTGATTCATATGCTTTCATTAATCGTTCATGTTCGATATCGACAACCTGTTTCCACTCATCGAAGCAAGAAGTTCCCTGAGCGACCGGGATACTCTGGGCCATTCCATCATCTGCAAAATCAATCAGATGGGCAAATTCATGCAATGTAAGGTTGTGACCGTCTCTGGCTTTCCTGATGTGCATCTTTAAATACTTCCAACTAAGGTTGACTTCATGGCGGTTTGCGGTTCCAAGAGCACTCTCCTGTCCATCGATTTGATCTTTCCATAGGTGCACAACTCGCAGGTGCCGATAATCAGACATGGGACGTTGAACTATCAAGAGTGCAGCTTCAGCAGCAACCAATATTTTCATTTCCTCCGTAGCTTCGTCTTTTCTTTCCAAGGTAATCGGGAAAGATTCAAGAAAGGTGATAACTCGCTCCTCCCAAGGACCCATAAGTTTGGTCGGAACCCATCCATAAAGACCAATATTGCTTCTGATGATCTGTCGTTGTTTAAAGGAAATCTTTTTCCCTCGGTTTTTTTCAAGTAACCTATCGAGCTCTTGTCCGCGATTGTTTAAAAGCTTATAAGCTGAGTTAGATCGACCAGATTTTTTGTTGCTCTCAACCCGCCAGAAAATACCCGCAAAAAGCAGGCCCACGCCCAGTACAATTAATAATAATTCAATGATGGGAGCCATACTTCAATTAGCTAAGTATGGAACGGATTCCTGATACAGAAATTATCCTTCCAAAGATCATCAGGTTCTTATCCAACTGGCAGGGTCCATTCCGTAAAATCCGGAAAGAGCCTGATAAAACTTAGGACATTCCTTTCTCAGGCTTTCGCTCCGTTCAAAAAAAGCAGATGTGCCACAGGAGAAAATCTCAGGAGTAAGCCCTTTGTCGCATTGAAGTCCTGCATAGGAACGAACCGGGAATTCCACTCCACTTGTGTGTGCTGACACAATTTTTTGATGCATA
>CACMQL010000066.1 GCA_902615835.1 uncultured Verrucomicrobiota bacterium
CAAAAATATGTAAAGTTACGGTTAGGGCCATTGTTCCCCCCAAAGATAAGCAAACGGAAAGCGACGAACAAGAAATTATTCTTCTGGCTCAAAAAGGGGCAAAAGAAGGAACATTGACCAGCGAAGAGAGCGACTTGGTTACGAATGCCTTGCACTTAGATGACCTCAAGGTGGAAGAAATCATGACCCCACGAACGGTTATGTTTGCTTTGGACGAGAATTTATCGGTCGAGGAGGTGTTCAAACAACATCCAAATATTCCTTTCGCAAGAATACCCATAACTCATGAGAGCATTGACCATATTTCTGGTTTGATCAGGCGTCGAGACCTCCATAGTGCCCTAGTTGACGGGAGAGACAAAACTACAATCAGAGAATTGGCAAGAGAAGTTATTTTTGTCCCTGAAAATGCAACCGCTGACAAAGCTCTTCGGTTATTGCTCAATGAGCATTGTCAGTTAAGCGTGGTAGTGGATGAGTACGGATCGGTTGCTGGAGTCTTGGCTATGGAAGATATCATTGAAAGTATACTTGGACAGGAAATATTTGAACATGATGATATTGCCATCGACATGAGAGAATTAGCGAAAAGGCGTCATGAGTCCAAAAAAATAAAAAAGAGTAAAACGATCGATTGATGACTTTTTTTTTGACAAGTACTCCTTATTGGACTCACGACCTGAGCCCATTTATATGGAAATTCCCAGGTGATTTGGCTAATTGGGGCCCAGGTGGGATTAGATGGTATGGGGTTTCCTATTTATTGGGTTTTATTTCTGCCTATTTTCTTCTCCAATTATATTTCAAGCAAAGTCGCAGTCCTTACGACCGGGAACAAATTATGAACTTAATCACCTTCCAAATTTTGGGAGTGTTGATCGGTGGCAG
This sequence comes from uncultured Verrucomicrobiota bacterium, assembly GCA_902615835.1. Taxonomy (GTDB): domain Bacteria; phylum Verrucomicrobiota; class Verrucomicrobiia; order Opitutales; family Seribacteraceae; genus Seribacter. The sequence continues at coordinate 889 of CACMQL010000066.1, forward strand.
AATTGGGTACCTCCTCCTGTACCAGGGAGAAAAATTCTTCACTGACCCCCTATCAATTTTCAGAGTCTGGGAAGGCGGAATGGCCAGCCATGGGGGATTTATTGGTGTTTTTTTAGCCACCCTTTGGTATGCCAAAAAATCTTCTCAAAGCGTCAAACCGATTGGTGATTTAATTGTTTCAGTCGTTCCACCCGGGTTATTTTTCGGTCGTATTGCAAATTTCATTAACGGGGAATTATGGGGAAGAACCACTCAGGTCGAATGGGCGGTTCTATTTCCCAAAGCACCTGATTTTGCATTGGGTGTCGCCAGGCATCCTTCTCAAATTTATGCTGCAATTTCAGAGGGTTTGCTCCCTTTCATTTACATCCAATGGAGGTTTTGGAAAACCTCCATAATTGATAAACATCCGGGACATTTGGCTGGGGAATTTCTAATTTTCTATTCAATTTCCAGAATATTCAACGAGCTCTTCCGGGAACCGGACGCCCCTTTAGTCATGGGAATCACTCGCGGCCAATTTTACTCAATTTTTCTAATGATAGGTGGAATGATCATCATTTATTGGGCAAGAAAAGCTGGTGATCGCATTAAATAACTGAAGTTCTTTCTAAAGTTGTTCACTAAAAACCCTGATTATTTTCAAATTGTCAATTATTTGTCTTTGACACCGTGATTACTTCCGAAAGAGATAGTATACATTCTATCTACCATGCTCGCCAACATATTTGGATTTTTATCAAACGATATCGGTATTGACCTTGGAACCGCCAACACCTTGGTTTTTGTGCGAGACCGGGGAATCGTACTTCGTGAGCCCAGCGTAGTCGCAAGATATAAGACGAGTAAAAAAGTCTGTGCCGTGGGTGCAGATGCCAAGCGAATGCTTGGCAGAACCCCTGGAACTATTGAAGCCCTACGTCCGATGAAGGATGGAGTGATTGCAGATTTTGAGATTTCAGAAGCTATGCTCCGCTATTTCATTGAAAAAGTAGACAAAAGAAAATTGGTGCCTCCACGCGTGGTTATAGCAGTCCCCTCCGGCATCACAGCCGTCGAAAAAAGGGCCGTTAAAGACTCCGCTATTCGGGCGGGTGCCAGAGAAGTCTTACTTCTCGGAGAGCCGATGGCTGCCTCTATTGGTGCTGGATTACCCATTGATGAAGAATACGCAAATATGATCGTTGATATTGGTGGAGGCACAACGGAGGTTGCGATCATTTCAATTTCGGGAGTTTCGTATCAAAGAAGCATTCGGGTAGGAGGCGATGAATTGGACGAGGCAATTATCGCCTACATGAAACGCGCCTACGGACTTTTAATCGGAGAAAGGACTTCGGAGGAAATTAAATTCAGTGTCGGCTCGGCAGCAGCCATTGACACGGGAGAACTTAGCATGGATGTCAGGGGAAGGGATGCAACGGCTGGATTACCCAAGACAATTCACATTACCTCTCAAGAAATTCGCGAGGAAGCCCTCAAGGAGGTCGTATCCCAGATTGTGGATTTGGTAAAAAATGCACTTGATCGCTGTCAACCTGAACACTCTGCTGATTTAATCGACAGGGGAATCGTACTCGCCGGGGGGGGAGCCCTTATTCGTGGATTGGACCAGGTGATCAGTGATGCCACCGGTCTATCAGTTATTCAAGCTGAAGATCCTCTATGCTGTGTGGCCAATGGAACCGGAAAGTTTCTTAATTTACTCGGCACATTGAGTCGTGAGCAGGTTGACCGACTGGTGACTCAATAACCAGGCTCCGTTGGCCAAAAATAAACAACGGCCAAAGGCAAAACCCTTCTTTTTCTTGGGAGTCTGTATGGTTGCATGGTTGTTGATTCCTGCCGGATGGAAAATCGTATTCAAATCAGCCTTTGATGAATTTCATGCTCCCATCTGGGAGGCGAGCAGTCGGATTCGTGACTTAACTCATTATTGGGGACATATTTCCGACTCCAAAAATACGCTCATTGAAAAAGGGCGAGATCATCAAAGGATTCTCTCTGACATTTATTTACAAGGAAACAGAAAAGAATACCTTCAAAGACAAATTGAAGCACTTCGTAATCTAAAAATTGAAATTCGTGATTTGGAGAAATCACTTGATCTACCACCTGCTTTCGAACTTTCTCCTGAATTAGCCCGCGTGACCCATCGAACGATGCCAGGTTGGTCCCAAAATTTACAAATCAATAAAGGAGAAAACTTTAGAATCAAGCAAGGGGAAGGCGTCATTTCTGCAATTGGTTTAATAGGTAAAATAGAAAAAGTCAGCTCGCGCTCATCAACCGTTCAACTCTTAACCAATCAACAATTTCGGGTTGTTGCCCATATCAAGGGAGATGATCGACCAGTCACTTACCGGGGTGCCGGGATATCACACGGAAGGCAAAACTTTGGTTTCATCACCGATATTCCGCAGGATGTATTCGTGCCCAAAGACGGATTTTTGGAAATTGTAAGTTCGTCTCTTGGAGGCACTTTTCCGCAAGGTTTGAAGATCGGAAGGGTTAATGAATTAGAACCGAGTGTAAACGGGTTGTTTCAAAGTGCAGAAGTTATTTTAAGCACAAAGCTGAATACAATACAAGAAGTAACCGTTCTAAGCAACTCCTATGAATAAGCTCTCGAACTACATACTTTTTTTTGTCTCAGCCATTTACTTTTTTCTTATTCATTTATTTATCAGCCAGCTTAATTCGAGTTTATCTCAAGTTGGGTTTTACTTTTTTATTCCCTCCCTTTTTCTTTTCACCCCACCCCTTTTAAATAAAGATTTCTCCCTGATGTTGATTGTTTTAAATGGATTCCTCTTGGACTATCACTGTAATTTACCTTATGCTTTGAATGTTTTTTTGCTTATCTGGGTCCACCTGGTCACCAAGAATGGCTTAAAACTCAATAACCTTAATGATTTAAGGAATGGCAGGGCATTGCTCCTGCTCATCAATTTTTCTTTTTTCATATTCCTGTATCTTTTGACACATTTTCAAACTACATACCTGAATACATGGAATCCTTCTAAATTTTTCTCCGACCTTTTGACTTCTACGATCCTTTTGTTCTTTTGTTTAAGACCACATCTTATGATTCTCCAATTTTTGACAACCAGGACTGTTTTGCCACCAAGCGAAAAAACGATGGTAAAGGGTTAAGATGGCAGATTTTTATCAAGAAGGCCGTAGATTAGTTATTTTTAAAATTCTTTTTGGATTTTTATTTGTTACCCTGTGTGTTTTTTTGGTCTACCGGCAGTTTTTTCAATACCACGAATTCAAGGAGCAGGAAAGAAAACAGGGGCAACGAAGAATCATCAGACCCGGGCCGAGAGGAGATATTTTTGATCGAAACGGAAAACTCCTCATCGGCAACAAAGCACACTTCGCAGCAAAATTACACATAGGATCAATCGATCAGGAAATTTGGGAAAAAAAGAAGAAACTTCGAAACACCTCCATCCGTCTTTTGGAGGAACTTAAGGCAAAACCTTTCTTAGAAATAGAGCAACTTATTAGCTTTGGATTTCAACAATCTGAGATTAAAGATCGATTTATTCGCTTTTCTGGAAAGGCAAAATTATCGAATACAGAGTTTGAAAGGGTGAGCCTTTTTTTTCAGACCAAACGGATTGATGTGGAACAAGACAGCAGAGGTAACTGGCATTCCGAAATCAAAGGCCTTAATCCAAACCGAAAAATAACTTTGCAAGTTAGAAACTCTCAAAATTCTGTAAATGTCAATCTTGCCAATTTATTTAAAGTTTCCTTTGAATTGAATTACGACGGAGATTTTAAGAAAATACTACCAATCACAGAGACCCCAGTCTTGAGATTATTTTTTCCTGATGAACCGGCATGGAAAGGGGTTTTTTCCTCAAGTGGCTCTTCCCTAGGATG
>CACMQL010000067.1 GCA_902615835.1 uncultured Verrucomicrobiota bacterium
CCTCGGATTTTCTTCTGCGCTTTCTTGCCGGGGAAGATGAAGGTGCTTATGAGGATCTCAACGAGACAAGAAACTCAGATTCTGAATCGGAAAGACAAAGATATCACCAACTGATTACAGAATTAGCAGGAAAACGAGGGCTAAAGATAAACAAAAGTGCAAAAATATTCCGTTTGGAAATCAACGTTAACAGGGGAAAGTCAAATTTTCAACTGCATGCAATCCTCCTTGATATTGTAGGGAGTGGGACGAATAAACCTTTACCCCCCAAGCCTGGGCAGAAAAATATCGCTAAGCAAAGAAGTCAGAGAAATATCCAAGTACAATATCCATTTCGAATTCTGGCCTTAAGGGAAAATGAAAATTTAATCGACTGATGCCCGTATTCGAAGTACTCTTATAGAGAGGATGTTTTTAATTTTTTCTAACTAATCCTAGATCTCGAAATTTTCCCCCCATGTCAGAAAATGAAAATAATGAAGTAGCCGTACCTTTGGCTGAATTGAATGAGATCATCCTCAAAATACCCGGGGAGTATTTTTTCTGTGAAACCATTCAATTACCTACCCATCTTGAAGGAGAAGGTAGTGCAAAGGGCAATGAGGCAGTGACCGCATTTTTGCAAACTCTTTTGGAGGACAATGCTTTTTCTCCATATCCAGAAGATCAACTGGCCTGGGGTTACTTTGGCAACCAGGAAGAGGGAAAAGCCATCCTGTTTGCATGTCCTCTGGTCAAACTGCGTCAGCTTGGTTGGCAAAACCTAGAAATTTTCCGCAGGGTTTTTCCCTCTTTTGTTTCCTTATTTGGAAAGAGTTTTGATGAACCCTCGATTCTTTTTCTACAGGAGGGGGAGAGTTTAACTATTGCATCCTATGAAGCCGATTCGAGGGTTCCAGATCATGTTTTCTCTTTGCCAGTCAACCTAGAGGATCCTGAATCCCTGGAAATAGCAAGAGGTAAGCTTTTGTCGTTGGTGGACAGCGCAAGACATAAAGTAATACCTGATATTCTGGTTGGAGGAGAGGTTGAACGGCTAAAGGATGGTAACTTTCAGTTTGAACACGAGTGGAGAGAGGGCAGTCATCCTGGGCAGGAAATTGACCAGAATGTTAAAATCTCCGGTGATGAACTATGGATGGTTGATCTGAGGGCAAATGACTTTAAAATAAGCGAAATTTCCAGGAGGAGAAATGGACGCAAGAGATGGAAAGCCACTCTCGCCTGGTCCGTATGTATGGCGGCCATGTTGGTTCTCTTTCTTGGCATGAAAATTACGGCACTTAAGCTTGAGGATAAGCAACTGGTCGCCAGCACCATGGCTGCCGAAGTTCCCCTTGTCATTGAATCCCAGAAACTTTTGGAGAAATTGCGACAAAATAAACTCGGAGGGATTGACCCATTTGGTGCGATCGGAAGACTTTATGCCCATTTGGGCGGACCCCCGGGTGATTTAAATGTTTGGTTTACTTTTGCTCACTTCAAAAGCCGGAATGAAATTGAACTTGAGGGAGAAGGTAAAAATGTCGAAGCGATCAATACATTTTTAGAAAACCTTGAGAAAAATAAGGTCGCAAGCTTACAGAAGGGTAGGGGTGGGAGAGAAAAAAGGGAGATCAAAAGCCAGACTGGAAAAACGACTTTCGAATTTGATATTGAATTAAAGGAAGAGAGCCTGAACAAACCAGGAGCATCGAAGGAAGATGATCCGTCCAAAATTTCAGGATGAAGATATTTGAAAAACTATTTTTCAGGCTCAACAGTCGCGAACAATCACTATTGGTTTTGTCCCTCTGGGTTGTATTTGCCCTTTTTCTTGTAAAAATGATGCAGGCAGGTTCCGCTATTTGGCTGGACTGGAGGTTGGCACTGGAAGAAATTAAGGGTCACGAAATGGTGATTGGGCTGAAGCCCGCCATAGATGCCGCCCTGGAAAAACAAAAAGTCGAACAACAGAACAAAAGCTACGATAAGAACCAATTAAGTAACCTCGCATCGAGACTCGCTGATCAAGTCTTTCCTCAGCGTGATTACCGTGAATTGAGCACTGACGAGCGAGAAAGATACAAGCAGCATCGGGTGCGGATTACTTTTAAACGGGCCAGTTACGAAGATGTGAATGAATATGCGGCCTTAATAAGGCAGGAAAGCCCCTACATGTTTTTGAGTGAAGTCAAGATAGAGCCAAATTACCCACCAAAGTCTCGTCCATATGATCCGACAACCTTTGATGCAGTCTTCGAAGTCAGCTCGGTTGAATTTAATAAACAATGAAAAACATAGCCATCATCCTGTTCAATTTTTTATGCTTTGGTTCTTTCTGGGTATTTGCCCAGGTACCCGCTGATCAGGTTTCTAATCCTGAAAATATTCCTGCGGAAAGTCCTGCTTTGCCTGTCGATGATTCCATGTCGCTTCCGGTTGGTTTTCTTTCTGACCCAGATGAGCTTGCATTGATTGAAGGATTAGATGAACCAATGGAGAGACTAAAACTGCGGGACCAAGACACCAATATGATTCTGGACATGCTTCAGTTGATCACGGGGCGTTATATTTTGCGACCCCAGAACTTGCCTGCGGTCAAAATCACTTTTGACAGCATGGAAGTGCTAACCAAAAGAGAGACTTTAAGTGCACTTGAGAGCTTGCTGGCCATGAACGGGATTGGAATAACCAAAATTGACAGCAAGTTTTTCAAGGCAGTTCCTGCAACCAACATGAATGTACATGTACCCATTTGGCTTGATGCTCCCGCTTCTTCCCTCAAACCAAGTCAGCGTATTTACTTTAAGATGTTCCATTTGCGATACGCTCCGGCCAATGAGGTCAGGGAGCAATTGAATCCATTTTCCACCCCAAATGTCGGGAGCCTGCTAGTGTTTGAAAAAGCCAACAGTATCCTGGTCACAGATTCCCTGCTTAATCTCCAACGAATGGAAAAGATTTTACTGACTTTGGACCGGCCTATTGACAAAGAAGACCTGGGGACGGATTTCTTTGTCTGGGACACCAAGCATGCAGGAGCCAGGGATTTAGAAAATAAGCTTAAAAGCATGATCGATGGAAGCCTGAAGTCATTCCTTGGAGGTACCACGCAGGTGGATTCGGATGAAAGAACCGGAAAATTATTTATCGTAACCCGAAAGGAAAATATTGAGACATTAAAATTCATTCTCGAGACTTTTGACGCTCCCGTAAAAATGAAAACGACGAGTAAATTGTTTAAATTACAGCATGCGGAGTCCAAAGAAATCCAGGCCATACTGGATGAAGTAATAAAAAACCAGCAACGGATCAAACAGCAGGTACAGGGAAGAACAACCACACCACGACCCACATCTTCTGCCGCCAAGACTCCTGCTCCAGCTGCTGCAGCGGATAATAATACAAATAACGACAGCGGTGCAGGCGATGGAGCTCATGAATTTAGTGACTTTATCACCATATCTTCGGACGAAAGAAGTAATGCCATTTTGGTCTATGGGACCAGGGCGGATATTGATGAAATAGGAAGAATGATCGAATCCTTGGATCAGCCTCTTCCCCTGGCACGTATCGACACCATTTTTGTGATGGTCGATTTAACCGAACAGAATCAAAGAGGGATTGACGCCCTATTCAGTGGACTGGAGTGGACGAAGTTTGCCCGTGGTCCAAGGAGTGACAATTTATTCGGAGAACCAATTACCCAAACTACGCAGATCACCACCACTGATGCCAACGGTCAACCTACCGGGAATACGGAATCAATTCAGAGCGCAGTTTCTCAAAATACTCTCCAGGGTGTTCTTGGGGTCCCTTTGCTTAACACTTCAGTTCCTTTTCAACTGCAGGACTGGGAACTGACTGGAGTCAGGTGGGATCAGATATTTGCCCTTTCTGCGGAAAGGAATGATGTTCGGATCTTTTCAACACCATCTTTGATGGTGTCTCATAATGCACCGGAAGTTCACATCAAAATTGAGGACGAGAGAAATATTATTGTCCCCACCTATTACGGAAATGTGAACACCACCCAGGGCTCCAATACTGGACAGCGTGATCAGATCACCGCCCGCACCGAACTTCAGATAAAAAAACCAAAGATAGGGCTTCCACAATTTGACGAAAATGGATCGGTTATTTCCCGCGGGTCCATATTCATGGAAGTGGAAGTGAAAGCTGAAAAATTTGATGAGACCAAGAGTAACACCTTTCAGGATCAATCCCTCCCGGCTAAAAAGATCCGGGAAGCCAAATCTCTGATCACGATTAAAGACGGTGAGATCATAGTTCTTGGAGGTTTGCAGGAAGTTCAGGTTGATTCCACGGAGTCGAGGTACAATATTTTAAGTGACATTCCCTATTTTGGCCAAAAACTATTCCGTCCCAAGACGGTCAAATATACCCCAACGGAATTAATGATATTTCTCCGACCCACCATCATGAAACCAGGGTTTGATGATTCCGATTTCAATATCCGAACCATTGATAAAAGAATCGATCCGAACTATGCTCCCAAATTTAGTTCCCCATCAGGAAGAATCCTTGGTATGCCTGATCTTGACGGCAAAAAAGGCAGGGGGGGTTTCATCAAATCCGGATATGCCATCATCTTTAC
>CACMQL010000068.1 GCA_902615835.1 uncultured Verrucomicrobiota bacterium
TGTTTTATTTTCGTCTGACCTTTCCTCTATTTGTGCAATGAACGGGTGCTCACCATATCCTAATGCTTCCTCAATTGGAGAACGATTAATATAATATCTCTTCATCTTCAACCGGTTTCGATAAGGCGAGAAAAAGATGATTCCCCTCCGGTCTTTGCTCACCTTAATGTATTCCTTCATAGATTCAGTGTACTTTCCCTCTTCTCGTGTAAAAACCTGAATTTCGGTTGATGTTTGATTTTCAATATTTTTAAATCTTACATATTTGCCGGGAGCTAAAACTTGCTTCTGCTCACCATAGGCAAGGTAAAGATTCTCCCTACATTGAGAGTAACAATTAAAAGATTCATAGGGTAAATTTTCCTGTTTCAGGGACATAGGATATGTTTTAAATTTAGCTCCCTGCTTATCCTCCAAGAGCAGCAAGAGAAAATCAGAGGTTATTCCCTCCGTTGAGTCAAAGGAAAATTCACCAACTTCTGTTAATTTATTTTTATTTTTTTCCGCTACATCAGATGATGCTACTGACATCTGCTCAAAAAATTTAAGCGGTGATTTTCCATAATAAACAAAAGGATAGCTTGGTGAACTAAAGCCAATATCAAGATTTATTTTAGTTGCATTTTCTTCCTCGTAATTACCCCATGGGAAATAGGATATGTTCTTGCTCGCAAAACGATCCCAGCAAACCGCCTGTAAAATCACTGAAGGTTTGGGTGGGGATGATTGAGCAAACAAGGATAACCCGATAAAGAAGGAAAATAAGAAGCATATTATGTGACTAGAAAACATTTAAATTTAATCATTTAAGAAATTGAATGCCAGAAAACTTGGCAATCAAACATCCTGCTCTTTAATCCAGCGAAAATTGATAATTCTAAATTTACGACCAAATCTTTGGTTAATTCCCATTCTCGAAAATTTGCTGTCTGCAGATTCTTCTTCCAAATCTGGGTTCATTTTTAAATCAGAATACAGTCCATCGGCGAACCAATTTTTTTCATTGGTTCTTCCCACACCGGGTAGATCAGGAACTGCCCCGGGAAGAGTGGTTTCGCCCAGATCATCCATTCCATTCTGATTTAGGTCTAACCAGTGCTCCACAAAACTCGGGTCATTATCCCAATAACCATTAAAATTACGATCTTCAAAGGGTTCGTGCGGACGGTGGTGAGGTGCATCTAGTTCAGGCTTAATGTAGTCGGGGATTCTTTGCACGGTGATTTCAAGCCATGCCCTTGAATTTATTTTTTTTGATCTGACCGCTTTCGGTTCACCCATAACACGGATGGTAAAGGTATCCGAGCGGGCATTACTGACGGGAGCAAGCGGGCTTAAAACATCAGATTGCATCAGCCAACCCGGTTTATTGGCAGCAGTTGCCACATTTTCGATTGCCAAAAGATTTTCAGGAGCTTCTCCAAACTCGAAAGCGGAACTGTAATCGTCCCATCCGGCTTTGAAACTGAATGTAGGTGTCCAATTAAAGTTGGCAGGGAGTTTATTTCCATTTGCATCCGTTCCGGCAAAATAATTTTCTTCGAAACGTTTCCCGACTCCATATTCTGCCTCCGTCCTTGCATAGCTATTTTCATATTGTGGATTAAAATTAGCCCATGTGTGATATATGTATTCCGGATGAAGAAATGGCTGAGTAGAAACCGCATGCAGTCCGAATTCAGAATTCAGGTAACCCATTGAACTAGGAAGACGGAAGAAAGTATTAATGGGGCCTCCGGTATATCTTGTCGTAGGGATGAAGGGAATCATGGGGTTGTTGGGCCACTCTCCTTTGTTTCCGGCAAAGTTTCCCCCGGAAGGTGATTGTTTTTGGAATTGTGCTTGGTTTATCTCGGCTTCTGCAATCGCAGCCTGCAAGGCTCCCCTAAAACCTAATACGGAATCTCTATTCTCAGGAAATTGGCTATTCCATTCCGCAAAAGGACTATCCAGGCGATTGGATGTCACCCCCTGAATTCTGCGATTAACAAAATCAGCATAAGAAAGGAAAGGTCCTCTTAATTTAATCTGCTCAACCAAACAATGGGCTAGAAGTTTAATTTCGTCATCGTTAAGAGAGGCTATTTGATTCCAACTATTTTTGGAAGGAAAGTTAGTAAATCGGGGAAAAGGAGTTTCTTCCGACTTTGGAGTAAAATTAGGTGGGGCGAGCCCCCTCAAGGAAGACAATTGACTAACCCAAGCACTGACAGAGGTAGAATTTATATTAAAAGAACCCTCCACCAATAAATCAGCCGCCAGAGTTTGATATCTAAACTCATCATCCGATGAGGAAGTAACTTCGTTGGATTTGTCACCATACGAAGTCATTCTCAATGCACTTTTTTCCCAGTAGGGTTTAAGGCGTGAATTACGAAAAGGACTGTACTTTAAATCAAGATTTGAGGTATCTGAAAACAAATCAGCCGCATCTACCAACATTTGAGAGGTTGTCTTTCCTTGCCATTCTCCTCTTCCTATTCCCGACATAAAATAACCGTCAAGTAGTGCACGATTGATATAATAACTATGATCGACCGTGGTATTCTGGTGTTCACTCTGGGCGTCAACATTTCGCACGGTCCCATAATTATTTGCACCTTCGGGCATATGAAGATTGTTTTCAGATATAAAGACCTGCCAAGGAGATCTATTGTAACCTACAATTGAATAGGCTTCCAGGAATAAGTCCGATGCTTGCCAATTGTTCCCAATATCAAAAACCGAACTTAATGGTTTCCAGGAAATCGCCCTTACCCTGCCCCAGGTTTTATATCTGCCCACCTGAGGATTGGCGTACGAATTTCCAAGTACATAGGAAGGGCTGTGAGAATAATCATTTAAATTTGCATGTCTGAGCTGTAAAATGGACAGCATGGGGGCAGAAGGGATTTCAAAAAGGGAGGCACTTTCTTCGACCATCATTTGGTCACCATGTTCTTCATCTGTATCATGAAAAAATCCAATACTGCTAGAATCAGATGTGATTTTAGGAACAATTTGCTGATCTAAATTAAAGGGAGAAAAACCAGAAGAGGTCACTCCATGCATCCGAGGGCTTGAGAGAGGTGTGAGTACATCGTCAAAATTGTCTCCAATTTTTATTTCGGGATTGAGATCATAGAAATCGAAAAACTTACAACTACTCGGAGTAAATCTATAGTTTGTACTTATTTCTTCCCCATTCTGATTAAGGGATGGTAAGGAATAATTGTAAGTTGGCAAAGAATTGATCCTACTGTACAACTCGGGTCGAAAGCTACGATATCTTGATCCCACAAATTTTTCTTCCCTCCAATTATCACCAAATCCATCTTGATAACTATGGACAAGTGCACGCAAATTAAACTGCTCTAACACAACTTTATCTGCATTACCCGGCAGTTTATATCGAATTCTAAATCCAATACCAGGAAGGGTTTCCTGACCATGCATAGCTGGGTCCGAAGTTTCTGATAATCTTGCTTTCGAGTTGGTAAGATAATGCCAAATATTCCATCCAGAACCTATATCGAAAGTTTTGGAATTTTTGTAAATCGGCTTGCGGTTTTCAATCGTCTTACCAGTAGGCGTTTCGCTATAAATTGTAATTCCCTTTGGATTCGGAAGGTTGCTAGCACTCTGATGCTTGGGAGCCCGTGAGGCATTATTTATGTTATAAAACGCCATTTGAGAAGGGTGAATTCCTTCAATTCTCCCCATGCCGCACTCCACCAAAAGGGGCTCATTATCCGATACGACTAATGGAGTTTGACAAATAAACGGGTACCTATCCACCCCTTTCGCCAGATTAACTTGGACAAACTGTCTTATGTTATTTGTGGGTCTGGGTTGCCAATTCCAAATTTGCTTGTCTGCGACTGTAAAATGTGCTTTTTCGCCTGAACGAAGACTAAGGTTTTCTATCTTTAGCAATAAATGTCTTTCTCTGGATTGGTTTAATTGGTTAGTTTGCGGATTAACAGGCTTGTTGCTTTCCATTACCATGAATTTGCCAAACTGATATTGGAGCTCAAAATTAGTGGTTCCCCCTCTTCTTCTGTAATGAGAAGGTCCATTCGGAAGATTACTAAAAAATGATTCTATTTGATCAGTACCAATGTAGGGATCATCGCGGCCCGTTGATTGAAAGAAATGGCTTTTAAATAGTCCTCCAGCCGGTCCAGCCATTCCAGAAAAGCCCATCGGACCCCGCAAACCATTGGTTGGAAATCCCGGAGGAAAAGGGGGCGGGCTCATTCCAGGTCCACCACCACCTTGAGGCGGGTCCGGATTAAAGGCATAAAAAAACCATTTTCGCCAACGGTCAAAATCCTTGGGATTAAATGCATTT
>CACMQL010000069.1 GCA_902615835.1 uncultured Verrucomicrobiota bacterium
GGGGGAAGGCCGTGACATTCATCCACGCAACAAGCAGACCGCAGCCAATCGTTTGCTGCGTAACGCTTTGGCGAGGGATTATGGTTATGATCTTCCACACCGGAGCCCCCGCTACAGGGACTGCGAAATCAAAGGAAGCAAAGTGTATGTGACTTTCGATCATGCTGGGGAAGGACTTTATTGCTTTGACACAAGGGAGCCTGTTGGCTTTGCGATCAGTGGGAGAGACCAAAAGTTTGTGTGGGCCGATGCGAAATTAATTGGCAAAGATCAAGTCGAAGTCTGGTCAGATAAAATCAAGGAGCCCGTTGCCGTTCGCTACGCCTGGATGAATAATCCAGTTTGTAATCTTTACCGCAAGGATGGCTCCATAACCTTACCCGTAACTCCATTCAGAACCGATGACTTCCCTATGATCACAAAAGGACAATAATTTTAATCACAAGTCTATGAAAACACTTCTATTTATTTTTTTTGCAAGCTATGCCTCTCTCCTGGCCGGCAAACTTCCAAACATTCTGTGGTTAACCAGTGAGGATAACGGACCACACCTAGGTTGCTATGGTGATAAATATGCTGACACCCCCAACCTGGATGGTCTTGCTGCCAGAGGTATGATCTACACCAGAGCTATTTCCAATGCCCCCGTATGCGCTCCTGCCAGAACCACCATCATTTCCGGAATGTATCCAACCTCAACGGGTGCCGAGCATATGCGTAGTATGACCAACCTGCCCAAAAGTTTCAAAATGTATCCGGTCTATCTTCGTGAACTGGGTTACTATTGCACCAATAATTCAAAAGAAGATTATAACCTAGAAAAAGACGGGCAGGTTTGGAATGAAGGGGGACGAAAAGCGACCTGGGCAAACCGTCCGAATACAGACCAGCCATTTTTTGCCATTCACAACTTTACGATTTCTCATGAAAGTCAGATTCGCAAGCGTCCGCATCAACAAGTACACGACCCGAAAAAGGTTCGGATCCCTGCATATCATCCAGATACCCCGGAGGTTCGTCAGGACTGGGCACAATATTATGACAAGCTTAGCGAGATGGATAAGATGGTGGGTGAAAAACTCCAATTACTGGAGGAGCAGGGACTGGCCGAAAACACCATTATTTTCTATTTCGGAGACCACGGTTCCGGTATGCCCAGAAGCAAGCGATGGCCTTATTTTTCCGGAATCAATGTTCCTCTGATTGTTTATGTTCCAGCAAAATGGAAACATCTTGCCTCTTCCGAGTATAAGGCAGGTGGAAGTTCAGACCGACGGGTGGGATTCATTGACCTAGCCCCCACCCTGCTCAGTATCGCTGGCCAAAAGCCTCCTCAGCATATGCAAGGACATGCCTTCATGGGAACAGAGGAAGCTCCCGCTCAGGAATTCGGATATGGGTTCCGCGGACGTATGGATGAGAGATATGATATGGTTCGATCAGTTGTGGGAAAAAAATTCATCTACATCCGCAACTACATGCCACACAAACCATACGGTCAGCATGTTTCATACATGTTCCAAACACCCACCACACAGGTTTGGAAAAAAATGTTTGATGAAGGAAAATTAAACGAATCACAAAGTTATTTCTGGAAAACGAAACCCCCGGAAGAATTGTATGATTTGGATAATGACCCCGATGAAGTGAATAACTTGGCCAAATCCAGAAAACATGCTGATATCCTAATGAGTATGAGAAGGGCCCACCTTGATCACATCAATCAAATCATCGATGTTGGTTTTCTTCCTGAAGGCGAAATTCACTCCCGCTCCGCAGGGTCCAATCCATACGACATGGCCAGAACAGACAAGTATCCTTATAAAAGAATCTTCCTGGCAGCGGACATGGCATCGGGCCTATCCCCCTGGGCAACCAAAACCCTAATCAACTATCTTAGGGACAAGGATTCTGCGATAAGATACTGGGGGGCTATGGGGTTATTAATGAGAGGTAAAAAAGGTCTTTCCATGACAGGAAAATATCTTGAAAAGGCATTGCATGATGATTCTCCTTATGTGCGGGTGGTGGCAGCCGAGACATTGGGGAAGTTCGGAAATCAGGATCAGGTTACTCAGGCGGTGAATACCCTGGGTCAAATCGCCGACCCGATCAAAAATGGATGCTTTCCATCGATGCTGGCAATGAATGCAATTGATCATCTCGATGAAAAAGCGAAGTCTTTATTACCCATAATTGAATCCATGCCTCAGGTTCCCGAAGAGGTGGATAAGAGATTTCAGGGTTATGTGGGTCGCTTGGTAAAAACTACAACCGAAGAATTAAAAAACAAGTAATGACCAGATATCTCAGCCCAAAATTCGGCTTCTTTAGCTTCTTGATACTCTCCCTCTGTTTCGCTTTACAGGCTAAACCGAACCTGATTTTCATCATGGCTGATGATCTTGGCTTCGGTGACTTGGGCTGTTTTGGTCAGAAATTAATCAAGACGCCCAGGCTCGACCAAATGGCGAAGGAGGGAATGAAATTCACCCGCTTTTATTCCGGCTCCACAGTTTGTGCTCCCTCGAGAAGCGTGCTTATGACCGGCCAGCATATGGGACACACGCATGTCAGGGGCAACGCAGGTGGCGATATGTCCCGTCAAAGTCTTCGGGAAATTGATATTACGGTAGCCGAAAAACTAAAGGATGCAGGGTATGCAACCGCCCTGATTGGAAAGTGGGGACTGGGGGAAACCGGACAGGAGGGGCATCCTTTAAAACAGGGCTTCGATTATTTTTATGGCTATCTTAATCAGGTACATGCCCATAACTTTTATCCTGAATTCTTATGGCGAAACCAAAAAAAGCATGTACTGAAAAATGTGGTTAAGCCTATATCAGATAAGCCAAGAGCCGGTTTTATGGGAGGTGCTGCAACCAAGCGGGTTGAATACAGTCACGATCTATTTACCCAGGAAGCCCTTACCTGGATTAAAACAAATAAAGAGAATCCGTTCTTTCTATATCTTCCCCTGACTATTCCCCATGCCAACAACGAAGGAACCCGGATGTTTGGGGACGGTGCGGAGGTGCCTGATTATGGTATTTACGAAAAAGAGGATTGGAGCAAACAGGACAAAGGACAGGCTGCGATGATCACCAGGATGGATCGCGATGTCGGAAAAATTCTCGATTTGCTTGTGGAATTGAAAATAGAGGAAAACACCCTGGTCATGTTTACCTCTGACAATGGCCCCCACAACGAGGCCGGGCACAACCCAAAACTCTTCACCCCCGCTGGTCCGCTTCGGGGAATGAAAAGAACACTCACCGAAGGAGGCATTCGGGTACCCACCCTCGCTTGGTGGCCCCAAACAATTAAGCCCAATTCTATTTCTGATCAACCCCTCTATTTCGGAGACTTAATGGCCACCGCCTGTGAAATGAGCGGGACCAAACTCCCCGCTGAAACCGACAGCCTGTCATTTCTTCCCTCGCTTCAGGGGAATACTGCTAAACAAAAAAGACATAAATTTCTCTACTGGGAATTTTACGAAAGAACATTCCGACAGGCAGTTGTCATGGAAAACTGGAAGCTGATCCGGGCAGACATGGATAATCAGAGACTTGAGCTCTATGATTTGAAAAACGATATCCACGAAGATTCGAATCTAATCCAAGAGCAACCTGCAGTCGCTCAACGAATGCTCAGTTACATGGAAACAGCCCATTCCCCTCACCCCAACTGGCCTACGCCCGGAAGGAAAAAATAGTCCTTTGCTTAGGTTTCTATACAAGGAATCAGGCTACCATCCTTCATCCCATGGATAATTTTCTTGTCTAGCGGACAAAAGCTGGTGAGCGTCCCAGACCATTTGGCGGTTTTGTCAGTAATAAAAAAATAAGGTGACAGCCGTACTCTTCCTCGCTCATCAATGGATTCGCCCTGGGCCGAAATCAATTTATGGGTAAAACTGCGTGGTTTCTTAAATTCCTGTAATATGAAGACGGGATTTGGGTAATCCTTTATTGCCTGAGCTAGAGCAGCCGACCATTCGTTTGCAGAAACATCGTCTCCAATTATCACACTCCTTGCCCCCCAGGCTGTTTCGTGAAAACCACTTG
>CACMQL010000070.1 GCA_902615835.1 uncultured Verrucomicrobiota bacterium
TGCGATCAAGGTACCGAGAACGAAAACCTTGGCCACTTCTCCCACATATTCTTCCATTGGATTAGCTTGTAAAAAGAAGCTACCAATCGGAAGGATTTCGAAACTCATTATAAAAGCCTTAAGAACATCGTAGTGAATACCTGCGACGAAGAAAATCAGTAGACTGAAATAATATAAAAGCGTGGTGATGGTCGCATCTGAACTACCGAGCAAGGGATTCACACTGTTACTCGCCATTAAACCTATCTCATATGAAATTAGGTGACCCGCCAGTTCGACCGCAAAAAAAACCATACGCACCATCATTGCCAGAAGAAGTCCAATGCAAACCTCATTGAGTGCAAGGAGAATAGCACCGGCAAAATGAGTGGAAAGTTCCAAATTTGCGGGAACCAGAGGATTGATCAGAATGGACAAAATTAAACCAAATGTGACCTTGACTTTATTGGGGAGCATTTTACCCGCAAAAAGCGGGATACCCATGAAGAAAGCCCCTGTCCTAAGAAAGACCAATACCCAAACAACAATCTCCCCAGCCTCAATGGTCATTGGGCCATATTAGGGATCATGTTAAACATGGATATGCAAAAGTCAGTGAGTGTCTTAAGAATAAAGTTAGCTGATAGAACTATAGCGAGGGAAACACAGACGAGTTTAGGGACAAAGGTTAGGGTCTGTTCCTGTAAACTGGTTATGGACTGCACAAAACTGATCAGTAACCCAACTACCATGGCTGTGCCGAGAATTGGGATCGCCAAAAGTAAAGCAGTCTGCAAAAGGTTTCTCATGATATCAACAGCTAATTCTAAGGTCATAAAAAGAAAGGTTTATAGTATGTTAAAACTCTTTACCACGGACTGAATAACTAAATACCATCCATCCACTAGTACAAAAAGCAGGAGTTTAAAGGGCATGGAAATAACTACGGGAGGCATCATCATCATTCCCATCGACATCAAAGAAGAAGCGACAATGAAATCGACGATAATAAAGGGTATAAAAATGAGAAAACCCATCTGAAAAGCAGTCCTCAGTTCACTGAGAACGAAGGAGGGAACCACAATGCTTAGCGGTAATTCATCCCGCGTCATTGCGCCCTGTCGGGAAATCTCAAGAAAAAACTGGGCATCTTCTTGCCTCGTTTGATTCATCATAAAATCCTTCATGTGAGCGGTAGCCAATAACAATGCATCTCCTGATTTCATCGTTGCATCCATGTAGGGGACGACGGCATCGTCATAGATTCGATCCCAAACTGGTCCCATCACAAAAAAAGTCAGAAATAAGGCTAAACCTACAATAATTTGACTAGATGGGGCGGCATTTACTCCAATTGCGTTTCTCACGAAGCCCAGAACAATTACAATTCTTGTGAAACAAGTCATCATCATGATTACGGACGGTCCCAAAGTTAGAATCGTCATCGCCACAACCAATTGTATCGCTACACCAAAATCTCCCTCTTCATTTGAACCCGTCACATCTATCCTTAATCCCGGTGCCCCCGTTCCGGTGGTCTGTCCGTTCAAATCACCCCAAAAAAGAAAACCGAGGATGAAAGATGCAAGGTAAATTTTTTTCATTAATGTAATTTAGAATCTATAATCAACTGGGAACCGAAGAATCTTTTTGAGTACAATCACGCGAAGTCAATTTGGCTAAATGAGAAATGCCAGAAGTTGACACAGCCAGAAGATGTTTCTCAGAATCGTATTGGGTAACCACAATGAATTGCCTGTTTCCTAACGAACATGTATCAATAATTCTTAAATTATTTTTCCCACCGACTGTCGCTTGGAGACCTTTTTGCTTGGAAAAATACCTGAGAAAAAAAGCAATCATACCAAGCACGAGCAGAAAAATGATTACTTTGCCCCAAATCCAAGGACTATCAAAATCTGAAGAGGAAGACACCGAGGCGTCTAAAAGAAAACAAAGAGGTATATGAATTCCCATATCCGAATGGGATTAGAATGCTAAAACCCTCAGGACGGAGAGTCTACAATCTCGGTCACTTTTAGACCAAACTTGTCGTCTATTACCACGACTTCACCATGTGCGATTAACTTTCCATTTACCAAAAGACTGACGGGGTCCTTGGCATTTTGCTTGAGTTGAATTTGTGCTCCGGGACTAAGTTCAACCACTTCCTTCATTGGAAGTTCTGCAGATCCTAACTGGACGGTTACATCAACTTTCACGTCCATTACAATATCCATTTTTTTGCTATCCATTTTTTTTGCCGATTAATTTAACTGCTTCTGAAATGCTTTCATTTACCTGAAAGGCTACCTGATCACCCTCTAAACCTATTTCTCCTGTGAAACAGGTCCGACCTTCGACTCTTAAGTGAGTGTTGGTAATTAAATCAGGGTCCATCTCAATGACATCATCTACCTGAAGATTAGAAAGATCGCGGAGTGTTAATTCAAAAGCGTCCCATTCTGCCGAGACATCCACAGGAATATCGTCATAAATATCATGCCATCTAGGCATTTTCGAAACTGGTTTTTTTTCTTCGGCCGAGGCGGTCGAAAGAAGCCTACTTAACACCGGTTCCATGGTGTAGTAAGGAACCGCAATTCTCATAGGACCGGAAACATCACCGAAGGAGGCTTCCATGCTTAAAACCAAAACCATTGCATCAGAGGGAGAAGTCTGCAGAAACTTACCCGTACTCTCGTTTCCAATGATCGACGGTGTCAATTGCATGGAACTAGTCCATTGCTTGCACCATTCCTCAAGTATGATTAAATTAAAATCCTCCACCAAAGCCTTCTCAATATCAGTAAGTCCTCTCTCTTCTGGATTGGTCGACCCTCTGCCTCCCAATATTCGATCAACAACAGTGACGGACAAGTGAGAGTTAACATCCAAAAGGCACACCCCGTTCAGTTCCTGAATTTTAAAAAGGGAAATGCAGGACGGGTTTTTAATCGACTGGGTAAAATTTGAATACAAATCCGCATTAAGGTCTTCGAGCTCAAGATTGAACTCAGTTCTCAAAAACATCGAAAGATGACCGGATAGATAATATACAAATTGCTCTGATTTAGTCCTTAGTTTACTGAGGTCGGCATCAGACAAGACAATCGGGTTGGTGAAATCATACTTTTTAACACTTACAACGGAGGAATCTGTAATTTTAGTGCCATCGTGAAGAAAAATGGGGCCCGTGGCAACTGAACCTTCGATTTCACTTATATCGAAACTCTCATCATCAAATTTTGTATCTTCTGGCATCCGAGTAACAAATTTTAATCATTGAACGACAAATTGCATAAAATAAATTTGTCTAATCAAATCACTTTCGCCATCCCGATACTTCCTCAAAACTGAAGAAAATCCTTTTTTTAAATCAACCCGCACTCTTTCCTGAAAACCGTCCAGTTGGGCATCTTCATAACTGTAACCTCCCATAATTGATAATGCCTTGTCTCGGATTCTGTGTTCATTCATTTCGAGAATTTTTTCAAAATCTCCGGCCAAACCTTCGAGTTTCAGGTCCAAATTAATGTATCTTGATTTAATGGGCCCGCCCAAATTGGTTATCAGTTGACTTAATTCATAAAATTTTTCCTCTCCCGATGGTTCCATATTTAGAGGCTGTCCTCCCTCCGTAATCTGAGCTTTTACAGTTTCCTGGGGCTTATTAAGGTTGATCAAAAAATACATCGCACCCACTGTCAATGCAGGTGCAAGCACGATTGCAATTAGAGCCGGAACTAAATTGCCTCCGCTTGATGTACTTTTCTTTTCCGCGGGTTCTTCACTTTCAGGAATTTCATCTAACTGTGCTGCACACATAACAAATAGCTGTATTTAGGGTTAAAAGTTAACGTTTAAGGTTTACTGCCTCCTGTAGAATAGCATCCGAAGTGGTAACAACTCTTGAGCCAGCCTGAAAAGAACGCTGGTGGGAAATCATGGAAGCAAATTGGTTGGTTAAATCAACATT
>CACMQL010000071.1 GCA_902615835.1 uncultured Verrucomicrobiota bacterium
TCGCCTGGTTTCGCACCATACAGATCAAGCACATGTTTTGGTTCCCTGGAAACATCCAATAAATCGGGTACACTGGCCTGCATGCGAAAAGCCATTTCATACTGGCTGATTTTGGTCGAGATTTCAGGATCTCTCCAGGTCTTGTTCCCGATTCTGTTTAATTGATTAACAGAATCGATGACTAATCTTTGGTCCTTATTCGTTACACCCTTCGGATTACTAAGATAGAGAACTGGGTCGCCCTTACTATGAAAATGAACACCCTGGTATTTACTCGGCAGGAATCCACTGTGCCATTGCCGGGATGCAATTGGTTGATTCTGTCCGCCACCCACTGAGGTAAGTACGACAAAGCCCGGTAGGTTATTAGTTTCAGCACCCAATCCATAAAGGACCCAAGAACCCATGCTCGGGCGTCCAGAGATTTGGGTGCCTGTATTCATGTAGGTGTGAGCCGGGTCGTGATTAATCTGCTCGGTGCTCATTGAGCGGATGATACACATATCATCTGCGATCTCACCAATCTTGGGAAAGGCTGAACTGAAATACTGACCTGATTGACCCCATTTCTTGAATTCCAATTGAGGACCGAAACATTTCAGTTGTTTCCCTTGCAATTGGGCAATGGGTTGTCCTTTGGTAATGGATTCAGGCATGGGCTTGCCGTCCATTTCCTTGAGCCTTGGTTTGTAGTCAAAGGTTTCCAGGTGAGATGGACCTCCGGCCATACAAAGAAAAATCACCCGTTTGGCTTTGGGATTTCCACTTAGTTTTGCATGAGAGGGTAAGTTGGCCGGCCATGCCTGTGGGTTGGCCATCGCGTTTCCAGCGAGCATGCTGGTCAATGCCGTCGATCCAATACCTACGGTCGCTTGGTTGAGGAAACTTCTGCGATTAATAAATGAAGGATTCATGGCTCGTGTAAAAATTAGAAACGGGCGGTGGTTTCGTACAAATTGAGAAGAGTACGGGATACGCTCGTCCAGGCAGCGAGTTCTGCCTGTGGCAGCTTGGTGTCGAATGGTTTCTGACCAGTTTGGAGCAATTCTAGGGCTGCTTGTTTGTCCTTCCGGTAACGCATCCTTTGGTCATCAAGTAGTTCTAACATCACTTTCATTTCTTCGCCGTTAGCCTTTCGTGTGAGTGCTTTTTCAAAAGCGAGGTTTATTTTATCCTGGTCTTTCTTAACGGGATCCCAAAGCAGGATTTCGGCAAATACACGGGCCGCTTCCACAAAGACCGGATCATTGAGCATGACCAGGGCTTGTTGAGGGATGTTGGATCTGGGCCTTTCTGCGGTACACTCCTCACGGCTTGGGGCATCAAAGGCAAGCATGGCCGGATGGGTAAAGCTTCGGCAATGAAAAGTGTAGAGTCCTCTGCGATAAAGATCCTCTCCAGTGCCCGCTTGCCATTTACGGGCAGGGAAATTCAAGTGCTGCCAATACCCGGCGGGTTGATAGGGTTTTACGCTGATTCCGCCGATTTCCGGGACCAGAAGTCCACTGATTGAGAGGGCGGAGTCCCGCACAAATTCGGCGTCGATCCGAAACCTTGATTGCCGGGCATACAATCGATTAAGAGGGTCCTCAGAAGCAAGTTTGTCCGAAGGAATCGAACTTTGCTTGTAAGCCTCAGAAGTGATCAGCTTACGGATCAGTCTTTTTACATTCCATTGATTGTTTCGAAAATCAGTTGCCAGGTGATCGAGAAGGTCGGCATGAGTGGGTGGTTCTCCCTGACCGCCCAAGTCTTCCAAGCGACGAGACAATCCGTAACCAAAGAATAACTTCCAGACGCGATTGACAAAGGCACGGGCGGGTAGGGGGTTATCCTCGCTTGTAACCCACTTGGCAAGATCGAGGCGGTTCGCTTTACGGTTCTGGATATCCAATTTTCCCATGAATTCAGGAATAGCGGGTTCGACCACCTCGCCAGACTCATCCAACCAGTTTCCCCGTGGAAGGATCCGCACCATTTTGGAATTTTCACTTTCAGAGACTAGCATACTCCGAAAGTTTTTTCGATGGTTCTCCACCTCGTTTTTAGCTTCTTGCACCTCGGCTTCCATTTGAGCAAGCTCGGTCGCATTGGCCTGGAATTGCTCCCTGAATACGCGAGCCTCATCGGGGATCCCCCGATACTGGTGCAGGATGAAGTGTCTTTCCAAAAGTTTGGATTCCTCTACGGATCGAGCCTTGCCGGCTTTTTTGGCTGCACTTTGAACTTGGCCCGGCAAAGATTTATCGCTCCTGGCTTGGGCGGTCCAAGCTCGGAGCGAGAGATGAGGGTCTTTTCTTGGATCGATCTTGGTAATCACCCCTATTTGATCCCAGTGAATCGTTCCGTCCCATTGAGTGAATGCGATTCCATTGATTTGATCCTTTGTTTTCAAGCCAATCTTTTTCGCCGAGACTGATAAACGGACCCATTTTCCCAACTCGGGGAGCGGACCCATTTTTACCCGGCTTACCGTGTTTTCCTGCCCATAGGGAATTAGGGATTCACCCCAATAAGCCCGGTGACCCCACGCCCCGTCATTGAATTGTAGCATGATTTGCCTGGGTGGATTTTCGGGATCGAGAAAAATATAAGCGAAGAATTCGTCTTCACCAGAGGTCACGGTATGGGGAGATTTCGAATTTATGAAATAATGCTGATTGTTCCCCTTGCCTGAGCGAACGATGGATTTAGTCCCTGAGAAGACGGGGTGGCTGGCCAATTCCCACTTTCCGGAAAGTTGAGCATCGGCAGGGGCTGAGTCATCGACCCAAATCCGCTCGCTTAGCCGGGGCTCTTTTTTCTTCGGTTCGGTGTAGGAAAACCCGGTCAGAGCTTTTTGCAGACTTGCCAGAAGGTTTTTATTTTCTTCCTTCAGATCTTTTTTTGTCTTCTTCGTCTCTTGCTCCAAAGCTTGTCTGGCCTTCTCCAGATCCTCCAGTTTATCGCTCTGTTCCTGGGTGGGAAGATAAAGGTTGGGATTCCTTCTGCCCACAGGTTTTTCTTTCAGATCAGCAAAAAAGGCGGCCAGCGAGTAAAAATCTTTAATTGTAAATGGATCGTATTTGTGGTCGTGGCATTGAGCGCAGCCGGTGGTTGCGCCCAGCCAGACAATACCAAAGTTACGGACCCGGTCCGCCTGGTAGATTGCTTTATATTCAGCTGGCTGGGCACCTCCTTCCTGTGTGGTTTGAAGCAGGCGATTGTAACCGGAAGCAATCTTCTGTCTCTGAGTGGCTTCGGGAACCAGATCACCGGCAAGGTTCTCAATTACGAACTGATTGAAGGGCAGATTTTCGTTGAAGGCTTCAATCACATAGTCCCGGTAGGCGGAGACTTCCATGAAATTATCACTATGATATCCGATCGTATCGGAATACCGGACCAGATCCAACCAATGCACCGCCATTCTTTCTCCGAACCGGGGGTCCATTAAAAGACGGTCGATGACTTTCTCGTAGCCTTGCAGGGAGGGATCTGTGAGAAAATCCTTCGCTTCCTCGGGAGTGGGGGGCATGCCTACCAAATCGAAGTAAAGCCGGCGCAACAAAGTCACGGGGTCGCTTTGTTCGTTAAAGGAATAGGGCTCGTTTAAAAGTTTCCGGGCTAAAAAGCGGTCGACAGGATGTATTGAATCCGACTTTGCGTTTTTTTCGGGAATTTGGGGATTTCCGATGGGTAGAAATGACCAGTGTTTTTTATATTCGGCTCCCTGTTTGATCCAATCTTCAAGGATTTTTTTTTGTTTATCGGATAGTCGTTTACCGGTCTCAGGGGGGGGCATCAGTTCATCCTCGTCATCACTATGAAGCCGGTAAACCAATTCGCTTTCCTCAGGTTTCCCCGGGACAACAGCCGTGTATCCACCCAGGTCCCTAAGCGCACCTTCAGATAAATCAAGACGAAGTTTTGCTTCCCGGGTACTTTTATC
Source organism: uncultured Verrucomicrobiota bacterium (assembly GCA_902615835.1). Taxonomy (GTDB): domain Bacteria; phylum Verrucomicrobiota; class Verrucomicrobiia; order Opitutales; family Seribacteraceae; genus Seribacter. The sequence continues at coordinate 3,932 of CACMQL010000071.1, forward strand.
GGGTCCATGGCA
>CACMQL010000072.1 GCA_902615835.1 uncultured Verrucomicrobiota bacterium
ATATGTCTGACTCTCATTAATTTAGGCAAGGAAAAGTTGACCACTTCTAATTTTTAATCTGCAATCATTCATCCCTCCGATGATTTATGTTGAAGACCTGAAAATTCATTACGGTGAGTTTGTTGCCGTAAATAATCTTTCTTTTACGGTAAAGAAGGGATCGATCTTCGGACTAATCGGACCCAACGGGGCCGGTAAAACCACGACCATCAAAGCGATGGCCACCCTGATCCAACCCACCTACGGCGAGATCAAGCTTGGTGATACCTCCGTCCTGCATCAACCGGAGGAAGCCAGGCGCATGCTTGGCTACATGCCTGACTTCCCACCGGTTTATGATGACCTCCGGGTTGAGGAATTTTGCGATCTTTTCGCCCACGCCTACGGTCAATCCGCAACCGAAAGAAAAGAAAACATCGACTTTGCTCTCGCCCGGACTGACCTGACGGATAAGCGCAGAGATCTGTGTAAATCCCTGTCCCGCGGTATGAAACAACGGGCTCTCCTAGCCAAGACTCTGGTGCATGATCCCTCAGTCATGCTTCTCGATGAACCGGGAGCCAACCTCGACCCCAAGGCCCGGATCGACCTGCGTAACCTGCTTCGGAAACTGGCAGACGGGGGGAAAACCATTCTTGTGTCCTCCCATGTACTCACGGAACTCGAGGATTTATGTGATGAAATTGGTATCATGCGAAATGGAAAAATGATCGTCTGTGGCTCAGTCGAAGAAATTTCTCAGAATAAAAACTCCCAAAGAACCCTAGAGATTGAAGTAATCAAACCATTTCCCCAGCTCTCGGAATGGATTGAGCGACACCCTTCTCTTTCCGGCCTCAAAGAAATCAATGAATCGAAAACCCGTTTTCAAATCATTCATTCCGGAAGTCGTGAAGAAGTCCCCGTACTTCTTTCGCAAATGATTGAACTTGGAGTGGAAATCACCTCCTTCAGTACCCGAAAATCAAAAGTGGAGGATTTATTCCTAGAGATCGAGTCCGGATCCTCCCCTTTTGATCAAGATGCATGAATCCACTCATTCTCAAAGGAATCCGGGAAAATTTGCGACTGAAACATCTTATAGCCGCAGGCTTGTTTTCCCTGATCGTATCCTCAACTGTTTACCTTACTGCATACCTTGACGGATCTGAGGGCCGTTGGACCCAGGAACCAGTAACCAAGGAATGGGAAAAAGGTGACAGTTCTCCCATCAATGGAGCCCGCTACGCCTTTCCTTTCCTTCTCGCCCTTCAGGGTTTTTATCTCATGTTCCTTGGAACCGGACGGGTAGCCTCCATTACCGCCGAAGAACGGGAATCCGGTCTCCTCGACTACCAGCGGATGACCCCAATGAATCCGTTTTCCAAAGTTATCGGCTATCTTTTTGGAATCCCCGCCCGTGAATATTACATGTTTTTCTTCACCCTTCCCTTTTTGGTCCATGCATTACTGGTTGGAAAGCTCCCATTCGGTAATATTTTGCAACTATATTCCGTATTCTTTTGCTCGGTCATCCTCTACCATCTGACCGCCCATACAGTGGGTCTGGTCGTACCCAAGCCTCGGGCAGCCTCCTGGGTATCCCGCCTGGTGGTCCTTGGCTTGTATGTGGTGCTCCCTGGACTCGGACAGGCGGGAATATCCTTTCTCTCTTTTCTGACCATCCTTCCCACCTACTTCGGAAAAATACTTCCGGTTTTAAAGGGGGAAGGAATCGATAAATCTTCGGGCTTTGACTCAGAAAGCAAAATATCGGATTTTTGGCGGGATGTCCCCTTCTTTGATTTCACCATCTCCCCCACGACTTTCACTTTTCTAATGCAGGGACTGCTCCTGGTAACCCTCCTGGTTACGGGTTACCGGAAGTGGAGAAATCAGGCTCTGCCAGCCCTATCAAAAGCTTCCGCCTTGTTTATATTCCTGATCTTTCAATTTCTTCTGCTTGGGTGTTTATGGACTTTTTTCGACAAGGGAGAGGCAAGCGGGCTCATCGGACAGGAATTTTCAGCCAACGCTTTCAAAGGTAGGGAGGATAAGATGATCGGGGGTCTCATTTTAGTCATTTCCATCTTCTTCTCCCTTTCTTTGCTGTTCATTCTTTGCCTGGTCAATATCTGCTGCCCGAATCGTCATCTATACCTAAGAGGAATCCAAAGGGTCGCGAAGTTCAACCTTGCCCGAATTCCCCGAATGGCAGATGAGAGCAGCGCTCTGGGGCTCATGCTGATCCTTGGTTTGTTGGCTCTCTTTAGTTATTCGGCCTTAATCAACCTGGCTTTGAATTCTGATTTCTGGACACTCGGTTCTTCCTTTCTTTCGCTTAGTCTCATTCCAACCACCACCCTGTTCCTTACCATTTGCTATTTACAGGCCAGTCGCGAACTATGGTTTAATCTTGGTTTCTGGGGGTTTATTGGGTTGTTATGGATCACTCCCCTACTGGCGAGCCTCGTGCTCGCAGTTGATTGGGGAGAGGAGAATATGAGTGTCATCCTGAAACTACTAGCCATCAACCCACTTTCAATCATCCCTTTGCATTGGATATCTGAAAATTCAGAAATAATCGGGCTCCCTCAAGACCTTTCACAAGCTTTTAGCTCGGCTATTTGGTTTGGGTTGTTGATCGCCGCTTCATTTGCAATTATCTTACAGGCACGACTTTTTTATATCAGAAAATAATAATTGGCTTACTCAGGGATGATCAAAACTTTACGAATACTCGGAAATATTGAAGGAGTTTCCTACCTGCTCCTTCTCTTCATTGCGATGCCGCTTAAATATGCCTATGACATGCCCGCGGCTGTCAAAATCACCGGCATGGCTCACGGCGTTTTATTTGTTGGCTATTGTTTACTTTTGGCACTTTGCCTGAAGAAATTCGCCTGGACCCTGAAATTTGGAGCCTATCTTTTTATCGCCACCCTTATTCCCTTCGGCACTTTTGTGACCGACCGAAAACTCAAGTTTCTTCCGGAAACAAATGCTTAAGCCAGCAAGCTGGTAATGGAGCTTGTGCTGTCGGCAAACCGGTCAAGGTTGATCCCCATCGCCTTCGCCTGAGTAAGCCATAGATTCGCCAAGGGTACCCCACCCTCCGGCGGTTTGTAAGTACCGTTCACCTTTTTAACCAGTCCGGATCTAGCCGAAACATTCAGGTGCTTGCCGGTAATCAATTTTCCGCCACCGGATCCGGCCACAATAATGGGCAAGGCACTGTATTGGTGCGTGGACCCATCGCCCAAACCAGAACCGTATGTAAACATAATATTGTCCAGCAAAGTCTTACCATTGGCTTCCTCTACCCGGTTCATTTTCTCACAAAGATAGGCAAATTGCTCCATGTAGAAATAATCCACCTTGATTAGGTCTTCCACAAATTTTCCTTGATTATGGGACATCATATGATGGCTCTTGGGCTTATCGAATAAGCTTTCAAATAGATACGGCGTGTCCCATCTCTCGGGCCCCACCATGAAAGTGGCCACATTGGTCAGCCCGCTTTGCAGGGAAGCAATCATTAGGTCACCCATCAAACGGATATATTCACCCCGGGGCATTTTCCCATCCAGGGGAATGTCCAAATCCACCTTGCTCAACTCGGCCTTCATTCCATCGAGTCTGGAGATCTGGGTCTCAATCGCCCGAATCGATTCAAAATATTCCCCGAATTTCTGCTGATCGGAATACCCAAGCTCTTTTTTCAAAGAGCGGGCATCATCCAATACAAGATCGGTAATATTTTTGTAGGCACTCCGCTCATCTGATTTGAACAGCCTGCGGTAGGTAAGTAACGGATCACGCATGGAGGGAGCCACATGTTCGGTTCCGTACCAGGAAATATTATCGAACTGGATCGACTCCTTATTATCCTTGTGGCTGTTACAGCTGAATTCGAGCGTCTTAAAAGGTGTCTGGGTCCCAATCCTATCGGCAATA
>CACMQL010000073.1 GCA_902615835.1 uncultured Verrucomicrobiota bacterium
GAAAGGGGCAACGCTCTGCAGATCAAGCATTGCTCGAATCCAAAAACTATAATCATCCAGATTGCCCCTTGAATCAACTGCACCTCCCGGATAAAGAAAACTTCGGATATTCAGGTCATTGATTTGGAATTCCCGGGTTATCCATTGCTCAAGCTTAATGGCATCATCCAAGAGAATTTTATCATCTAAAGCAATGGCTGCCTCGATAAGTGCCGAGACCAGCATGGCGTTGTGTCCAAGTAGTCTTTTTTCGTCTCGCTCACATGATGGTCTTTGTCCCCTGATTTCTCTTAGTCTCTTAATCCACAGGTTCTGCTTTTCGATGGTTACATCTTCACTAATGATTACTTGGGGGAGTCTCCTATCATGTGCATTGGAAAGGGGTGGTAAAATCGAGAAAAATTGTTTTCCCTCCTCGATGCCTAAGGCCGTGATCATATCTGCTTGTTCCCATTCATATAAACCTCCTTCGATCCCCATGGATTCAGCGGGCAAGGAGGATGCATAACCGGTTGATGGGCAACCCATTTCGCGGTTGAGCCAAGTTATGATTCCCCTAATTATAGGGTGATATTTCCCGTCTTTTTGTGCTCTTTCGACCCTCGAGAAAGTGGAAAGAAGTAGGGCGTTGTCTGAAAGCATTTTTTCGTAATGCGGTTGTGTCCATTTTTCATCGTTACAATACCTGAAAAAACCTCCGCCTAAATGATCATGAACCCCGCTATCTGAAAGCACACTTAGAGTCTTGGAGATACAACGATCCACTGTGTTCAATTTTTCGTTCCTGCTTCGCAGATAATGGGTCTGCTTCATCGAAAGAAGAAAGTCCATCTTCATCGGTGAGGGAAATTTGGGAGCAGGGGTGAAACCTCCGTTTACAGCATCATGACACTCGCAAAATGTATCAACTGCTCGAGCGAGTAAGCTATGATCCCAATCTTTTGCTGAGGAGCAATTAGCCTGATTTGCATGACAAAGATTCGCAATTACATTTTTTGCATTCTCAATCAATTCATGTTTTGCAGTTCGGAAATGCTCCGAAATCCGAATGAGAACTTGCGACCACGGAACGAGTCCAGTGCCTAAGTCTTCTTTGGGGAAATATGTGCCCCCCCAAAACGGACGACCATCAGGCAGACAAAATGCATGCAGGGGCCACCCAGCGGTCTGGTCGAACATTCTTACTGCTTCCATGTAAATATGATCGATTTCCGGCATCTCTTCTCGATCCACCAGTATGGTAATAAAGTGGTTATTCATTAGTGAAGCAATGTAGTCGTCTTGATAGCAGTTTCTGGACATTTCCTGACACCAGTGACAAGAAGCGTATCCGATGGTAAGCAAGAGGGGTTTATCCTCGCTCTTGGCTTTTTGGAGAGTTTCATGGGACCATGGTAGCCATTGGATTGCCTGATTTACATGCTGTTTCAAGTAAGGGCTAAGTGGTTGGGACGAAGAAAACGACATACATTTCATTTTTCAAAGATTAAACGTTTACCCAAGCCCAAAGCGAATGTGAGTATTTTCCCGTTGTGCCAAGTGAAGTCTATCCTTACGGAAGTAATATGAGCAAAATCCGTATATTGGCTGACCGAGTTGCCAATCAAATTGCAGCCGGAGAAGTGGTTGAGCGGCCTGCTTCCGTGGTTAAGGAATTGCTTGAGAATAGCGTGGATGCCCGTGCCTCGAGGATAGAGGTAGAATTCCGCAATGGGGGGAAATCATATATTCGCGTGGAGGATGACGGTATCGGAATGGCCCAAGACCAAGCCTTATTGAGCTTGGAAAGGCATGCAACGAGTAAGATTAGAGATGCGGGTGATCTGAATCATGTTCGTTCATTCGGGTTTAGGGGGGAGGCTTTGCCGTCGATCGCAAGTATCAGTCGTTTTAGCTTGAGAACTCGATGTAAGGAAGAAAAGGAGGGGAGTGAAATTTTAATAAATGGCGGGAAGATGGTGCATGTTAAAGAGTGTGGGATGCCCTTAGGAACAAGGATTGAAGTGTCACACCTTTTTAACTCCGTTCCGGGAAGAAGAAAGTTTTTAAAAACAGAGATTACTGAGTCCACGCATCTGATGCATCTTGCTAAACTTTATGCGTTGGCTCATCCCCGTATACATTTTACACTTTTAGAAGGTGGGAGGACTATTTTCAAGTCCCCAGCCTGTGAAGATTTATACGAGAGAGTAAGCGAGATTTTTGGTAAGGGGTTTGCCGAAAGTTTGAGTCATCTAAGTGCTGAAGAAAATGGACTTGCCTTGAATGGTCTAGTTGGAAAGCTTGGGCAGAGCCGACCGACCCGTAAGGAACTTATCTTTTTCGTTAACCAGCGCCCAGTTGACAGCAAAACCCTATCCTATGCTACCATCGAAGCATTCCATACCTTCATTCCCCGGGGGAGATTTCCCCCCGCTATTCTTTTTCTTGAAATAGATCCTGCCAGTGTGGATGTGAATGTGCATCCTTCCAAAAAAGAAATCCGTTTTCGTGAAGAGGCAAAAGTAAGGAACTTCCTTCTTACTACTTTATTAAATCGCAATCGTGATTTCAATTTGCAAGCACCTACAAAACCGAATGAAATTAAGCTGGAGGTTGACTCTGTATCAACAAAGCTGGTCCCTCAAATCGATCCTAAAGCCCTTGAAATGTATGGATTAAATCAATCCCCAATCCCTCAGCCACAGGTTAATTCCGTGGAGAAAAATGTTGACCTTTCTGTCCGGCCATCAGGTGAGCAGCCAAGCACTCCAGATACATATAAAGAGGGTGACTGTGATCAGTTATTTCCTGAAGAGTTTGTACGCCCTCGAGGTGCTGGTTTAGCAAGTTGGCGCTTGATCGACAGAATAAAAGGAGGACTTGCTCTTTTTGCAACTGCGGAAGGTTTGGTAGCGATGCATGGAAGAGCAGCCTATGAAAGAGTCAGGTTTGAGGAACTTGAGAGTTGTTTGCAGGGTAAGCTACAATATGAAAGTCAAGCCCTGCTACTACCTGAAAATTTGGAATTAGACTCTATCGACTCAACTTGCTTAAATCAAAATTCAATCGGTTTGCAGAGGTTAGGTTTCGATATTGAGGAATTTGGGCGGAATTTTTTCCGTATTAATGGATGTCCTCCCTGGTTAACTCCCGAGCGAAGTCTTGCTTTCATAAAAGATTTCTTGGAGATTGCACGGGAAGAAGGTTCTAGCCTGCAGACTCTTGAAATAGTGCAGGAAGCCATGGTTCGAGAATCCTGCTTTAAATCGACGGAGGGCGGAGGGTTTTCTGACGAGGAACTGATTCTTTTGGCTAAAGAACTTCTGCAATGCGGAAATCCTTATACTTGTCCAAAGGGAAGACCAACTTTTTTTGAAATTCCAATCCGCGATTTTGAAAAAAGATTTCAGAGGAGAATTTAATTTTATAATGGCCAAAAAAAATGCTTTCCCTTGTCCTGATTTTCATAGATGAATCGATAGATGAATTCTTTCCTACAAAAATTATTGGTTCCGCTT
>CACMQL010000074.1 GCA_902615835.1 uncultured Verrucomicrobiota bacterium
TGAATCGCTGCCTTGTCTTTGCTCTTCGGATGTCTCCGGTTCAGGGGAAGGTTGCATTGGTTCAGGCTCTGGAAAATCGATGTCAGGAATTGGAGCAGGTACGAATAAGAGTTGTGGCTTTTGAAGAAAAGGTTTGGTTGGATTCGAGAAGGCCCTTACGAAACAATCCTGTTCGATCTCGGTCAGACTATCGACAGGGATGTGCTTGATACAAGTGTAAGCAACCTGCGATAGAGCATCCCGCGGGTCCGTAGCCATAAAATATCTTTCGGATGGCAAATCGTCGTTAAAAGAATATTCCAACCTGTATTGTATTAGGTCAGGTTCACGTTTATGATCTTTTTTCATTGGGCAAAGATGAAAAGTGTTGTATGTAAGGTATTAAATTAAACTTTATTGAGACTAAGGCAATCCAACTTCTAACCTAATATCTTATCTGTTCCTATTCATGCGGTAATTGATTTGTGTATTTTTAGGGTTGTTATTTGATAGCCTGTTTGAAAAGGTAACTCTTTACCACCAATCAAGACGGCTGGACAAATAACCATAAACAAGAGCCAGGACTCCAATGGTGCCAAGAGTGTAGAGAGTAAGCAAGGGCACGAGCATTGGCCATTTTTCACGATCATCTTCCTGGCCGTCTAATTCCGTTTCTTCCGCGAGTCTTTGATGAAGGTAATATTTTTTGGCTCGATCCATATTTCCGTCGGCTTGCAACAAACATTTTTCGAAGTGCTCACCTTTTAAAGTAAGTGGATCATTTAATTCCTTAAGAATCTTATTTTGGAAGACTTCTGACATGAAATGAAAATACGAAAACAGTTGCATTTGTAAGAAAAAAAATGAGAAGTTGCACGGCTCAAATGAATCGATCGGTAGAAATTATTGCCATTCTTCGAAAAGGCATGGAAAAGATGCTTGATAAGGCTGATGGCTTGCGGATAAATTACACCAGAATCTTCAACTTTTATGAGCATCGTGTATCTCTCCGCATGGAAGTCGCGAAACCTGATACATCTTTTACCCCGATGGGTAGAATTGATGTGGTGGAATTACCCACCAATAACGGTCGAATTACCTGCAATTGCACTCTTACTGAATTACAGACGGGTCAATCAAGTAGGATTGTTCTTCGACTCAAAGATGCCAGGGAACGGGATAAGGAATGTGAGAAAGTTTTTGGTTTCTTTCGAAAAATTCTCGCATTACCTGAAGCGAGTTTGATTTCCCAATCTGAAATTATGATGGATCCTCCCAAAATAGATGGTGCCGATGCAGCCACTGGTAGAGGTTTTCCTCTCCATTCCTCCCGGGGTGCCCAATCGAAGGAAGAAAAAACTAGCGATTGAAGAGTTTTTTGGGTTGGACTTGGGTGAGAGGACCGATTTTTTTCAGCTCTTCCAAATCAATCTTTGCAGAGTCTCCCACGATCGAGAGTAGAATTGATTTGGGTTGTATTTCATTTTTGTAAAAACCACGAAGATTGTCCAGTTCAGCATTCTGCAAATTTTTATATCTAGTTGGACGCGGGTCCTGCTCCAGCTCGAGGGCTTTGAAATCGTATACAAAACCGGGAATGGAACGACTTGATATTGGGTTGGTGCGGTAGGCACTAAGAATGGCAGCGTGGGCAGATTCCCATCTGGTCTGGTTAATCGGCATTTGATCAAGTAATCCGATGAAGGCATGGACTGCCTCGATTGTTTTATCCGCCTGGCAACCGATTGCTCCTACCAGAATATTTTCATCCTGTGGGCGAGCGGGAGTGAAAAAGTGAGCCCACGCGGAATAAGCAAGAGCCCGGGCTTCTCTAAGTTCCTGGAAAACCAGACCCGCCATACCCCCACCAAAATATTCATTGTACAATTGCCCAAATGGAGCTTTATTCTCGTCGTAAGTGCCAGCAGCGAATTCCAGCCTAACCTGTGCCTGAGCCATTTCCTTCTGTAAAAAGAAAATTTGGTTGGTGTCAGGAGACAAGGATCGGTCGGGAATAAATGCAGGGGCATCCCTGATTGGCTCTTTACCCAGAAAACCGTTCCGTATGGCTTTAGTACTGTCATCCACCGATCGAGGTCCATAATAAAGGATAGTGCGCGTAACATCGAAGGCTTCTAGAAGTAACTGGGTTAGAGAAGCGACCGTACTGGCGTGCAGATCGCTATCGGAAGGCCTTTTGAGGTAGCGTGATTTAGACCCATATCGATGATAATGAGCTAAGGCATTACTCAAAGCACGCGGATCTTTTTGTTCATCATCTCGTTCCGATAAGATAATTGCCTTGGTCTCATTCCAGGTTTCATCCGAAATTTTTGGCGAAAGCAAGTGCTGATTTGCGAGCTCCAAGGATTTTTCCAAATTTTCATCAAGTCCATTGATCGAGAAGGAGCAAAAATGTTCCCTTACACCAAAACCGAATTCGGTGGCGATTTTATACCACTCTATTTTTAATTCATCAGAACTGAGAGAGCCTGCACCAGCCCGGTCGAGCAATCGTTTGACCAGGGAAAGCATGGGCTGATGGTCGTTTCCTATTTCCATGCGAACTTCAAGGGTAAACAAATCGTTCAACGGGTTATTGGTATGAATGAGATGAATGCCATCACTAATTTGAACGCTTTTATAATCTTCATCCTGCTTGATAAATTTGGGCGTAAACGGATCAAAAGGCATTTTTTCAACAGAACGCATAAAGTCAGATTCTTTATCTGGGTTGATTTGAAGAGGGTCAATCTGGGGTTTTTCAATGCTCGGAAGGTCGTGCTGTTTATCAATTCTAAACCCTACAACATAATCATTGCCGTAGTAGTGATTGGCAACCCGGACAACTTCTTCCTTGGTCACTTTTTCAAGCTCTTCAATCTGTCCGTTCATTACATCCCACTCTACAAAGGCAAGAAACGCATCCCTCATTAACTCGACGCGCTTAGGATTACTTTCAAGGTCTTCTTTTTGCCTTTTCTTGAAGTCGTTGATCACGGCGGGGAGGATCCAATCTTCGAATTCTCCTTTCTTAACCTGTTCGATTTGTTCGAGTAAGAGTTTTTCGACATCTTCGAGGGTTTGGCCATCCTTGGGTGATCCCATAAAAAAATGGGCTCCATGATCATTATAATTTAAGGGAAAGCATCCAGCTGTTCGCACTTTTTGCCGATTCACAAGGTTAAGATTAATCAGTCCGGCAACGGAATTATCCAATACCATGTCAATCAATCGCAAGGCCGGGTAGTCAGCATGAAATCTAGGCGCGGTTCGGAATGCCATGAGTACTTGCTCTTCCCCTAAGTATTGTACCTGAACGAATTCTCTGCCCGCAAGAGGCTTTTCTTCCCATTTAGGCTCCTCCCTCAGAGGGGCCGGATTTTCCCAGGAAGAAAAATATTTCTCAATAATTTCAAATGTTTCATGTGGATCTATTTCACCCGAGATACAAATGGCCATGTTTTGGGGGACATAATGCGTGGCATAAAAATCTTTAATCGCGGAAATCG
>CACMQL010000075.1 GCA_902615835.1 uncultured Verrucomicrobiota bacterium
TCATTCAAATTATTCTTTCAATGAAACCGTTCTTTTTATCACTACTTGGACTTTCTCTGGGTATCACCCTACAAGCAAATGACTATGAAAACGCAGAAAAAGAACTAGTTAAAAAAAATAAATTTGCATTGTCCAAACTTGCGGAGACAAGAACCAAAATCCAAAACGAAAAAATACCCTTGGCCACAAAACTGAGTGCACTTGAAAGATCGGTCGAAGAAAAGAGAAGATCCCTTGACCGCCTTCAAAGACTTCGTGACAACAAATCCGTAAGCTTAACCGCACTTAAGAGGGAAGTGGATGGGAGAAAAACAGAAGCACAATTTCTTTCCACTTTAGGGAGTGATTATTTGGCAAATTTCGAGGCTCGTCTACATGTGGCAGAAATTGATCGAAATCAGGCTGAATTATCACAGATCAAATCTGTCCTAGACAGTGATTCATCTGAAAAAGAGAAAATGACTGCCCGTATGAATCTACTCACCATGTCGATTAAGCACATTGAGGAACTTCTGGGTGGGACACAATTTGACGGACAGGCACTCGACGGTAGCGGCAAGGTGAGAGAAGGTACATTTGTACTCTCCGGCCCCCTTGCTTACTTTAACGAAAAAACCGGATCACTTGCTGGACTCACTGAGTCAGGACGAGACCTAAAACCAAGAATTTTTGAACTTCAGGATCCTCAGGCATCTACCCTTCGGTCTTACTTTAAGTCAGAAGACGGTAGCGTTGCCACACTTCCTGTGGATGCCACCCTTGGTGATGCGGTCAAAGTCGCCGCGGCCGAGGATACAACAATAGAACATATTCAAAAAGGGGGCACCTGGGCATATCCCATTGTAATAGCCGCAATTATTTCTCTTTTAATTGCACTGATCAAATACCTCCAACTAAGTGGAATTAGCTTCCCGCGATCTCAGGGGGTTACTGAAATTATTCGTAAAATGGAAGACGGGGACAAAGACGGAGCTTTGAAGCTAGCCAAAAATTTAAAAGGCCCCTTCAAAGACATGTTTACTGCCGGCATCTCAAAGTGTACCGAGGGGAAGAAAATGGTAGATGAAGCTATGTATGAAGAGTTGCTTGCCACCCAGCCAAAATTAGAAAGCTATCTTCCTGTTATACAAGTTACAGCTGCAACAGCACCCTTAATGGGGCTACTTGGAACAGTTACAGGAATGATCAAAACCTTCAAGCAAATCACACTTTTTGGAACGGGCGATGCGAAAAGCCTTTCTGAAGGTATCTCGGAAGCACTTATTACTACTGAACTGGGACTTGTCGCCGCTATTCCTTCGCTCATTCTCTACGCAGTTCTTTCACGAAAATCGAAAGCCATACTTGCTGAGATGGAACGTTTATCATCCCTCTTTTTAAATGCATTCCCCAAGAAAAAAGATCTTTTCCTAAACACACCGCCAAAGGAAAATGATTTAGATGATTCTACTTCAGATGCCATAGCTGAACCTGCTTAAGAATTTTCAAGTTTCTTAGCTTAATCAATGGATATCATCTTCACATGGTTTACTGACGAAGTTTGGGGACTTTGGGTACAAGGTGGTTCTCTCATGTTAATGCTCTTGGCCATAGCACTTATCCTATATTACGCGACCCTTGAAACATACATGTTTTTAAAGTCCAAAACTTCATTCAAAAACACGAACAAAAACACCCTGATTCAGTGGATTAGTAATCCCGATAAAGCCGATCACGAAACCCAAAAAATGCTTCGCTATGTATCGGATGGCAAGGAGACTCTAGGCGAGGCACGAAGACGCTTCGATGAAATCCGGGCATGTTTCTTACCATTAATCGACCGTAGGATTACTTTTCTCAGTTTACTGGTAAGCACTGCACCCCTTGCTGGCCTTTTGGGTACGGTTATGGGGATGCTTACCACATTTAAAGGACTTTCTACCAGTTCCGGGGGAAAAACGATTGATTTCGTGGCAGGAGGTATCTCTGAAGCACTTATCACGACTCAAACTGGTCTGATCATAGCCATTCCAGCTTACGTCATGATCAACCGAATTGTTTCGCAAAGGGATCAATTGGAAATTTTTTTCACCACCCTCGAAAGCCTGACTATGCAAAACTACAAAGGAATTTTGGAAACTGATGAGGAGGAAGATTAATTTAATATGAGTAGAGCACGAAGAAGTTTTTCAACCGCAGATAAAGCGGAGGACATAAACATTTCACCTCTGATCGACATGGTTTTTATCCTGTTGATCTTCTTTATCGTAACGACTGTTTTCGTGGAAGAGACCGGAGTCGATGTAGACAAACCTCAGGCTGCTGCAGCCAGTATGCTTGAGAAAAACAGTATACTTATCGCTATCACCGGGGAAGGTCGGGTTGTTTACGGGGGTAGAGAAGTTGGAGTCAGCGGAGTCCGTGCGGTAGTACGCAGGTTGAATGAAGGAAAAGGCGAAGATGATGTTCTCCCCGTTATCGTACAGGCTGATAAAACGGTTGTAACCGACCTACTGGTTCGGGTTATCGACGAAGCCAAACTCGGCGGGGCTCAAACTGTGAGCATTGCCACCGAATCCTAATTTTATATAGGTGCCAGGAGAAACCTACAAGCCACCAAAATTTGGAGCCAACCCTGTCCTGCTTGGTCTCGGTGCGCTTGGAATCGCATTTGGCATAGGCATCCTCTTGCCGCTTACTCAATTACTCAATCCAAGTGACGGCAAGAAGCAGGTTCGCTCCGTGGAAGTGGCGTTACCGCCGCCGCCGCCTCCTCCCATCTCCGAACCACCACCTCCACCCGACACACCTGAGGAGCCACCTCCACCACCTGATCAATCTATGAATATTGATCTCTCGCAACTTGATATGAGTCTCAATGCAGGAGTCGGGAATGTGATGGCTGGAACTTTTGCGTTCAAAGGATTCTCTGCCCGCAAGGATGCAATGTCGGAAATGAAAATTTTTAATTTGGCAGAACTGGACCGAAAACCACGCCTTCTTCGGAAACCTTCAATCAAATACCCACCCACTCTTAAACGACAAAAAGTGGAAGGCGATGTTAAGCTGCTTGTCCTTATTAACGAAAGAGGAAGTGTAAAAGTTCTCAAAGTTCTTTCCTCAAGTCATCCCGAATTTACCGAAGCCGCAACCAAAGCTGTTGAGCGTTCACGCTATGAAGCACCCAAAAAAGGCGGACAAGCCGTACGCACTAAATTTCTGCTCCCTGTACCCTTTCGCATGAGATAAACTTACTATGAAAAACACCATAATTCCTGTCTTTATTTTTCTAATTTCCGGCATCGCCTTTCTTGCAGGTAAAGTCGCTCCCCTAACCGAAAAGATTTGGTCGAACCCTGAATTTATTAAAGACTACCTCGGATCCTTCGCCATAAGCT
>CACMQL010000076.1 GCA_902615835.1 uncultured Verrucomicrobiota bacterium
GCTCGCTGAAGTCACGACGACTCCTGAGCTTGTGGTTGATCCGGAAAGTCTTCATTACGGACTACTCGGAGGAGAAATTAAATCCAAGACCCTGACTCTTGCGAACTTTGGAGATGGCGATTTGACCTTCGAACTGACCGTTTCCGGTTCCGACAAGACCAAGAGCCGTTCCAATTCATTCGCTCGTGGGGAAAACGAAGTCCCTGATGCTGGTGAAATGTTTACTCATCCTCATGTTGAAGGCGAACTCATCGTCGGTTTCAAACCCGGTCATTCTTCCTTTTCCGCAAACGAAGTCGATGGATTGACCCTCCGTAAGAACCTAAATCCGATCAGCATGCGGCGCGGGTTTAACGGAGCAACTCCACCGGCTCAGGTTCTTCTCTATTCTGCTTCCAATCAAAAGTCCCTGACCGTATTGCGGGATGAGTTACTCGCGGATCCACGGGTCGCCTATGTTGAGCCTAATTATCTGATGGACTCGGCATCCCTTCCGAATGATCCTAGTTTTGGCGAGCTATGGGGTTTGGAAAACACCGGTCAGAATGATGGATCGCCGGGAGCTGATGTCTCGATTCTCGAGGCTTGGGAAGTCCACCAAGGGTCCGATCAAAGGGAAGTGGTCGTGGGAATCATCGACACCGGAGTTGACTTCGAGCATCCGGACCTCCGGGGTACCCAATGGGTTAACCCCGCAGAAATCCCTGATAATGGTATCGACGACGACGAGAACGGATACATTGATGATGTTCACGGCTTTAACTTCGTCGACAACACCGCTGAGGTCACCGATAAGCACGGCCATGGCACCCACAACGCTTCGACATTCGCGGCAAAAATTGACAACGGCAAAGGAATCACAGGTTACTCCACCAATATACGGGTCGCTTCTCTCCAATTTCTCAATTCCCGCGGATTCGGAAGTATTTCCAATGCGATTGAGGCCCTCAACTACGCCAACGCCATGGGAATCTCCGTAACCTGCAACAGCTGGGGAGGTGGGGGTTACAGTCAGGCCCTCAAGGATGCTCTGGACGCCGCCGGCGAAAAGGGCTACCTCTTCGTCACTTCCGCAGGTAACAACAGTCGTGACATTTCAACCTCCAAGAAATACCCGATCTGCTACACCAGCGAATCCGTGATCGGTGTGGGGTCTAGCGACCGTAAAGATAACCTTGCCGAATATTCCAACTGGAGTTCGACGCATGTCGATTTGGTTGCACCAGGGGTGAGCTACGCCGCATGGATTGGAGACACTTACAAATGGAACCAAGGCACCTCCAACTGCTCCCCCCAAGTGGTTGGCTCCATCGCTCTTTTAAAAAGTTACAATCCTGAATTAACTGGTCCAGAAATTAAGCAAATCATTCTAGATTCAGTTGATTTTTTACCTTCCCTTGAAGAGAAAGTTCTCTCCGGTGGTCGTCTCAACCTTAAAAAAGTTTTGGAAACGCAAAAACCCCTCTGGCTCTCTTTGGGTAGCACCAACGGCAAAGTAAAACCTGGCGAAGATATAAAAGTCCAAATCTCCGCCATTGCGGATCGCTTACCCGGAACCACCGCAGAAGCATTTATCATCGTTCGCTCGAATGACTTAGCAAACCCGGTCAAAAGCATACCTGTAACGGCCGAGCTTCTAGATTCAAAGAACGGTCTCGTCTTTGACCCCTCCTCGCTTTCGTTCCCAAAGACCTATGTCGGACAAACCGCAGAGCAAGTACTCGAAATCACCAACTCCAGCACTGAGGCCATCACCATTCAACGCTTTGCCTTCCGTAACTCGACTTTTTCCCATCATCTCTCGCTACCTCTTGAGCTTAAGGCCGGTGAAAAAACTTCCGCCATCATCTACTTCACCCCTAAACAGGCTGGTGAACAAAAGAGCTCCGCACTGATTGTTACCGATCACAAAAATGGGAAGGTCAGGGGTCTTGAGGTCGAAGGAAACGCGGTGATTCCACCTGCAATCGCACTTAATTCAGTCAGTATTTCAGAAACCCTGAAAATGAACGAGGAAAAAACCGTGCCCCTTCAAATCAAAAATCTTGGCGGTAGCGTCCTCGACTGGTCCCTCTCCGGTGCCACCGCACGGGGAGGCAAATCCTTAGCCCTGCCTCCGATCTTCAGTCAGGAACATTACGCTCCGATAAGCAAAGGTTCATTCGATTCTCGAAGAGGAGCCCCGGTCTCCTCGCTTGGAGGTGGTCCTGACTATCACGGATATTCCTGGGCGGATTCCGAGGATCCTGCTGGACCTGATCATAACTGGACTGATATCAGTGAAACTGGAACCCTTCTTTCAAGCCTTTCAGATATGGACGATGGATTCGTTAAACTTACCCTGCCCTTTGCCATGGAATTATACGGTTCCAAAAGTAGTGAAGTCTTTGTTAATAGCAACGGGTATTTGACTTTTGGAGAAGGCTCTCTTGACCATGGACACTTCCCCTTACCTTCCCGCATGATGCCCGGAAACTTGGTTGCACCTTTCGCCATGGACCTGAATCCCTCCCGGGGCGGAAACATCTACTTTCAAGCCTCTGCGGATGAGTTAGTTATTCAATACGATCAGGTGAGGGACTTTGCGGGTCAAGGAGAGTATACCTTCCAGGTTTCACTTAACCGAAATGGGGTAATTTACTTCCATTACGAGACAATGGAAGGAGCGATTAACCGCTCAACCACCGGAATTCAGAACGAAAGTCGGGACATCGGTTTATTGGTTGGCTACAACAATGAACAAGTTAAGCCGAACAGCACCATTCGAATTGCCACCTCTCCAAAATGGCTCCACACTTCGATGGTAGCGGGTTCCTTGGAAGCAGGTCAGACGGACAATCTATCAATAACCCTGAAAGCAGGAACCATCCTTGCAGGCAAATATGAAGGCTTGATTGAAGTCAGCAGCAACGATCCTGAACAAATGAAGGTCATGATTCCCGTCCAACTGACCATTGAAGCCACCCGTCGTCTGGCAGCGACTCCGATCGATATGAATTTCGGCGAAGCCAAAGTGGGAACTTCCGTTAAGCGTGGGGTTATTCTGGTCAATCAGGGAAATGCCCCCATCGAATTGTCGAAGTTGGAAATTAGGGAGTCCGTCTTCAGCTCAAACTGGCAAGCCTCTGCTCTCGAGCCGGGAGGCCAACATTCAATCGAAGTCTACTTTAAACCCACCAAGGGAAGAACCTACCAAGCATCCGCCAAGGTTATGACCAATGCCGAAAATTCTCCTCTCTCACTCAACCTGAAAGGAATAGGTCTCGCTTCACCGAAATTACGGATCACCCCCGAAACCCTTCAAGTCACCTTGGAGTCGGGCC
>CACMQL010000077.1 GCA_902615835.1 uncultured Verrucomicrobiota bacterium
GATTTAAAAGGAAAATCGGTCGGGGTGGAAGAAGGTTTTGTCTGTCATCTTCTTCTCCTCAAGGCTTTAGAGGAGAATGGCATGTCCGCGGATGATGTTACCATTGTCAACACTCCCACGGATGAGACTCCCCAGGTTTTGGCATCCGGAGATGTGGATGCGATCGCCGCCTGGCAACCCAACTCCGGTCAAGCGCTCAAAAGTCTGCCCGGTTCCAAGCCCATTTTTACCTCCGCGGATGCACCCGGGATAATTTATGATCTTCTCTGTGTATCCTCGGAAAGTCTTGAGGCCAACAAGGACGACTGGGCAAAAGTGGTTCTAGTTTGGTATCGAATCGTTGATTACCTGATGGACGAAGATAACATGGATGAGGCTCTGCAAATTCTTTCGGCCCGCGTATCCTTGGAACCGGCGGAATATGAACCATTTTTTAAGGGCACTAAGATCCTAACCCTTGATGAGGCCCTCAAATTTTGGGCTAAGGGCGAAGGCTTGGATTCAGTCTATGGGTCCACGGACATTGTGGATGATTTCAATGTTAAATTCGAGGTTTATGAGGAACCTTTGGACACCGGAAAATACCTGGATCCATCCCTGACTCAAGCTTTCGCGGATATGTTCAAGTAAGTTGTCCGGGTCGCCCAATCGGCCCCTACCCTACAGGACTAATCTCCCAATTAGTTCCTGTTTGTCTATAATCACTAATGCCGGGAAAGAAGCCCAGTAATCAGGAAAACTGGTTTGGTATTCGAAAGGAATTAACACCCGGTCGGCGGACCCTGCTGACGGTCTGTTCCTTTAGTTTGCCTCTACTCGCATGGGTGATCTTGAGTTATGTCCCTTTTATATGGCACCCGGATATCAAATTACAAGTCTCCGCCGACCGTAAAGGAGTCACCACTGTATTCACCGCCGGCGACCGGGTAAGTAAAGATTTCTTTCCCACTTTTGCAGAAGCTATCCGCGAAGAAAACCGGGCAATTCTGGATGCCCGTAAAAAAAAGCAACCCTTATCCGGCAGTCGCCGGGACAATATCAAGAAACTTCGCCATCTTGCTCCCTTGGGAGTAGCCAACGGATGGTTAGAAAATAACCAGCGTCAGGATGATGAAAAACTCTTTGAGCTTTGGAAAGGACTGGCGGAAGGATCTCTCACTTCCACTGCTATTTCCCTGAGTACGGAGAACCTTGATGTCATCAGGAACAACTGGGGCATGCTTTCCGAAGCCAGCCCAACTTTTGATTCCAAGCTCTACCCCACCGAGGCCCTGCTCAAACTCATTCCACAGGGTGTGTCTTCCAATCCCGTCTATCTTCCGGCTCCCCACGAGGTAATTGCGGCAGGCTGGCTGGATTTCAACTCGGTGCCCGAGAACGGCATGCCCACCATGTGGGAAAGATACCGGCATTCCCTGACCATCATATTCTGGGGATTCTTCTATTCCTGCCTCCTGGGCATTCCCCTGGCTATCCTTTGCGGATCCTTTGATTTCTTCTCCAAACTCCATGAGCCTTTCGTCGATTTTTTCCGCTATATGCCCGCCCCCACCTTCAGTGTTCTCTTCGTCGCTTTTCTGGGAACTTCGGATGCCCCTAAAATTATGCTGGTTTTTGTGGGCACTTTTTTTCAACTTGTACTGGTGATTGCCAACACCACCCGTCTGCTGGAAAATTCCCTGCTCGAAGCTGCCCAGACCCTGGGAGCTAACCGCAGACAAATACTTGCCCGGGTGA
Organism: uncultured Verrucomicrobiota bacterium; assembly: GCA_902615835.1. Taxonomy (GTDB): domain Bacteria; phylum Verrucomicrobiota; class Verrucomicrobiia; order Opitutales; family Seribacteraceae; genus Seribacter. The sequence continues at coordinate 1,738 of CACMQL010000077.1, forward strand.
TTTGGCCCGGGATTCTCCCCAATCTATACAACGATCTTCGCATCCTCCTTGGTTGGGCCTGGACCTGGCTGGTCATCGCAGAACTAATCGGGGAGAAGACCGGATTAACCGGATTTATCGACACCCAGGGAACCCGGTATAATTTCGACCGTGTTTTCCCCGTTATTATCCTGATCGGCCTGACCGGCTTCTTCACCGACCGCCTACTTAACTGGATGCGCCATTTATTTTTCCCATGGACGGAAGAGGTTCGCCAGGCCCCGAAAGGACCGCTGACCCGGTTTGTTCTCTCGTTTCGGGACCGCACAGCCTTTCTTAAACAATCCGAGTCATGAGCCGTTCCCTTGATCTTCCCTCCTACCTCGATCAATCCAAGGGGGTGGCTGACCGATTTGAAAAATTACGCAATCGTCCGGTCAAGCTCAAGGTCGAGGACCTGGGTAAAAAATTTAACACGCCTAAAGGGGAAATTTTAGCCCTTAATAAAATAAATCTTCAAATTCACCGTCGTGAATTCATCACTGTGATTGGTCCCTCGGGATGTGGAAAAACCACCCTGATCCGTATCCTTGCCGGGCTTGACTTCCCGACCTCCGGAAAGGTACTTTTGGAAGGAAGAAAGATGGAGGGACCGGGTGCGGAACGGGGCATGGTCTTTCAGGACTATACCCTGTTTCCCTGGCTCTCGGTTAAAAAGAATGTAATGTTTGGGCCGGAAATTAAGGGTCTTGGCACCCTGAAGGCGGAAGCGGAGGCAATGGAGTGGCTCGAAATGGTGGGACTGGCAAAATTTGCGGATGCCTATCCGGGACAGCTTTCCGGGGGGATGAAACAACGGGTGGCGATTGCCCGTTCCCTGGCCAACCGACCGGAGATTCTTTTTCTCGACGAACCCTTTGGGGCCCTCGATGCCCAGACCCGATCTTCGATGCAGGCTTATCTTCTTAAAATCTGGCAAAATGTGGATGTGACCGTTTTTTTTGTTACCCATGATCTCGATGAAGCCGTTTATCTATCTGACCGTATATTGGTGCTGCGGGCCAATCCGGGGGAGATTGACGAACTGATTGAAGTACCCGTCCCCCGTCCCCGGGATCCGGGACAGTTTCTAACTCCTGAATTTCTTGCCACCAAAAAACGCCTCGAAGAATTAATCAGGCCACCCGAATCAGCTCAAAACGAAGGAATCCCGATGATACGCCTGACAGAACTGGGGGATGAAGTGGAATAAAGTATTGAATGGAAAACAAACAAATAACGCGTACTGATGACTAGCCCGAACGAACTTTTATATCAAGTCGAACTGACCGGGGCAGGCATGTGGTCCAAAGTGCTGGGCCGGGGAAAGACCCTCCGTATCGAAGATATGGAAGGTGGGGCCAATGTGGGTATGCTTCTTTACAACGCCGATGAAAAACAGGAACGCTACAACATGCCGGACACGCTTAAAGGACAGCAAATCTTTTTTCTCCGCAAGCATTACTGCCTGCACTCCGATATGGGCCGCCTGCTTTGCTCAATC
>CACMQL010000078.1 GCA_902615835.1 uncultured Verrucomicrobiota bacterium
GCTGCTATCGCACATAAAAGAACTCCCTGCAGAACACTTTTTTTTGAATAATTAAAAAATAGAACTCTTAAGCAAATATAAGTTGCCAATCCACAAGCGTAAATAAACCAGGTATTCTTTATATAGTACATAAGCCCAATTACTGGAAACAATAGGAGGGTTAAGACATAGCTCTTACACTTTGTAATTAGTTTTTGACTAACCTTTTCCAAATACGCTAAAGAAACTATTGTAAGCCATGGAAAAATTGCAAAGCCAAGAAAGTCAACTGTCATAACCATACTGGTGGAAAACCCGTCTCTTGTGTAGATATATAAAGGGAGTAAGAAAGCAAAAACAGCAGCAGTCTTTCTGGAGAGCCGAAATCTCTGAATCAAAACAATGAAACCGGTTCCCCCTGATATAAAGGCAAAATATATTATAATTTTCAATGCCCATCCAAATGAAATTCCGGTACTTAAAACAGGATCAAGAAGCATGATAAAACCAGGAGGCCACCAGGTCGTGTAAGATTCTGAATCGTTACTCCAATCTTCTCGGTCGATGGTTAGATAACAATTATATTCATCTACAAGATCGGCATTCTTATGAATTGCCGATGTTGACTGAATTGTAATATCTCCAGCAAGGAAAGTAACCATGACTAAATCAGGCAAATAAAACAAAGTTGCTAAAATCGTGAAAACACGGACTGGATGCTCCATCAACCCATTCAATAATCTTTCCAACAGAGAAACCGATATCCTTTTTGACAGTAAGTAGGCTATTCGGTTATGGCCGATAAAAAGAACAAGAGATAGAAAAATTAAAAAGCATAGCACCACAAATTTCTTAAAGGAGTATAGCCCCAACAACACTCCTGATTGACTGGGTAGAAAAGCCAGATAAAAAACAAATCCCCACAATAGGGATTGGATAATCGTCAGAAGAAATGAAATATTTTTATTCACCTGGATAGCTAAAAAATTAGCTCCACACTTTATTTGAAAAAACAAACTGCATCAGCACATGGCTTGCTAACAGAGCAAGAGCTACTGTTGCAGGATATATTTTTTGCGCTGTGCTTCGTGCATTTTCCCAATAACGACAGAGTAAAAAAGCAAAAAGCAGCAAGAGGAGCACTCCTGAGGCACGACTGTAATTCCAAACATATAGCCCCATAAAGAACCAAAAAGTTACTGACACTAATAGGCAGAGTCCGATTGAGTGCATTAGGCATTTTTGTATCTCACTTAAATGGCTAAAAATCTTCACTCTTTGAAAGTAAGACCCTGATATTAACAAGGCCAATCCTCCTATAAGCAATCTTGTCTCTTGGATAAATACACTTCCATAATCTAGAGCCCGTGAGAAAATATTCATCAACAGACCACTTACTCCATGGTCAACTACATCATAATAAATCCAGACAAATAGCTTAAAGTTAGAGATCTCTGCAACTTTACCAATCTTCGGCTGCATCATAACTACCAAACCCCAAAGTCCGATAGGAAGTGCAAAGAAAATGTTGTAAGAGAGACCTGATTTGATTTTCTCCCAAACATCTTTGGCGTTCCACTTCCATCCATTTTTGCTAAAGTAAAGGAAGCCTAGGAATAAGCAGAACAAAACAGATGACTGCAAATATCCTGGATAGACTAGTGCTAAGGTTCCACTTGCCGACCCAAGGAACATGCAATACCTAAGGTGAATCACCGGCTTTTGTAGTAATCGCCAAACACACCAAACTAGCGAAATCGGAACCAGTAGGTGAAACATCATCCAGGTTGCCGAAAGCAGGTAGCCCCTTATAAGAGAATCTGTCATCATGATCAAACCACTTCCCCACAGGATTAATGGCTGATGCGAATTGCAAGTACTTCTTAACAAATAATGAAGAAGTGAAACACATCCGACAACAATAGTAAAATTGACCAGCACATGATAGAAAAGCATGTAATTAAACTGGCTGCTCTTGAATAATTGCAATGGCTTTTCACTCCCTGTAAGTTCCCCCGTTATTGCGAACAAGAAATGAGCTCCATGATAAACCAAACTGGAAAAATACATTAACAAAGGCCGAGATTTGAGATAACTGGAAGGAATTTTTTCTGGATTGGTCTCGAGAGAAATAACATCGTAGGAATCATTATTTACAAAAAAACTCAAATATTCACCCAACTGATGTACTGTGAGCCATTTATCTTCATCATCTTTTGTCGCCCTGTAGCTCAGCATGTAAGCGAAACACACCACTGTCAGCAAAGCGTACAATGAAAGAGTTTTTTTTAATGAAATCTTTGCTTGTCGGAGAGTAACAATAAGAATCAGCCTTTTAATGCTAGTAAATTGCAGTAACTTTTTGGAGGGAAACTACGACAGAATTCATCGACAGACTTCAACTTTTTACCATCATCAACTTTCACCAACAGAAATCCTCTTGATGTCAGAAAAGTGAGCACATCAACAGGGGTAACTTGGGCGTTTAAAAAACCCTGTGGCCAGAATTCAAAAAAGATTTTCACCTGCGGGTTTGCCTCAAGAAGATTTGTCATTCCTTTAAAAACGAAGAGTTCGTACCCCTGGACATCTATTTTTATAAAATCGACATGCCCTTTCACAACTGAATCAAGCCGATCGACTTCTATTTCGACCTCATATGATTCAATTGCCCCTTCTCTAGAGATAACATGATTATCTCCGCTGTTATATCTTGATCTTTTGAGTCGCATTCTTTGTTTGCACGCCCCAAGGGCCAAATTAAACAACCTGACATTCTGCAACCCATTGCACTGTATGTTTTTTTTTAGACAAGAAAATAAGCGGAAATCGGGTTCAAAGGCGGTAACGCATCCTTGAGAACCTACTAATCGTGACATACCAGAGGTTATGACTCCAACATTTGCACCGATATCCAATACCTTTGCCCCCATTTCAATATGGCGTGACAAAAACTTCCAATCTGAATTTCCCATCAAATTAAATTTATGAAGCATTAAATAAAGCCAACGATCAAAAATTGCTCCATGCAAAAGGAAGCCATTTACTCGAACGGGTACTTTCCAAATATTAAGATTTTGGAAAAAATCTACAATAGCTATACTAAGAGTCCTAA
>CACMQL010000079.1 GCA_902615835.1 uncultured Verrucomicrobiota bacterium
ATATTTGTTATTGGATTCATCGGGTGTGGGGATTCTAAAAAACCGGCCGAAAAAGATGACAAGGGCTCAGGTAAAAATACGCAGAAAATACCTGCTCAGGAGGAAGAATCCAACTCATCCCTGTCTCCGCAATTTAAACCCAAGGGCGTTCACAATGTAAAATTTGCCGGGATCGAAATGATCTGGGTTCCCGCGGGAAATTTTCAGATGGGCAGTCCATTCAACAGCCCCGTCCGGATCATGGATGAAAAACCCCATGAGGTTGAATTAACCAGAGGTTTTTACCTGGGGAAATATGAGATCACACAAAGACAGTACGCGTTGGTCATGGAAGAGAATGTACGAGATTTAAAACCTCTCCCGAGCCGGTTTCAGGGACCCAGTCTCCCGGTGGAACAGGTCAGTTGGAAGGATGTTCAGGAGTTTTGTGCCCGTCTCACTTATTTGGAAAGGCGAGATCAGCGACTGCATAAGGGTTGGGCATACTGTCTGCCCACCGAAGCAGAATGGGAGTATGCCTGCCGGGCTGCAACCGCCACCCTTTATTCTTGGGGAAATGAAATTTTTCTTAAGGATGCCGCCTATCGGGAGAGTGCCGGCAGAACCAAATTGATTGGTCAGTTCCCCTCCAATCCCTGGGGCTTTTTCGATATGCATGGCAATGTCTGGGAATGGGTCGATGACTGGTACGGAGATTATTCTTCCGAAGAACAAGTAGACCCGGAAGGAGCCATTAATGGCACCAATAAGGTTTTACGGGGTGGTTCCTGGGCCAATTTGGGAACCAATCTTCGTGCGGCTGGCCGTCATTATTTGCCCCCCAATACCCGTTCTCCCACTACTGGGTTTCGACTCTGTTACAAACGGGTGCAGTAGACTTTAGGATCAGGAGGAATTTATTTTTAAGTTGCCAGCCTGGTCTGGCTTAAGAAAAAGATTGTATTAGCAAGTTCTCATACTTTAGGACAAATAAAATGAGTGATCAAAAACCAAAGCCTTTAATAAGCAAAAAATTTCTGCTCCTTGGATTTGTCGTACTGATAGAATTATCCGGGTATGGAGTGTTAGGAAGTCTCTTCAAAGTACTAAATCAGTAAAGTAATCTGATCGCCTTGATTATCACGCCCTCAAATTTCAAACTAATCAATTACAAAAAATTCTTCCTCCGGGTTTAAAATTACTGCCTGACCATCTATTAGGAATAACATTTGAGATGGTTTTGTTGTGATTACATTCTTTTCCTTGATTTGCTGTGCCGTAAATTAAGTAATTTCTTACATGCACATTGAACCTCATCTCGTCGCAAAACAAACTGTAGCAGGGTTTCATCTTGACGGGATCCTGAATCCACCTTACCCGCTTCAATGTGTACCACATCTGATAATCATGGCATGGGCATATCATAATTACCCTATTCGCTTATAATTAAGTGCAATAATCGTAAAACTGTTATATAATGCTATAACTAAATTTTTTAATAATATTACCGCTACTTTGTGGCATATTTTCAGCCTACTCTCTTTATGTTGGTTTTGAAACTGGAACTGTATACAATTTTCTTTGGGGATAATCCTACCGAGTCTTCTCGAAAAATTATCAGTCGATGATTCAACTACATTTTATTGGGTGACCATGGCGGCTTGTTTTATTTTTGCAATCTTTTCTGTGCCATGTTCTATGTTATTTTACAAAAAATCTTCGAAGTTTAATAATCATTGAATTAAATGAATCTACGCAGTCGCCTGTCCCGCTCGAACGGATACCGCGAGTTGGGCATGTTTGATGAATCGATCTTGGAACTGGAAGAGATTGAGGGTGATGAGTGCTGGCATCCATCAGTAGTGGAAGCAAGATACAAGACCTACCGTGACGCGAAGCAATGGGAATTGGCAATAACAATGGCAAAAGTGCTGGCTAATGGAATGCCCGGCAAGTTCGTGTGGTTAAAGAATCAGGCGTATGCGATGACTGAATGCGGTGAGACAGCAGGAGCTTTGTAGTTGCTTAGGGACGCTTCTGACGGTTTGGGTAGAACGGGAAATACCTACTTGGCGATTGGTCGTCAGTATGCCCACTTGTTTTAATAGATATTGAATATTTCGAGTGACAAAAGGATAGGGAGATTTGGTATGTCATTGATTTTACTTCATGGTTTGAAAGTTGATGGTATGTCTACTTTTTTCCATCTGTTTGCCATGACTTGGTAACCCACTTCGGGATCATACTGACATATTCTTAACCACAGTTTAAAGGAAACTTAAAAAATGCACCCCATAAATAAAGAATTATTTTCTTAAAAATATGAGGTTATTTTGATCTAGGAATTAGAACTTTTCTTTCTGTAAGCCAGCATTCCAAAAATCATAAGTGAGACCCAACTTATCATAATCGTAACACCTCCAAGTGGTGTAATGTAAACTAATTGGGGTATGCCAAAGGTGATTGATGCGTAAATACTAAAACTAAACATAATTGTTCCAATAATAAATAAGAAACCAATCGCTTTGAAAAAACGGCTCTCAAAAAGATTAAATTTTGATAGATTCGCAATTCCAATGGCACAGATCATAACCGAGTTTATCTGGTTATATCTAATTCCAGTCATTAGTTGTCGGAAATGTTCTGCTGAAACAATCTCCCGAAGGCTATGTTCAGTGTATGCTCCGAAAAAGACAGAGAAAAATCCGATGAATGCCCCTAAAATTAAAATCATCTTAATTTATCAATCCTTTTTTGTAAGCTAGTCAAATCACATTTTAGATTTACTTCTAACCTTAATACAGTGTTTTAGTCGA
>CACMQL010000080.1 GCA_902615835.1 uncultured Verrucomicrobiota bacterium
AGAGGAGTCCGAAAGCACGAGATTTTATCGGGTTGGCATCGGCAAATGAGCCGATTGCTCCCCTGGGTAAAAATGATCGTAGGAAAAAGCGATCGTTTGCCCCAAAAAAGTTCTGATTAAAAAAAAAGTAATACTTTCCCTCCGATTGGCTTTGCTTGTCGCAAACGGCCAAGGGCGGTAGCGTATTGAAGTAAATTCTATGAGCGAAGAACCTAAATCATCCACCAAATATGTTATGGTCGAGTCTGGCCCCCCATCCGATGAGGACGAGATCGACCTTCTCGAACTTATCCGCACCCTCCTGCAAGCATGGAAAATTATCGTGGGTATCACCATCCTCTGCACCAGCCTTGCGGTTGCCTATGCCCTCTATTCCCCCGAAGTCTTCAAGGCTGAGACACTCCTTGCTTCTGCAACGGAAGAAAAATCAGGTCCATCCTCTGCCATCAGTCAGCTTGGTGGTCTTGCCGCCGTGGCGGGGATTTCTATTCCCAGCGACTCAAATGTAGAACAAGTGGTTGCCATCTTAAAATCCCGAAAATTTCTCCTCACCTACATAAACCAAAATAAGCTCATCCCAATTTTATTTGATGAAATTTGGGATGCTGATAACCAAACATGGATGGTTCCATCTGCAGAGGATGAACCCACCGAACAAAAAGCAATTGAATCCTTTAAAGGCTGTCTTTCCGTTAATGAAGACAAACAATCAGGTCTCATCACCCTCTCTATTTCATGGAAAGATCCAGAAGTGGCTGCCCAATGGGCCAATGATTTGGTCAAGCAGTTGAATGAACAACTCCGCGAGCAGGCAATTGCCGATTCTAAAAAACGGGTAGGGTACCTTGAGCTGGAATTGGCCAAGACCACCTTACAGGATATGCGTGCCGTTCTCTATAACCTGCTAGAATCCGAGAAGCAAAAAGCCATGCTCGCCAATGTAAATGAGCACTTTGCCTTGGAGGTAATTGATCCTGCAGTCGCCCCAGAAAACCGTGAAAAACCAAAGCGTAAACTCATTGTTGCTTTGGGCGGGGTATGTGGAGGATTCCTTGGCATCTTTGCCGTTTTCTTTGCTAAGTTTTTACAGAGATTAAAATTCACCAATTCTGAAGCAGTAACTCATCGATGAGTAAGCAATTTTTTAAAATATCGGTCATTGGACTTGGTTATGTCGGCCTTCCACTGTCCTTGCAGTTCGCCCGATCTGGGGTTTCCGTTCTTGGGTTCGATCTCGATCAACAAAAAGTCAATTTGATCAATGCCGGAGAAACTTATTTGAAGCATTTCCCCTCAGAAAGTATTGCCGAGCAGGTCGATGCCAACCGACTGGAAGCCACCACCGATCCCTCCCGATTGTCCGAAGTGGAAGCGATTCTTATTTGCGTACCCACTCCTTTGGGTGATCATCGCGAGCCTGATCTCTCCTTCGTTTTGGATACCGCAAGAACGATTGCTCCTCATCTTGCAAAAGGCGTGCTGATCACTTTAGAGTCCACCACCTTCCCGGGTACCACCGAGGATGAACTTCGCATCGTTTTGGAAGAAGGTTCCGGAATGAAGGCAGGCACTGACTTCCATTTGGCTTATTCCCCCGAACGGGAAGATCCAGGACGGGATGATGCTTCAGTCAAAACCATTCCAAAAGTGGTCGGTGGATACACTTCCAAGTGTGCAGAGATGGCTGAAGCTTTATACATGCAGGCTTTGGATAAAATCCATCGGGTGTCTTCTTGTCGGGCAGCGGAGGCTACGAAACTTTTGGAAAATATTTTTCGCAGTGTGAACATCGCCTTAGTCAATGAGCTCAAGGTGGTTTACGAAGCTATGGGCATTGATTTGCATGAAGTGATCGATGCCGCGGCCACCAAACCTTTTGGTTTTATGGTATTTCGTCCTGGCCCAGGTTTGGGTGGTCATTGTATCCCAATCGATCCTTTTTACTTAACCTGGAAAGCACGGGAGTTTGATAAGCATACCCGCTTCATTGAGCTCGCAGGGGAGATCAATACTGCCATGCCGGACTATGTAATATCCAAAGTAGCCGATGCTTTGAACGAAGATGGTAAAGCAATCAAAGGTTCCAAGATTTTGGTTCTCGGACTTGCTTACAAAGCCAATGTAGATGACTGCCGGGAGTCTCCCTCTTTTGTGCTCATGGAAAAATTGGAAGCCAAGGGTGCAACAGTAGATTATAATGATTCATTTGTACCCGTCGTCCCGCCAACTCGAGAACATGCTCATTTTACTGGTAAAAAATCAGTGGATATTGAGGATACTTACGAGCTCATATTGGTGTCCACCGATCATGCCGAATATAAAACTTTTGATTTCAGTGGTTATTCCTGCTCACTTGTGGATTCCCGAAACTGTATAAGTAAAAAGCCCAAAAAATATTACCACGCTTGAGTAAAAAATATTTAGTTACTGGTGCAGCGGGGTTTATTGCCTCCCAAGTCAGTAAGCGATTACTTGATCAGGGTGATCGTGTAGTTGGCGTGGATAATCTCAATAATTATTACGATGTACGGCTTAAAAACTGGCGTCTCGAACAACTCAAAGCTCACCCTCATGCAGAGAATTTTTCCTTTTCTAGTCTAGATATCGAAGATCAAGGCAACTTAAGCGATCTTTTTAAGACGCAGGGCCCATTTGATGCCGTGCTTAACTTGGCTGCCCGTGCAGGGGTTCGTTACAGCATGGAAAACCCTCATGTATATCTTTCCACCAATGCCGAAGGTACTCTCAACCTACTTGAGTGCATGCAGGCACAAGGATGCAAAAAATTT
>CACMQL010000081.1 GCA_902615835.1 uncultured Verrucomicrobiota bacterium
ATCAGATTCCACGAGTTGTTCGTTGAGAGAGGTTACAGTGACCTGCAGGTTTCCATTGTCTTCGCGAAGGTAGGTCACCTGTCCTTTGAGCTCTCCATTTTCAGTGGTGAGGCTGGCGACCTGTCCATTGAGGGAAGTTACCTTGGCTTCCAACGATTCCACTTTGGTCACCAATTCTGCATTGTTGGCATTCGCTTCGGTAAGCTCCTTGCTTCTTCTCGCATCTTTTTCTTCATGGGCTGCCAGTTGAGCAGTTTTTTCCTGAAGGGCAGCCGTAAGTTTAGTGATGGTGTCGACATAGTCTGGAGCGGGAGGAGCACCGGGTGCTGTGCTTGGTGGCTTCATGAAAGGCATGGGCCGGCTGAGTGGATTATTCGGATCGGTGTTGGCTGCAACTTCCTTGGCGTCATCATGCCCGTCACCATCACTGTCGGCTAAGTTAGGGTTGGTGTAGTATCCATACTCAAGGATGTAGCCTCCTCGTTTTGAATAGTACACTCCTTGGTCGTCCCAATTTCTATTACCATTTCCAGTTTCGTGCCATGTGCTAAGGTAGTCTTGTCCACCATTCCAATCATCAGGCTGTCCTTTAGCAAATTTTAGTATTTCCAAATTTCACCTGTTATCCACTGCCAAACACCTTCGGTTTTTTCATCCGTTCCTCCAAGGAAATATAGGTAAGGGACTTCCCCTAATTCTTGATGAATGGCATGCCACTCAGCTTCTGAAGTGACTGTAGCAAGGTGTCCTCCTCTGCTTTCAGCGTCTTTAATTGCCTCATCCCATGAAAATTTTCCTGGAATGGCTTGGTATCTACCTTTACCCACTTCATAGGCATCAGTTAGTCCATCACCGTCGGAATCTTCGAATCCGCCGTCGAATAGGCGGGCCACTTCCGCATCGTTGATGGCTCGGTTGTAGACATAGACATCATCGATGTGGCCATCGTATTTGGCTCCACCATGGCGGTTTTTTCCGATGATAATATTTGAAAATTGATTGGCCTCTCCGTCTTCCAATTCCTGGGAATATACTTTTTCCCCGTTTTCATAGAAGCGGATGACTTTTCCGGAAACAGAAACGGCGAGGTGTTGCCACTTTTGGGTGACCAAAGCAAAACTTTCCGGATTACTGGAAAAGAATTGATAGGTGGGGTAGCGACCGCCACTGGTGTGGATCTGGCAGGTGTCTTTGGATCTAGGGGTCTTGTCGTGAATATTGATTACTGAGCGGTAACGGCTTTGCTCAACATCATTGGCCTTGGCCCAGAGGGATAAGGAGAAATCTCCCTTACGATCTTCAATGTCTGCAAAGAGGTGGCTGGCTTTGCCATCGAAGGCATAGGCAGAGTCTTTCATGCCGAAACGATCGGAGGTAAGGGTGGCTCCACGATTTTCCAAATGATGATCGTTTCCACTTTGATCATTTGAGTCTCCACTGAAGGGGTAGTGGGCAACCAGTCCGTCTGAGATATCGACTGATGCTGCACTTGGTGGCTCGGAGGATCCATTGGCATTGGACTGAAGGATTCCGAGGATGATTAGATATTTGAGTATTTTTTTCATAATGAATGTTGATTGATGGTTAAAGTATGTAAATACACTAAATATATAAAAACATATTTTCAAGTAAAACTAATCAAAATCGTATATCTTTATAAGTGTAGCTAATTATGATATTTGGAAATATTATGGAGCTTCGACCGGAAATCTGCATGAATACTAAGGTTTACAGTTTTCAAGTCTGGTGAAAATGAATATAGGGGAAGGATGCAAAATATTTCCGTTTCCCAAAGTTTTGATCAAAGAAAGCAGAATTCAGGTATTCCCCTGATCGATGTGAGGACGCCTGCGGAGTATGGATCGATCCATGCCAACGGGGCGGTGAATCATCCGATGGAATCCTTGCAGTTTGAGAAAATACCTTTTGCCAAAGAGGAGGAAATCCATGTGATCTGCCAGTCGGGTGGGCGTTCCATGAAGGTGAGCCAGAAACTGGAGGCTGCCGGGTTTACCCATATCGTAAATGTGGAGGGTGGGACTTCGGCGTGGCATGCGGCCGGGTTACCGGTCGTGGAAAGAAAGTGATGTCCCTCGAAAGGCAGGTACGGATAGCAGCGGGTTCGTTAGTGGTGATCGGAACCGCGATCGGGCAATTTGTACATCCGGGCGGTTTTGCTCTATCTGCGTTTATCGGAGCCAGACTGGTCTTTGCCGGGGTGACCGATACCTGCGGGATGGGGATGATGATCGCCAAGATGCCCTGAAACCGGGCCAGCAATCCAACTTACCAGACTTCCACCGGGCCCTTGGGGACACCAATCGCTTTTCTTTGTTTTGCCTGGAAGGCATCTTCTTCTTCCATAAACGAGGCGATCATGGGTGCCATTTGATAGCGTGCCAATAATTCGCCGGCGTCATCAGTAAATTGTTTTCTCCATTCGAGGTATTCAGATAATACCTTTTCAAAATCTGTGGGGGAGCTGATTTTCACCACTGCGGTGTTAAAGGGTTTGACTGGTCCGAAACGTTTGGAGTACCAGGGAGCGACTTTGCGGAATTGCAGGGATCCGCGGTCTTCCCCGAATACTTCGACCATAAGATCATAATGTCTGCGCATGACCCGGATTCTTTCCGCAAAGCTGGGTTCCGGGGGAAGGATGCCCGAGTCCAAGTATTGCTGGGTATGGAGGAAAATCCAGGGGTTGTAGAACGCACCCCGTCCGGCGGATACGCCATGGCATCCGGTCTTTTCGATCATATGTTTTGCC
>CACMQL010000082.1 GCA_902615835.1 uncultured Verrucomicrobiota bacterium
CAATTTTTCAAAACTTGTAATGCATAGATATAGACCACCTGATTTTGATGGGCGTCCGCCCGTCCCCATCCGTGTGCACGAACCGCCACCGGATAAACCAACCTATTTTTCTCACGAGTTGGCCCGCCTACTCGGTCCTCAACCACCCAATCCTGTAAGCATGGATCAACAGGGATGTGTCCGCACCTACCCTGTTTCCACTATGACTTAGAATACACAACCATTTAACCTCAAATAATATAATGATACAGACACTCTTAAGCGATGGAATTTAATTAACAGAAAAATGTGCTCTAAATTTTCAAATGCAATTAACCTTAACATTTCGGGGATGCAAGGAAGTACCCTGACCCCACAACCAAACTAATAAAAATAAAGATCAAGGAAGATAAAAAATGCCAGTAGTAGTAAACTCAAATGCGACGGCCACCGCGTCGTCGTTCAACCTATCACGTGCCAATGATGCCCTCCGGAAAAGCCTGGAGCGTTTATCAACCGGCAAAAGAATCAATAGTGCTGCGGATGACGCGGGCGGTCTCTCGGTCGCCTACAAGCTGAATTCCAAAATGAACCGGACAAGTTCCATCATTCAAAATTCGCAAAATGCATTGTCCTACTTACAGATGCAAGATTCAAGCTTAGCGGCAGCGGGAAAAATAGTCGATCGAATGTCCGAATTGCGGACCATGGCTCAGGACATAACCAAGAATACCGGAGACATCGAAAATTACTCCAAGGAATTTGTGGAATTGCAGTCGCAACTAAATCAGATTTCTCAGGAGAAATTTAACGGAATCAGTCTGTTCTCGAGCGGAGCCGGCACGGCTTCTTCGGTGCTGAATACTTCCACCAACGGAGGAACATACATCAATGGAGCCGGTGCGTCGCTGTCTTACACAACCTTCAGCCGGACTCTCCAGACACATGACTCGGGTCTGACTGCGGATGGAAGCGTATCGATTAATGTGATCAACTTTGACTTCATGCTCTCTATTGGAGCACTGGCCGGAGTAACGGGTACCAGTAATTTTAGTTTGGGGGCAATTAGCCTTGGCACCGGGGGCACCGCACATGTGACCAACGGCTTTATCAACGATATTACCGTGGTTTCAGTGGGAAGCTTCATTGATGTGATCAACCGGATTGCCGACATGCGAGCTGAAAACGGGGCGGAGCAAAACCGGGTGATGCAACGAATCGATCTTTTGCAGTCCAACCTGACCAATGTGGAGGCCGCTCACGGTCGTATCATGGATGCGGATATCGCCCTGGAATCCACCCGGTTCGCCCGGCATAATATCCTGGTGCAGGCGAGTGCCTCGATGACCGCCCAGGCCAATCAGTTATCAACCGTGGCTCTCTCCCTCATCGGATGAATGGTCGGCATTTAATCTTGTATAAAAAGTCTTAAATATAAAGCCCGCTCAGTAAATGATAGTTAGTAAATTAAAGTATTTTCTAGGGTGTCATCTTGATGTTAAAACATTTGCATCGAGTGGTTTCCTATCGGGAAAACTTTTATGCTGCTTCTTTTTATTGGGCGGGCTTTTTAAAAACATCTTTTTAATCCATGCTCACAAAATCAGGAGGGCAGAAGAATGATACCTACGAATGTCACGGCTCTCCAGCTACAGATTGACGAGACAAAAGCACTGGATAAATTTGGTAAAGTTGCTCGACGGCATTTCTCCGGGGCACGGATGATATGTTCATCCAATGATGCTATTGGATTTTCTCAGGTTAATCGCATGCACTCCGATGAAGTTATAAATCAATCAACTAAGTTGAACTTACAGAGTGCTCAATTTTATTTACTTACACAACCGGAAGGGTTGCAAAAGGTTTTAAAGATTTATGAACGAATGGAGTCCCTATGCCTTCGAGCTATGTACACGACTATGTCGAACTCAGATCGGGTTATTTTCAATAACGAGTTTACGGCATTAGTAGATCGACTCGAAGAAATAACCTCCACCATTTATCTAGCTCTTCCATTGTCTGCTGCCTCCCTGCTTTTTGATGATGTCAAAAATATTGCTTTTGTGGAATTAGATTTTGAAGCAGGTAAATCAACTGATGGAAGTCATGCCGTTCGTGCTCAAACACAAAATGTGCATGCATTATCTGGGACTAGATCCCTTCGGATCAATTCCGGTGGAGCAGTAGATATTTACCGAGGTTGGAGGGGAAATAAGTGCGTATTTAGTATGGGTAACGCTATCAGAGGTCTCGATCATACTCAGAAATATGATGATTCAGGCTTATCTTTCGCGAGGGGGATTTGGGCAACTGAAGGATCTGCCATTGAAAGTGTTGATGAAATAGTTGAGGTCTCTAATGGATCAGGTAAACCTGTTACTTACAATATTTATCCGGGAGCATCAAATTCTCGTGCTAATGGAATTCTGTATAAAAACCAAGATACAGATAAAATCAATGGAGGCGGTGGTGTTCACAGGGTCACTCGGAAATTTAGTCCAACCTGGGATTCTTCATCTACAGAATTCTTCACCCATTACTCTGGTGATGATGGTATTATTGAAAATCCCTCACTTGAAATAACGGATGAC
>CACMQL010000083.1 GCA_902615835.1 uncultured Verrucomicrobiota bacterium
ACACAAAATGGATTTGTAGTATCTACATTCAATGAACGGGCGACCACCAACCTGGTTGCTTCTGGTTCCGGAGCTAAGTTGAATGTGCAAAATATTGCGACAAATGGGGGACACGGCACCACCACGGTTCATACTGCGGGAACTAATTATGAAGTTGGAGACACATTTAAAGTTGTCGGTTCATTGATGAATGGTCAGGATGGGGCTAACGATTTTGAGTACACCGTTGCCAGTCTTGACGCAGCCACGACCGAGGTAAAGGAGTTAAATTACTCAATGGCTGTAGGCACCAGGCTGGCCAGTGGTACTTACAATAATGTACAGGATACTACGGGGAATCTTCAATTAGATTTAACTGTCGATGCAGCGACTAACGCAATTACTGTTACTAACTATGATGATCGTGGAACCGGTGATGGTTTTCTTGCCGGAGGCACCATTACGATTAGTGCTGCAAATATTGGAGGAGGAACTGTAGTCAATGGTGCTGGTTTGACCAAAAGTACTGCTGCTGGAAAAAATCTTAATTTAGTTGACGGTACTTACACTGGATTAAGTGATCCCGGGGGGCTTGATGTGGATGTAACTATTAATGGAGGAAATGTTACAATCGATAATCTTAATGCTGGTGGGTCTGGATATTCTGCAGGAGATGAAATTACTTTTAGAGGATCTCAGGTAGGTGGAGTAGACCTTGTCAATGATCTTACACTTACTGTTGGGGCAACTGCACTACCTGAGGATATTACCCTGGATATAACCAAAGTGCAAGGGGGTGTGGATTCGGTTACTCATACCAGTGGAACTGCTCAAACTTCCTGGTCCTACACGAATCAAAGTGCATCTTTTGTTAGTGGTGGTTTTACTGGGAGTGGTCTATCACTTGACTTTGATATCAATCGTTCAGGAGAGCTCTCAAATATAGCGATCAATAACGGTGGACAGGCTTACCAACCAAACGATGTCGTACAATTTAGTGACGGAGCAGGGAATTACAGTAACGCTCAAATAACCTTGCAGGCTGCACACCTTGAACGAAATTTTACTACTGGTCTTACCGTAGATAATACACCCCCTACGATTTCCGGAACCACGGGCGATCAATACATTCCAGACCCGGCTGGGGCTGGAAATATGAGCACAAATCTATCTGTTGACATACCGAATGATGTTGGGGTGGCAAAGGAAATTAGAGTGGCATTGAGTTCGGATGGAGGAACAGATGGCTTTATTGCTCCCGGTGATATTTTCAATGTCAGGGTAAGCGAGGTTTTACATGGAGACGAATCCACTCCAAATTGGCCTGAAAATGCGGTTAAAACAGCTCTCGCCACCCCTGCTTTAACCGATGCAAATGTCATTAGCGTGACTGCCCAGAAGGGTGAAACCACCGATGATGTGGCTAATAATTTGGTTACTCAAATTAACAGTTACATTACTACGAACTTCACCGCCGCGCAACAGGAGCACTTACCAACTGCTTCCTATAATAATGGAGACAACTACCTAAAGTTTACCGCAAATAAAGCCGGGGAAGACTTTGATGTGGAAGTGTCTTTCAATTCCTCAGCAGATACAATTTCAGGCACCGGAGCTTCGGACCGCACAACGAACCCGAATGGTAATAGCACGGAAAGCAGTGATCCATCTGCCGTAAAAAACATATCACCATTTAGTATAACCAAGTCCATTTCTTATTTCGAAGAAATGCTTGCTCAAAATGAAGCCGAAACTTCCCACCTACAGAAAGCCATGGAACATCTGGAGAACAGCATGGTTCATAATGAGGATGCCCTGAGTAAAGTCGTCGACACTGATTATTCCCAGGCTTCCGTTCAGCAAATGCGTAATGCCGTAAAAATGCAGATGGCGAACAATGTGATTGGGAAAAGTATGCGTATGAACGACCTGCTCGTTGACCTCACCACCAAGCATCACCGAGGGGCAATGCTCAATGCCAAAGCTTAATCAGATGTATAAAATTCACTGTAATGAGTTTCCAAGAATCAATTAGAACCTTTTTCAAAATAAAAGATAAAATTAGTAATGCGTAGATATAGACCACCTGATTTTGATGGGCATCCGCCCGTCCCCATCCGTGTGCACGAACCACCACCGGATAAACCCACCTATTTTTCTCATGAGTTGGCCCGCCTACTCGGTCCGCAACACCCTAATCCTGTAATCATGGATCAACCGGGATGTGTCCGCACCTCTCCTGTTTCCATATCCAATCATCCTTTATAATCAATTCACTAAAATTGTAATGCATAGATATAGACCACCCGATTTTGATGGGCGTCCGCCCATTCCCATCCGAGTGCACGAACCACCACCGGATAAACCCACTTATTTTTCTCATGAGTTGGCCCGCCTACTCGGTCCGCAACCCCCCAATCCTGTAATCATGGATCAACCGGGATGTGTCCGCACCTCTCCTGTTTCCATATCCAATCATC
>CACMQL010000084.1 GCA_902615835.1 uncultured Verrucomicrobiota bacterium
AAGAAGCCAGGATCGCAGTCCCCGCCATCTTGGACCTAATAAAGTTACGACGATTCATAAGATTATTGTAGAATACATTGTTCAGGATTTAAATGTTATTTGTACCCGCTTCCTTACAAAATTCCGTAAATTGAAGTTTGGTTCTGAGATATTGCTTGTAGCCACCTTCTCTTAATAATCTACGCCCTGGTCACTGGCTTCGACGGAGGCTTTCCACTTTTCCCAAGCCCCAACCATTGCTTCTAGTTTAAGCAACTTATCTGCTGCACGGTTCTTCTTCTCGTGTGGATCATCTTTTAAGTTATATAATTCCCATTCATGAGTGTTGACCTTGGAACAATAAGCTTTCCAATCACCGTCATGCCATGCAGCCTGACCGCGAATGTGAAATCCGAGGGGGCTCGGACGGGTTTGCATGACTCCATCGAACAGGGGGACCAGACTGATACCGTCAAGTGGGCGGTCGTCGGGCATCTCAATACCCAAAAGGTCAAGGACGGTAGGAAAGTAATCTACGGTGCAAGTAGCTACCTTACTAGTGGTCCCGGGCTTAATCCTTGCCGGCCATTCGAGCAGGCTGGGAACTCGTACGCCACCCTCGTACAAACTTCGCTTGCGCCCCTTAAAATGGCCTTGCCGACCAGGAGCATTCTGATTTCCTTCAGGACCATTATCCGAGCAAAAGGCAACAAGCGTATTTTCCGCAACACCGAGCTTTCTTAGACGGGCACGGAGCTTGCCAACCGCCCGATCAAGTGCAGTTACACAACCATAATAGTTGAGATGCAGTCCATCTAGCTTGGGGTCAACAGCTGCATAATTATCTGTATCTTCCTGACTCGCGACACAAGGTAAGTGAGGAGCATGGAACCATACAACTGCGAGAAAGGGATTTTTGCGATGTTTGTCGATGAAATCCAGAGCTCGATCCATGATCAGACCTGAATCGTCGCCCAGTAATTCTTTGGTCTCAGGATCAACTAAGGTTTCTTCTCCCGTCCAATAGTGGGTGCCATAAAACTCACGCTCGGAACCCTCGGCAATGGCATGCCAACCTTGGCGGGAAGCTCGGCGAAAAGGTCAGCCAGGCTCCCGATGGCTGGCTGGTTGATGTGCGTGGACAGGGGGTAAATTATCAACTGCGTTGCAAACAGATCATCGACTGCAGTGGGAATGCCACCGTGGTCGGGATGTTAGGGTTTGAGCGTTTGCGTGGAGACGACCGTCAGCCCGGTACGCAGGTTGTGGTTTACAAGGGGTTGAATAGGGATGTAATTGATAAAAACGCCAAGCTGATTCAACAAATGTACAATGAGGCGGTCAAGGAAGGTCGGTTGCAAAAGGGGGATACCTGGAGTGGTAAAGCGATGCAACCCATTCGTAGCAAAAGAGGTAATGTTAATCATATCTTCGGAGCGGATTCGACCGATGCGGGGACTCAGACCCAGACCAACTTGGCAGGCAGAAAGTCCGTCCTTCGGATGCTCAAGTTTCTCAAGACGATTCCCGGTGGTGAAAATGCAAGTATTGACAGAATGATGAATGAAACTGCAACCCGGGAAACTTTTCGGATCAAAGGGGAGATCACCATCACGGTTCGTGATTACCAGAAAGGGAGGAAATTTGAAGACGCCCTGTGTTATTCCTTTTATCCGATTGACTTGCACACCAAGGATGGAGTGGTTCCCAAGCATTTGAAGAGGGGTGTTGTCCCAACCATTCCAAGAGGTGCTTTAATTCCAAAAGGATCAAGGAATTTAATGGTGGCCGGTCGTTGCCTGTCCAGTGACCGCTATGCCAATTCCGCCGCCAGGGTTCAGGCATCCTGCATGGGCATGGGGCAGGCTGCTGCCTGTACCGCCGTGCTTGCCGCCAAGTCATCTGTCACCCCCCCAAGAAGTTCCCTTGACTAAGATCCACTCGCTTCTACGCGACCACGGGGCGATTGTACCTGCCTAATCCTACTTTAGTTCCTTTTTTCGTCTTATGAAGGCCTCTGTCATTATAACTCTCCTGATTTTTTTTGGTTCATTCACTAAAGCTTGGTCAAAGCCAAATGTTCTGTTTCTGGCCATTGATGATCTGAACGATTGGATCGGTTGCCTGGGTGGCCATCCGCAGGTGAAAACGCCAAATTTGGATAAGTTGGCGGCAAGGGGAACTTTGTTCACCAATGCCCATTGCCAGGCACCCGTATGTAATCCGTCCCGAACCTCTGTCATGCTTGGGCTCAGACCATCCACCACTGGCGTTTATTCTCTCCAACCCTCTTTCAAGAAGGTTCCGAAATACGCCAATCATATTACGATTCCTAAGGCATTTAAGCTTAACGGTTATACCACTTCGACAATGGGCAAGATTTATCACTCCGCTTTGCCCAAGGGCGAGTTCGACAAATCGGGTTCCCGTCCCCCTCTCCCTAACCGGTTCCCCGAAAAGAAATTGGTA
>CACMQL010000085.1 GCA_902615835.1 uncultured Verrucomicrobiota bacterium
TCCCCAGTTCAAAGTCCTTAAATTTCTCGCAAATGGTCAGGCTTGTTTCCTGAAGTATGTCCTCCGCATCACTTCTCGAAGGTACAAGGGTGTGAATATATGCAAAGATGCGTCTTTGGTACTTCATCATAAGCTGAAGTAACTCAGTTGAACGATCTGAAGAAGGGTCGGACACTTAAGCAGCGAATGGGGTTTGGGAGTTTTTTTTCTTATCAACCGATCCAGAATGAGCAAATTTCTCGAATTTATCAAGCCCACGCCTGCTAACTTCACGCAATGCTTTTTCCAAGCTCTTGGAAGAAAGTTTAACGGATGTAGTTTTCATTCTTTTCCCACTGGATACAACGGGTTCAACCATTTTGTAGTAAATCGTACCACTGGGTGTTTGAGAAAGCCTGGAAGTCAGTTGAATAACCTGTTTTTTTCTCCGTTTCATCCGACGTAAACAGTTGTGTTGGTTGTTTTCAGATTTCGGATCCTCAGGAGCCAAGTCACCATCTGATTCAGCTATCACTCGCTCAATTGTTTGGGAATCTAGGTACTTGTTACCAAGATCATTGCAGGCGAAAGTGGCATCGTAGGAAACTTCCCCAAAAGGATCGTCTATGGTCATTACCTTATGAGCTGAACCCAATAAGCCCTTGAATTCCTTGTTGAACCATTCAATCGCTTTTTCCACTCCACGGCGCCGGCTATTTCCATACATGGCCACTTTGGCGACGAAACAACGGTCTGGCCCCAACCGTGCCTCCAGAAGATATTTGGATTCATAAATTAGACTGAAATATTCCTCGTAAGGAATTTTGAGGGAAATTTCGTATTTTTGGAAATCATTGACTTTCATCATGGCTTTATCTCCTTTCGGGCGTTTTGGACTGATTGAACTTTAAAAACATTATTATTCCATAGACCCACCCGGGTTCATTAGGACAAAAAAGCCTTTTCTCAGAAGGAAATAATATCCTTCCGGACAATCAAAAAGAAAAGTTTATTTTTCGATTAACTTGCTTATTTTAGACTTAATTCGAAAGGCTGTTCTTTCAGCAAAGCCGACTTCCACATGACGAATGATGCCCTTTTGGTCAATCACCACCGTTTTGGGAATGCCCTGCACCTGATAATCACGACCAATCCTTTGGTTTTTGTCCATTGCAACCGTCAAATCCATGAGCTTTTTCTGTTGGAGAAATTGGGTGATCCTTTTTTTGTTCTCGCCCTGATTCACGGCCACCAGAACAACTTCCTCCGGGGCAAAGTCTGAGATACTCTCAATCAATTCAGGTAAGGCCTTTATGCAAGGCCCGCACCAAGTCGCCCAAAAATCGAGCACCACCACCTTCCCTCCGTACTCAGCCAGATTGAACGAAGTTCCATCCAGCAATTTTGTTTCAATCGGTGCAGCTTTCTTGCCCACCATAGAATCTAAAGCATTTGTTGATTCATTAGACCCGGCAGTTTGGGCTTGTTGGGGAAGCAGTGACATTCGTTCAAACTCATTTAAATCTGCTTCCAAAAGATCAACCCGGACAAAAACATTTGTTTTCTCCGCCTGCGTTTTAATTCTCGATATTATGGTGGGTGACTGCCCGCCTTGCTGGGCCATGGCCAACTGTGCCATACCCAGTCCTCCCTGAGCCACTGTCCACAAACCGAGTGCAGATTGCGTATCCTTGCAATGAACGCATATTTCAACACCTAGAGATTCTTCTCGAAAACTTATGGCAAGACCAAACTCTCTGATTCCCTTGATAGAATTGGCCAAACCTGCAAAGAGAGGATTTTGTTGCTGAGAGTTAAATTCGGGTCTTTCCCAAACTGCTGGGTCCACCCTAATGCCCAAGGTAATTTGGCGGTCTTTTGCCATTGCATTAACGCATGCAAGGGTCGAATTCTGGTCTCCATCTTCTGTGAGACCGTCCATTTTGCCTGGCAGACCAATTTGAATGTTCGAATAATTCCCATCTTTTGAAATAGAGAAGAGCAGGTCGGTGTCGGAAAAGACCTGATCGGTTAGCTCGGATGGCATAGTGATTGAGAAAGATTCCCCTTTTTTGCTTATTGATTTTTCCACTTTCTTGCGAATTCCATCTCCTTTTTCTTCGCCAATTTCCTCCAAGATAAAAGCAAACATTTTTATTGCATCAAGGTGACCTTTTATTTTTGCCGAGAAAAAGAACTCCAGTTCAGATCCAATTTTGGGAGATCTACCTTCCTCTGACGCTTTACTTATGCCATCCAATCCTTCAACCATTAAACTAAATTGGGAAAGATCCTCAAAATTGAGCCCGGTCACCTCTATCATTTCTTGAAGCTCACTATCCAATTGCTTGGGATTGGAAATATTTTTGGATATTTCCGGATATTTCTCAGCGAGCATCCTAAAGAAACCACTCTCCTTGATTGAATCAATCTGAACTTGAAAAAATAG
>CACMQL010000086.1 GCA_902615835.1 uncultured Verrucomicrobiota bacterium
TTAGACAATCTCTACAGTCAGGAAAATTATCTCATATCCAAAAAGCTTCTTGATGCCGCCCATCTAAGGCACGAAACATTGTCCAATAACATAGCGAATGTGGAAACTCCGGGATTTAAAAGGAGGGATCTTCCTAAGACCTTTTCCATTGAACTAAGGCGTGCTGTCGACCGAAACGATTTCCGAAGGGTGAAAGCCCTGCTGCCTCGAAGTGCGGAGGACAGACAGGCTAAACCCGTGCGAATGGACGGCAACACTGTTCAGTTAGACGAGGAACTGTTAGCGATGAACCGCAACACTCTCAATTACGAGTACCTGACTGGGGCTGTGGGTGGTACCATCAAAACCATCAACAAAGCTATCCGTGGACGGGCCTAGTAGGAAAATTTTACCATGAGTATGAATCTGATTCCGGGAATTGAGTCGACAGGTAGTGCTCTGTCAGCAGAAAAAATTCGCCTTGAAATCATTGCCCAAAATATTGCTAATTCCAACACCACTCAGGATGCTTCTGGAAATGTTTACAAACGAAAAGAAGTCGTTTTTGAGGAATTTACCAAGTCACCCGAAAAAAGAATCCCCGGATATGTGGATGAGAACTTATACCAAGGGGTCAGGGTCACGGATGTCGTGGACGACCAAACCCCTGGAAGAATGATCTACAACCCCGGACATCCTCACGCAAACGAAGACGGTATGGTTGAAATGCCAAATGTGGATGTTTCCCGTGAAATGGTTGATCTAATTAGTGCTTCCAGAGCCTACGAAGCTAATTTAACCGTTGTTAAAACCTCAAGAAGAATGGCCCAGCAAGCTATGGCCATCGGCAAATAAAAATTATGGTGAACGAAATTTCTTCCCTACCCAGTCTCAACGATTTGCTCACGCAGAATCCTAATCTTCGCCCTAACAGCCAAGCTGAACGACTTACCCAAAATTTTGAGAACAGAACCAATGCGATTAACTCTCCTGACAGCACGGGAGCCCCGGTTCAACTGGACCGAACTGCACCGGTTGATCGGGTCACAGCTCCCGGTTTCGCTCAGATGTTCGAAAAGTTCATTAAAGGCGTTGATCAAAAGAAGAAAATCTCAGCGAGAGAGACTCAGGATTTGATTCTTGGTAGGTCTGACAATATTCACGAAGCCGTTGTCAAGTCACAGGAAGCGGGGGTTGCATTCAATTTGATGATCGAAGTAAGAAACAAACTCGTGGATTCTTACAAAGAATTAATGAGAATGCAGGTATAATATAAGAGAATTCACATATGAAAGAGAGATTTGAGAAGTTAGCAGAACTGTGGGGAAATTTACCCGGTTCGAAAAAAGCCACCCTTCTTTTTGCTGCGTTGGGAATCGTGGGTTTGAGCGTTGCTATTTTATCATGGTCGGGCGGAAGCACGCAGATGCGGGTATTGGTTAGTGGTGCTGATCCCAAAGATTTGGGGGAAGTCGTAGAGATTTTAAAAACCAACCAAGTCGCCTATGAGTACAACGAAGCAGGCGATTCAATTCTTGTTCCGGAAGGTAAAAGAGCCTCGATGAGGATGGAACTGGCTATGAAAGGCTTACCCAAAACAGGAGATGTTGGATTTGAGATTTTTGATGAAGGGAATTTTGGCATCAGTGATTTTGTTCAAAGAACAAATCACACGCGGGCCATCCAGGGTGAGCTAGCGAGGACTATAAGCATGATGGATGCTGTACGCTCGGCAAAGGTTTTCGTGGTGAAACCTGAAAATAACCTTTTGTTAAGTGAAGATCCTAACGACCGTCCAAGTGCTTCAGTTTATGTCGATTCCGGCGGTAACACCCTTGATAAAAATACCGTCATTGCAATACAGTTCCTTGTTTCTCGGGCAGTCAAGGGAGTAAACAAATCACATGTTTCTGTGATGGATAATCAGGGTAATCTTCTATCTGAAGAAGGAGAGGACGGTGGCGGTGCTGGTGGGGTTGCGGGGCAACTCATGAAGGCATACCAAGCACAGGAGCGTAGGCTTGAACAAAAGATTGAGACCATGCTCGCGAGAATAGTCGGAAAAGAAAATGTAGTGGCCAGAGTTTCGGTTAACCTCGATACGAAATCCTCCACTTTACTGGATGAAAAATTTGATCCAGAAGGGCAAGTTCCCCGCACATCCACAACCGATAAAGATGAAGCCACCACCGTTGAGACTCAACCGCAAAGCAATGCGACAGGTATGGGAGCGAATGTGCCTAATGTCAGTCAGGATGCCACTCAACAGGAGCCAATTATGGCCCAAAGCGACGAAAAAAGGGAATCCAAGACCACTGATTTTGAGATTAGCCGCACCTTAAAAGAAGAAATGCAGGAACCCGGTGCCATTATCGGTCGGAGTGCCGCCGTGCTCATTGCCAAAGGAGAATCCCCTCG
>CACMQL010000087.1 GCA_902615835.1 uncultured Verrucomicrobiota bacterium
TTCCGTGATTGCTTCCGCCACTTCCTGAGCAGAAAGATTATCCGTAATCTCGTGCCTTAAATGATCCTCGAGTTCAAACAGAAGATCCGGATCTAAATCATCCTTAACAAATTCCAATAATCGCGAACGCAGTTTTTTATGAAGCAAACCAAATGCATTCGCCAAGTCGGAATGGTGAAAATTCACCAGATGAGATTTTACATCCTTATCGCTTCCGGCTTCCAGTAGTCCGACCAACTCATCAAATCGGACCGAATTTTCTTCGGAACTATCAGGATCGATGCGATGAATCACATCTTGATTTTCCTTAAATGCATTCATCGGGATTGGAGTACGAAAAGGGAGATGGAAAATATTCTTCTTGCCAAGGAATTGGGTTGCCTGCAATCGAAAACCCAAAATTACGGGCAACTGTTACAGTTATAACAGAAGTTTTGTAACAGCATGATCAAGCATCGCCACCTGTGCCTGCACTCTTACCTGCAAGTCAAGTTCGGAAGGTGTTTCAAACACGAAAGTTCTCTCTGCTCGACATTCCTGAAGAAAGGCACCTTCCGGCAATCCCTCCTTGGGCAGGGAACTGGGTGCGGGACGAATAATGCCTTTCCTTGCCCAGCGGCCCTCAATTTTTTTTCGCGAATCAATCGTTATATACTCACTCCCGGACTCAAGAATCTGCGAAGCAAGATTGTCCCTTTTTTTCACGGTTGGTGGTTCATAAAGATAAATACCATGGGCGTCATAATCTTCATGCAAATTGACAGCAAGTGAAAATTGGGCACCCATGGTCTTTTGAATAATCTCAGCGATGGATACATCTTCCCCTTTATCCCACTGTCTGTTAAGATCTTTCCCCTCTAAGGTAAAACGGCTGTTTTCGAGCAATCCCCAGGGGTTCAAACAGGGATAGATAATAACCGGGACTCGGGAAAGTATCTTGCAGTTTTTATTGGCCCATGCATAGAGCCCCTCGGTGCCTGCTGGCTCATCCCCATGAATACCTGCGGACAGGTATAATTGGCATTCTGAAAT
Source organism: uncultured Verrucomicrobiota bacterium (assembly GCA_902615835.1). GTDB lineage: Bacteria > Verrucomicrobiota > Verrucomicrobiia > Opitutales > Seribacteraceae > Seribacter. Next base: position 1,033 of record CACMQL010000087.1, read on the forward strand.
ATCTCTTTTGGATGAAAGCTCATAGCATGGCAGGCCATCCATCGTTGCAAACTTGCGAATTCTAAGACCAACTTTTCGGCCAAGCTCACGCCATCTTTTCACTAGGTGCATGTAGTTATGAGCATTTCCGATTAAATTCATAATAACAGGGAATCTTCCGTTTGAGTAAGCTACCGGGAGATCAACCGTGGCATTTCTATAATCAGCAAAGACTGCGGTTAAAATATTTTCGGCACAATAGACGCCAGGCTATAATCAGGAAGGCTGTGAGAGGAATACCGAAAATCATTCCCAAGATTCCACCCAGAGCGGTTCCCCAAAAAAAGATTGAAACAATCACCACCACCGGATGCAGGCCCGTCTGCTGTCCCATAATCTTGGGTGTAAGATAATAACTCTCAATTAATTGAACCACCGAAAAGGAAATCCCGCATCCGATCAAGATGGTCCACTCTCCGCTTTGTGCAATGCCGTCGGGCTGCAGGTATCCAATCAGTAGCGTGGTAATGATCCCCACAATCGAACCGAGATAAGGAACAATATTGAGTAAGCCAAAAAGCAGTCCCAGAGCGATCCCAAATTTCAGTCCGCTTAGGCTAAATCCAATGGCGTATCCGATCCCCATCATCAATCCGATCAGCAATTGTCCACGGAAGAAGGCAACCAGGATGCCCACAAATTCACGGAGTAGAAAGATCACATCCTCCTTGAAGGAGTCTGAGAGGAAGGTAAGTTCCTTTTCCAAATCATCAATCAGGTTCCGATTGGAACCAAGAAAGTAAAATAAATATATGGGGATGATGGCGAGGTAGGTAATTTTGGCGAATAAGCCTAAAAGTCCACTCCACGCGGACTTGAGGACCTCGGCTGATTTTTCCGCAATCTGATCGCCCCTTGTTTCAATGGATTCGGCTGCCTGATTACGAATCTCCATCTTTTTGCGCTCCAGGTATTCGGATCTTGAAGCGTTGCTTTCAATGGTGAAGAAATCAAGCCGTTCCTGTTCTTCCAATTCACTCCATACTTCCTGCTCAGCGTCATCGAGGCTCTGGATCATGAGTTTCTGGACAGGATTCAAAGCTTGTAAAGAGAGGTTTTCTTTTTGACCGAGTAAATCCTGCCAATACCCTTCGAAAGCTTGGAAATGTTCGGACAGGGCATCCCAGGTTTCCGGGGGAAGTTTTTCCTTGGCTTTCATTTCTATT
>CACMQL010000088.1 GCA_902615835.1 uncultured Verrucomicrobiota bacterium
ACACAAGGGTCGCAATTGTTTGTCAGCACTCTCTGCTCCCCAGGGTGGTTGGCTTTTGGACATGATTTTTTTATCAACGCCTCATATTTATTGGGGACCACTAGTCTGGTTGCTGATATTGCGGATTGGTTCAGTCCACAACTCAATAATCTTATTATCTGCTACATGCTTTTTGCTTTAATGGGGAATGTCATATTATGGATTTTTCTTTATAGATGTGGAACGGCTATTCGTTTTGAGTATTGGCTTTTTGTAATAGTCCTGATGTTTGTTACAGTTGTGCTTTTTACGCTGCATGCATATCAGTATAAAACTGCGAATACGCATTTGAATTTCGACGCGAGATACAGGGTATTATTCAATATATTGATTGAAGTTACGATCATCCAAGTTGTATTTGCAGGGCATATTCAATTTCCGAATTTAGTGAAGCGTTTTTTATATTTGAAGCTGTTGGTTGTTACAATTTCTTATCCATTGCTGCTTAATGGTTTCAATCGTTTCGGGCAGTTTACGAATAACCTTTCCTGGGACCAGCAAACCACCAATGGTATTAAGTCTGAAACTTATCCCTCAGGTTTCATTCAAAAGAGATTGAGTGAGGTTCATCATCAAGGTTCCTCCGTTTTCTTTTTTTGTGCAAAACACTGCAATATTGCTCCATTAGATTTTGCAGAAAAAACGGTATTTGCTTCTACTCATAGTGAGTTGAACTCTTTGTTTGATACTTACAGATCAAGTAAAAAGCTAAGGCTGCTTCTTTTAATAGAAAAAGAAAAAAGTGTTCCAAGTAACCATCAATTTGAAAAATGGGCTAGTAAACTTAATGCGGAACAAACTTGGAAGAAGGTTGAGCTGAATGAAATAGAAGATGTTTTTTTATACTATATTGATGCAGGTATTACCCTTTAAATTAGTAAAAATATGCAAATAGCAATAATTTTACCTTCCTATAATGAATCTTTAACAATTGAAAATGTTATTAAAGATTTTCACTCTGAATTACCAGATAGCTCTATCATCGTAATCGATAATAATTCTAACGATAACACGAAGAAGTTGGCAGAAGAGACTCTCAATAAATTAAATTGCAGAGGAGGAGTCTGGAGCGTAAGAAGACAAGGTAAAGCAAACGCTATTCGCTGGGCTTTTCAACATGTAGATGCGGATTATTATGTAATGGTTGACGCTGACTCAACTTATCCCAGCGAAAGTATACATGAACTGCTCAACGAGATTGAAAAAGAAGATATTGATATGGTAGTAGGAGATCGCCTAACTCAAGGAGATTATCAGACTGCAACCTCACGGAGTTTCCATACCTTTGGAAATAATCTTGTACGATGGTTTATAAACTTTCTTTTCAAGACAAAGTTGTCAGATATTATGAGCGGGTATCGAGTTTTTTCGCGCCGTTTTATTCGAACATTTCCAATTCTATGCGAAGGTTTTGAATTAGAGACTGAGTTAACTTTGCACGCTTTAGATAAAAGGTTAGGTATTAGAGAAGTTCCCATAGAACTTAAAAGAAGACCAAAGGGAAGCGTTTCTAAACTGAATACATTCTCAGATGGTTTTCGAGTGATAAAGACAATCTTTCATGTATTTAAGCACTACCGTCCTCTTTCTTTTTTTGGTTCTCTAGCAAGTTTTTTTTGTACAATAGGTTTACTTTGTGGAACTTTGCCAATCTATGAATACATAGAGTTTCAATATATTTCAAGAGTACCACTTGCAATTTTGGCAAGTAGCATCATGGTCTTTTCACTGGTTTTGTTAGCCATAGGATTAATCTTAGATACAGTTTCTTACTCACAGAAAATTCAATTTGAACAGAATTTACAGCGAGAAACTGACCATCAATCCTTAGAGTGAAAATTTCGGCCTACATACCATGCCACAACAACGCTAAGACAATTAAGCGATGTATACGATCTATAAGAGATCAGTCTATTCCAGTCAGCGAATTGTTTGTAATTAGTGATGGCTCAAATGATGAAAGCGTTGAAATTGTAAAAGGCTTGGGCGTAGATTTAATCGATCTTAAAAAGAATTATGGAAGAGGCTATGTTCGGGCGATGGCAATGGAGCACGCTAAACATAATTATGTGCTTTGCTGTGATGCTACACTTACATTAGAAAAGGACTTTATTAAGAAGGCTTTAAATTATTTTTCTGATAAGAATGTAGGTTCTG
>CACMQL010000089.1 GCA_902615835.1 uncultured Verrucomicrobiota bacterium
ATCCGCAATAATTATGAATTTGCCAGAAGGAAGCTATACTGCATTGGTAGGGAGTAAATCAGGTGCGGAAACTGCTAAGGCCGTTGTTGCGGCATTTGACTTCGAAGAATAGACTCTCCGAAATAAAGATTTTCGAAACCTTAGGTTTGTAATGCCTTTGGATAAAGGCCTAAAAGACTTTTTTTGGAATTATGGCTATTTAACTATTGATTCACTTTTAAGTGCCGAAATACTTTCTTCTTTGCTATACCAACTAGCACCAATCTGGGTATCTAAAAATGCTCCAAAAGGTATCCTGAATTTTGAAATACAAGATTGGAAACTAAAGAACGGAAAAAATCGTTTGCAGGACCTTTGGACTGTTATTCCTGAAGTGAGAGAATTAGCCATCAATTCATACATTCTTAATATTCTAGAATTCCTCTTTGATGATAAGCCTAGACCCTTTCAAACCCTTAATTTTCCAGTGGGCACCCAGCAGTCCGTTCATTCAGATGCTTTACATTTCAATTCGAAACCTTTTGGTAAGATGTGTGGCGTTTGGATTGCACTTGAAGATATTGAGCCAAGTTCAGGACCTCTCTTTTACTACCCTAAAAGTCATTTATTGCCTGAACTATCAGAAGGGTTGTTAGGTTTTATGCCCGTCTCTGATAATTATTCAAAAGTCATCGAATATTGGGAAGAGCAGATTGAGATTAATAAATATGAAAGAACACAAGCAATTTTAAAAAAAGGGCAAGTTATAATATGGCATGGCAACCTTTTACATGGGGGAATGCCTCGAAATGATTCTTTTACAACAAGACACTCGCAAGTTACTCATTATTACTTTGGTGACGCTAAACCATGGCGCCAAATGGAATCATTAAATGAAATTCAATATTTTGAGCCAAATTGGATTCCTATTGCTGCTAGATGACAATTTAGTTGAGATCTGATATTAAGATTATTTCTCTCTCAGATTATTTTTGTTCAGCAATTGGATAAAAATTAAAATTATTTTGGTCTACTGCAAATGCTTCGTACGCTTGAGATGCTGAATCCTTGTGATAAATCTTTTTTCGAAATCCCCAAAAGTCATTGTGGTTAAAATTGTTATGAGCTTGGGAAACATCTTTCCTTTTCTCATTTAGTAAAAGCCCTGTGAATGGTATCAAGCCGCTTTTTTGCCTTTGGCATATAACTACGAAATCTGCTGGTTTACCTTTTCCTGGAATCATTGCCCAGCCCCTAAATTCTACTTCGGTTGGGCTTAAATGTGTTGTCATCGTTCCGCCAAAATTAAGGTGTGGATTATTCAAGTTTTGCATTAAATCAAGATCACTAAAAATTTCTAAATCTAGGATCTCTGAATTAGCAAGATCTTCAAGTCTTTCCCAAACTGGATGACTATCAGATGGATATAGTCCATAATTAGGTTTCCAACTAAATAGTGGGTTATTGGGGATAAAGGTTTTTAACCTGGCAGTAAGCAAACCTTCTTCGCACCTTTCCCCCCAAAATCGCATCTGTTTCATTCCTGCGGGGTATGATAATAATGTTATAGTAATTAATGAGAAGAATGAAAATTGTTTGAGTGGAATAAGTCTTTTATCTGAAATTGAACTTATAAATCCTACACAACCTATGTAAAACCAGATTGCCATACTCGGATACTGTGGAGACAGGGCTTGTAGGACACCCAAGCCGCTTCTCCCCAAGGATGCAGCTAAGCCGGATACAAATGAGTAGACTATCAAGGCGATCCACGGTGATTTGTAAAAAGAAGAAATCTTTTTCTTCAATTCTGTTTTACTGATAAAGTGAGTAATGAAAAATAATAAAAAAACAGCTAGGCTAGTGCACCCGATGACACTACCGATAAATCCTGAATCTGCATATGCTGCAGCAAAAGGACTACCTAACCATAAGAAAAGATATCTTAGTGATTTTAATGGACGGTTTAAACCCTCCAAAATGCTTGGGTGAATTTCTGGTCTACTGTAGTCTATAAAATAAATGTAAAGTGTGGCGAAGAAGCATAAAACTGCTAGTAAAGAAAATGTTCTTATGTAAGATACTTTGTTTTTTAATTCAGAACAGAATACTGGAAAAAGAATAATCCAAACCAACATCCCGTTAGCGAAGC
>CACMQL010000090.1 GCA_902615835.1 uncultured Verrucomicrobiota bacterium
AGATTGGAAAAATCTCAGAATAACTCTCTTCGATGAGCAGGACCGTATCCAATTGGTTTTGAATTCAGGAAAAACGAAGGTGACTAAATCATTAGATAAAGGAATTTTAATTCTCGATTTGTATGATGTGGATTTGGAACCTGTTAATCGAGGAAGTAATTTTTTTAAAGGTGATTCCAATTTGTTTTTGAATGTTGCCCATTGGCGGGAACCACTGATGATTGGAATCGGAGATGGGGAACAGAAGGGCTTGAATAGAATGTCTTTCACCGAACTTTTTGAAGTGGCTATGGAGTCAAAGGATAAGTTGGAAAGAGGAAAGGCCATGTCAATCCTTCATAAAAATGCAGCCCTCGGGTTTTCTCCATTTTTTGTCTGCTTATTACTTGTCCCGATTGCTACAAAGTCCGCCCGCAAAGAAACAATTTATAATTTATTTATGGGTATTTTGATCTGTGTTTCTTTTTACACGATAGGAACCATCGGATCCAATTTTTTTGAAAAATATTCATGGAACTACATTGCATGGTGGCTACCCAATATAATTTTTCTGATTTCATCTCTCTTTTTTATCTCGTAATTGTATGCTTAAATTATTGATATTTAATATGTTATGATTTAATTTGAAATCCCGTTAAATTCTTCTTCGGCCAATGTAAAAATTTTCTTTGTAAAATATACACATAGTTATGTAATATTTTATTATGTTTCGTTAACGCCTTACAGCCCATAGTCATATGAATCTTCACATTAATTTTCTACGAATTGCAATTTCTTCACTTTTCGCAATTTTTTTTCTTGGCATAGTTCCTCTGTCTTTTGGACTGGTAGGTTCAACAAGTTTCACCGTCAGCGAAGGGAATTCTTCATACCCTACCTATTATATTGCCAGTGCTCCACTCTCTAAATTATCGGTTTTTTCAGGTTCAGTGGCGAGCACCGACAACTCGAATGCAAGGCTTACATTTGCTGTTGACAGCAATGAGAGTGGGGCAAACGATTATCCTTTTGAAGGAGTCAGTGCTTTCGTTCCAAATGTTCAAATGCCCGTATGTCGAGTGAGCGTTTCCTCTGGAAGTGTTGATACTAACGCATCGGTTGTCTGGCTAGATGAAGGGGGGAGCGTGGGGTTTGATACAAATAAACCTGGATTTAATTCAAGTTATCCGCCAGAAATTATGCTTTATGACGCTGAAAACAATACGTCTGCGGAAGTCAATGCAACGATCAATTCAGCCGGAAAACTTACCGGATTGACGGTAGTTAACCAAGGAGAAGGTTACACCTCTACTCCGAAAGTCCTTATTGTAGCAGGTCCTCATTTTGTCAAAATTACAGAACCAAGCAGTGAATATAACGGAATGGTCTTCCTCATTAAAGATAACAATCAAACCGCCCTAGACCTAGACCTATCCCGCTTGGGAACAAACGATTCTCAGAATGTTTCTCACTATTTTCCTGATGGAACTCAAGTGGAAGTAATTCCAGCCACAACCCTTGGAACTTTGATTGGAGTGGACCATCAGTCCAGTCCTTACCCCACTAATTGGACTGCAGGGCTCCCTAATGTTGCCGACTGGATTTATCTCTGGGATGTTGATTTCGGAGGATATGTCCCTTATTTTTTTCTTGGATAGTTCCCTTACAAGTGGCGGATATTCTCGTGGATGGCATAAAAAGAATGATTCAAGGGCAGGATTGTCGAATCACGCAGTCATATACCCAGACGAATCTTTCTTGATCGCCAAAAGGTCTTCGGGTAATGTTACATTTGAATTTGAAGGTGAAATCGACACCGATGACAAAAAGCTACTCTTACCAGAATCAGGAAATCAAATCCTTGCTAAAAATCCTTATGGTGCAGACATGATGTTGGCAGAACTCATACCTTCAACCATGATTGCTCCTAAAGATGGAAATGCATCATTGTTTAGAGCAGGCACCACTAGTGAAGACGGTGACCTTGTCACTTTTTTGGCGGGATCTGGCTGGGAACAATTTTGGTATGACCATAATCATGGCAACACATCTGTAACAGCTATGCATGAAATTGGCACACGCAGACCCCTTGAATCTG
>CACMQL010000091.1 GCA_902615835.1 uncultured Verrucomicrobiota bacterium
AAGATATCCATCGTTAGAGCCATAAGTACCAGTAGCTTGCACTTGAAATACCACCTTTTTCGTTCCACCTGTTATGGTTACGCCTGCCACCATCAGTGCAGATGGTGTCACCGTAGCATTGGTCGAAATCCCTTTTAGTTTAACAGAGACCGTGCTACCCGTATCTGTTCCCGTGCCACTGTCTGTGGTAGTGTTTGAGTCAGGCGCTTTGAGGTTTGCTATTTCTGTGATGTCAGGCGTGGTGCCTGTCACAGTATCCAGCCCGGCAGGTTTTTCATTATTTTTAGCAAGTTCCGGCTTGGTTTCATCGATGTCTTGCCAATATGCCGAGGAAGTGATTGCTATACCAGCAGGAACATCCTGTAGAGCCTTGTAATTTTTACCTGAATTGATAGCTATTTCACCTTTAGTGTAAGCACTATTTTGATCCCAAGTGGAAATTTGAGCCGTGGTGATATTAATTGAAAGTGTGAAGAGGAAGAGTGATGAAATCAGTTTTTTCATGAAAGTAATTTGTAACTAATTAGGGTATGGAGCAATAATATTTTTAAAATTTAATTAGAGGTATTCCAATCTTTATTTAAATATGAGTAAAATTTTGATTGGCCGTTTATAAAAGTGAAATAGAGCCAATTACTCTCAGATACTGAGTATAAGAAGGATTTATCCGGTTTAGAACTATCAAAATAGCTGGGTCCGGACCATAACCAGCCAAGTTGATTTTCATAAAACCAATAATTCCCATTTTCGGCTTTCACCACATATAACCAACCAAGTTCGACATGATAAATCCAACCGGCGGCTGAATCATAAAAGTAACCAAGCCAGTCCAATGAGTACCAATCGCCTTTGGTGCCATCATCAATTTTAGCCAAACCTGTACTAATATCGGAGATGTCTGGGGTGGATACGGCGGCAAAGGTGGTAAAATGATCCGTTGTCATGGTAAGAGTGCTGGTATTTTTATCCCATGTGCTGGTCTTAGCCTTATCCCAAGCATCTTTGGTTGTGGAATAATATTTGGCTTCAATGTTATTTACATCCATGCCTTTGGAAAGAGAGGCGTTTAGATCCACGGGTAAGGAAAGAATTACATCTTTTTTGAAATTACCCTCCACTTTCTTACCTTTACTATCAAACAATTCGATCGAATATCCGTAATCCGCGGGTTTTTCAGTAGAACTTTTCGAAAGCCCCTTGGCCGTAGGTGTGATAACTATTCTGACAGATTTTTCGGTTGATGCCACATTGGCGGCACCTCCCGGAATGGTCAGTTCCGTACCATCGGGAAGTTTAGTAACAAAATCCACTGATGGGTCAAATGTAACACTATTCCCGTCAGGAATTTTAAAATCCGGAGCAGACAAATTCAGGGCAAGGTCGCTTTTTGAATCTGTGCTTTTTAAGTTCACATCTATTTCAAGCTTCGTGGAGAGAAAGGTCTCCGTTCCATTGTCATCAATTTCAGAATATTCAGCTCCCACATGCCAGACGCTTCCTTTCGGAGCCAAAATCTTAAAAGCTCCATTGGAATCGGTTTGTGAATATACTTCACGACCATCGTCAGCCCACGCATACACATAAGCTTCTGCCAAAAGATTTCCTGCAGGTCCGCTGACCGTACCGGAAATGAAATTTGTTTCACTTGGTTTGGAAATTGTAAGATTTAAATCCATTACACTTCCTGAAGAGAGATCGGCAAATACAACTTGTGAATCTAGGTAACCAGATGTTCTCAATTCCTGCGACAAGATCGCCCCGACCTCATATTCTCCACCCGGTAAAACCGGAATGGTAAAAGTACCATTGCTGTCTGTTTCCACTTCTTTCCAATACTCGCCCCGATATTCAGAATCTTCACGAAAGGCCCAGACAAAAAGCGTAGAATTAAGAACGGCTGAAAGATTACCATCATAACGAACCGTTCCGGAAATACTTGCCGACGCGGTGCTGAGGGCAAAATCAACCTTGGTGGTGGATGACTGAATTGTTTTTATGGTGGTGGGCTCAGATGGATAGGAGGGTATATTCCGGTCCGAAGCGTCTGA